>NZ_JARBDD010000013.1:0-197175 GCF_036577665.1 Gulosibacter sp. GYB002 | reverse complement strand
ATGTTCTCCGCCAGGATGCGATCTTCCACGAGGCGGACCACACGGTCCTTAGCATCCTGATCAAATTTTCTAGGCATGTTCCAGATTTTCCCATCTACTCAAACGGAACAAAACCTGGGGCACTTCACTTTTAGCAAGTTGGGGGTCAAGTCCCTTGTAGTGGTGTAACGGTGTTTTCCTCTCGTTTGGGGTTTTAGCCTGCGAGTGCGGGCATGTCGGCATCGGTCGTGGTTGTGGGTGTGGTGATCAGGTTGAGGCGGCTCTTGGCGAGGACTTCCACGCCGAGGTAGCGGCGGCCTTCTGCCCATTCATCGGTTTGCTCGGCCAGGACGGCGCCGACGAGCCGGACAATCGCTTCCCGGTTTGGGAAGATCCCAACCGCATCGGTGCGGCGCCGGATCTCGCGGTTCAGCCGTTCGGTGGGGTTGTTCGACCAGATCTGCTACCAGACCTCGGTCGGGAAGCTGGTGAACGTGAGAATGTCAGTGCGGGCGGCATCGAGGTGGTCTGCGACGTCGGGGAGTTTCTCGGCGGTGTAGTCCAGCAGCCGGTCGAACTGGGTGTGAACAGCATCGGCGTCAGGCTGGTCATAGACGGAGTGGAGCATGGCCTTGACCGCCGGCCACAAGCTCTTGGGAGTGATGCTCATCAGGTTCGCGGCGTAGTGAGTGCGGCAACGCTGCCAGACGGCACCGGGCAGGTTCGCTGCGATCGCTTCCACGAGGCCTTGGTGGGCGTCGGAGGTGACCAGCCGGACCCCGGACAGTCCTCGGGCGACCAGATCGGCGAAAAACTCGTTCCAGGCCGGGCCGGTCTCGCTCGTGGCGACCCGCATCCCTAAGACTTCGCGATGCCCGTCGGCGTTGACCCCGGTCGCGAGCATGACGACCGCGTTGACCACACGACCTCCCTCGCGAACTTTCATCGTCAACGCGTCGGCGGTCACGAACGTGAACGGCCCAGCATCGCCTAGTGGACGGTGTCGAAACTCGGCGACGTGCTCGTCCAACTCGGCGGCCATGCGAGAGACCTGGGACTTCGACAGCCGGTCGATTCCCAACGTCTTGACCAACTTGTCCATCCGGCGAGTACTGACTCCAGCGAGATAGCAGTCGGCAACAACAGTGATCAATGCGGACTCGGCGCGCTTGCGACGCTCCAGCAGCCACTCAGGGAAATAGGTGCCCTGGCGTAGTTTCGGGACCGCGATGTCCAAGGTCCCAACACGGGTATCGAGAGGCCGGTGGCGGTAGCCGTTGCGCTGGGCACGTCGGTCGGGATCTGGGCGGCCGTACTCGGCACCTGCAACCGCATCAGCATCCGCAGACAGCAACTCGTTGATCACAGTCTGCAACAGGTGACGCCTCGGCAAGCAGTTCGCCAAGCAGCCCGGCAGGGTCGACAATATGGGTAGCGGTCATCGTGTGGCCTTTCGCGAGTGAGTTGTAGGGGACGAAACTCGAGGATCACACGGTGACCGCCCTGCTGTCCAGCACGACCACCCCGCTACACCACTATGAGGGACTCAACTCCCTTGGTGATTAGTAGCGCCCTCGCTCATCAGCGAGATGCTGTTCGCAAATGATCCCACTAGCGCCATGTCCGCACCCCCACGTGTGCCAAACGTGTCGAGGTACTCCGATTCGAGCTGTGGGTTTAGGGCTTGGCGCCTGGCACCGGGACCGCGTCCGCTAATCTGAGGTGTGTCTCAGCTGCCAACGATACGACGCATCGGCGGCAGCCACGAAATCGTGGAACCGTCCGGGCCGACTAGACAATTCCTTAGGCGTGCCGGTTTCGGCGACGCTAGCACCGTCCGCTAAGGGTTCGAGGAAGACCACCTGATCGGCGCTATCTATGGTGGATAGTCTGTGCGCTACCACGATCACAGTGCGGCCCTCAGATAGTTGACTGATGACGTCGCTAATCGCCGATTCATTCTCGCCGTCCAGCGCCGAGGTAATCTCGTCGAGCAGCAGTATCGGAGCATCCTTGATGAATGCCCGAGCGATTGCCACTCGTTGGCGCTCACCTCCAGACAGGCTCTGCCCGGCAGGCCCCACTTCGGTATCCCAACCGTGAGGCAGCGCCTCAATCACCCGATCAAGTCTCGCCTTGCGAGCTGCTTCTTCCAACTCGGCGTCCGTCGCATTGGGACGGGCAATCCGCAGATTCTCCCGGATCGTGGTGTCAAACAGGTAGGTGTCCTGGAACACCATCGAGGTCAGCTCCATGATCCGCGTGGTTGGAATCTCGCGCACGTCCACCCCACCGATGGTCACGCTACCGGCGTCGACATCCCAAAACCTTGCGGTGAGACGCAAGATCGTCGACTTCCCGGCCCCTGACGGCCCCACTAGTGCGGTGACTGCTCCCTGCGGGGCGGTGAGCGAGACATCGTCTAGGACAGGCCGGCCTGACTCGTAGGAAAACGACACTCCTCGGAATTCAATCGACGTCCCACGCGGTTCCCGTGCCTGCTCGGAATCAGGTTCGGCAAGTGGCGCGGCATCAAGGATTATTCCCATCTGGCGCAACGCCACTGCGGCGTTATCGACCTCAGATGCGTAGAGCGCGGCTTTTGTGAGCGGCAGTAGCATGCGCGCACTGACCGCCGCGATCACCAGATACGCTATCGGGTCCAGACGCGCTCCGGTCACGAACGACAGCCCCAAGGCGAGCACCACCGCGAAAGTCACGTTAGCGATGAGGTTGAATCCTTGGGCAGGTCGGCCCTTGATCCGAAGCCCGGCCAACGTCGCCTCAGAGTCGGCTTGCAGAGTATCTTGTACGGGGTCCCACGACGTTGCGGCACCCGTGGCTCGAAGCACCGGTTGTAGCCTGGCGAACTCAATCAACCGGCCGGCTGCGGCGGCCGAGGTACGGTCTTCCATGTCATTGGCTCTGGTTGTTGCCGCCGACATTTTCCGCCACGTGAGAATAAACGGCAAGATCGACACTGCCATGACCACAGCTAACGGCCACTCAATGAATGCGGTGGCAACGAGCATCACCAACGGCACGATGAAGGCGTTGCACAGGTTCGGGATCACCATTGATGCCAGATGCGACAGGGTGTTGATCTCCTTGGATGTCGCATTAGCCACGTCCGCTTCGCGTTTGGCATTAAACCACCCAAGCGGCAGCTGCAAGACATGATCTGCTACGCGATCAATTAAGGTATCGCATACTTCATAGACGCTGATCCGATAGGAGCGGTACATCGCGAAGGTGTCGACCGTCACCGTGATCGCGCCGAGGATGGCAACGACGACGAGCCAGGTGCCAAGGGTTTCAGAGCGGGAGAATAATGCCCGAAGGAAGGGGATCATCAACGCCAGTGTGATGCCTTGTAGGACAGCGGAGAAGGCGAACCAGCCCACCAACGTACGCAACTCGGCCCTGTTGACGACCCTGATCATTAGTTTCCACATGAGCGTGTCTCTCCTTAGGCCATGTAATGGAGTTCTTGGGCCCGCCACATCTCGCTATAGGTCCCCGCTTGGTCGACCAAGTCCTCGTGCCTACCACGCTGAGTGATGTGGCCGTCCTCAATCACGAGGATCTGGTCGGCGTCTCGGATGGTGGCGAGTCGATGCGCGATGATGATCACCGTGCGCCCGGATGCCAAGGTGCTGAGCGCTTCGTGGATCGCACGCTCCGACTGGGGGTCTGCTTGCGCGGTGGCCTCGTCGAGAATCAAGATCGGCGCATCCTGCAAGTATGCTCGCGCCAGGGTGATGCGTTGCCGCTCACCGCCCGAGAGGAAGCCACCAACCTCGCCAAGCACGGTGTCATACCCCTCGGGCAGACGCATAATGCGATCGTGGATGCATGCCGCACGGGCTGCTGCCTCGACCTCGGCGCGCGTTGCCGACGGTTTCGACAGCGCGATATTGGTATGGACCGAATCGTTCGACAACGTTACGTCCTGTAGGACGATCGCGACGCGGGAAAGTAGCCACGAAAAACTCGCCTCGCGCACATCCACACCGCTGATGCGTACCACGCCATCATTGACGTCGTAAAAGCGCGCAATCAGCCGGGCCAGTGTGGACTTCCCTCCGCCCGACGGGCCCACCAGAGCCGTGACCGTTCCGGGCTCAGCCTTAAAGGAGACACCGTGCACAACGGGCACGTCAGGCTCGTAGGAGAAGGAAACCTCACAGACCTCAACTTGGCCGGGGTTTGGGCCCTCTTCTTGGGTGCGGCTGCCTTCGGGCATGGGTTTCTCGGAAAGCAGCTCTGCCGTGGTGCGAGCCGCCAGCTGCGACTCATAGATATGCTGCATCAGACCGACTAGCACCGTGAACCCCTCCGGGATACCGGGAGCGATCAGGAAGAATGGCAGCGTCGCCGACAGCGTGCTCCAATCCTGTGCGACGAATAGCGCCGCCAGTAACGCGACCGTGACGAAGACCGTGGCTGGACGCAGTAGCGAACCGAGCAGACTAATCGCTCTGCCGGAGCGACGAACCCAGTCGAAGGAGATGGCAGAAAATTGCTGGCGGGCGGCGTTAAAGCGCGTTCGGGTCGCATCGGTGGCCTGGAAATTCTTGATCTCCTTAATGCCCTCAAGCATTTCGACGGTGGCTGCGGCCAGTGCGGTCTGGGCATGTCCGAATCGCTCGGTGATATCGCTATAGCCGCGCATGGTCGTGCTGACGATGATCATGATCGCTACGGCCCACGTTCCAAAGAGCGCGAGCGCCAGTCGCCAATCGACCCACACGAGATACCCGAGGCCTACGACCATCGAGACCACGGCGTTGGTGACATCACCGGGAACATGCGCAACGAGAGTATGGATGGCTGCGGTATCGTCACACACCATCTTGCGGATGGCCCCGTGCGGCACCTGCGAGACCCTACCCAAGGGCAAACTGCCCAGCGCTTGGACCACATTGCCGCGCAACCGATGTCGGAGCTTGGCTTCTGCCTCGTGGGTGACACCCAATCCAAACAGGTAGAGCAATTGGCCCACGAACAGCGAAAGCACCGCTATCACGGCCCAAACCCACGGCTTTCCGGTCCAGCCGGTGCGCACCTGCCCGTCAAGCCAGATCGCGGCCATGTTGTGTAAGGCGACGAACGGCACCAGCGTGACGATAGCGCTTAAGGCTGTGAGGACTGCGGAAAGGACCATCGCGCCCTTGGCCGGGCGGATTAGTGCGGCGACGGAAATACTCACATCGGGCTCCTGTCGAGTCGAGTCTTTCGAAACGTTCATTGGCGCCACCACCACAGCAACGCAGTAACGGCCCATAGGAGGCCCACCAGGCACCAATCTCGCACCTGCCACGGTGTGTGTTGGAGTTCCGTGCGCCGCGGATAGGCGCTAAAGCCACGTGAATCCATCGACAGGGCAACCCGTTCGCCGTGCTGGACGGCGAGGATCGCCAGTGGCACGAGGGAACCCACCCATCGAATTGCGGGCGCTAACGGCCCCCATGATGCCCCAATACCCCGCAATGCCCGCGCTGTGCGCAACAGCTGGAAATCTTGCCGGAAACGAGTGACGAAGGCGACAGCCGCAGTTCCCGCCGCAGTGACCCGATGGGGAAGCTTGAACGTCGTCGTCAACGTGCGAAGCAGCGCTTCCGGATGAGTGCTGATGCCTGAAAGCAGCATGAGGGACAACAGTGCCCCGATACCGCTCGCTGCCGCAAGCTCGCCACCGTGATTGTAGAGTGGGCTGACCTCTTCAATGGTGTAGTTGTAGCGGAACACCGGCAGTAGCACAGCTGCGATGACCCAGGGTGCTAGCAGTGACATGACCGTTCGAGCGCGACTCGCTCTCGCGGCTACCATGGCCAGGCTCGCTGCGATGAGCACTCCAACATTGACGGCCGGGTCCTTGCATACGAACACCATGACCATCGCCGGGATTAGCGCCAATAGCAACGTCACAGGATTGAACGATGAGAAGAGTCCACGGGGCACGGACGGCGAAGGCGGGTTCGCTGGTGCTGCGGATGCGGCGTTTTCACGAGTTTCGCTAACGGCAGCAGGTAGCGCGATGATGTGGCTGCAGCGTGATAGGGCAAGTTCTAGGTCGTGGGTGGCCATGATGACGGTTCTGCCCTCAGCGCGCAGTTCGTCGATGAAGGCCATGAGTTCGCAGGTATTCGCCCAGTCCTGGCCGTACGTGGGCTCGTCAAGGACAATCACATCGCGGCTCTCGGCGACCATCGTAGCCACCGATAGTCTACGAATCTGGCCGCCTGAGAGAGTCAACGGGTGTTGGTCTCGATACTGGGAGAGATGGAATTGCTCCACAATAGCCTCGGCTTTAGACGCGGAAACATCCCCCGTGGAGATTTCGCCAGCCACGGTGGAACAAACCATCTGATGTTCCGGGTTTTGAAACACGTAGCCGACCTGGTGCCGCCCTCGCCGCACAACCTCTCCGCAGACCGTAGCGCGTTGTGCCTTTGATGGTATGAGACCCGCCAGCGCCGCGAGCAGGGATGTTTTGCCTGCGCCATTCGGCCCTATAAGGGCGATAAACTCGCCACCCCGTAGCCGCATAGAGATAGCTGGGGAACGTCCGGGAACACAGAAATCTGCCAGCTCTACCGTGGCGCTGCCTCCACCGTCGAGCGTGTCAATCGGATCGATGGTTTCCCATCCTGCTTCGGTGCGCCGCTGATATTGCACCGAATCACCACAGATATCCGTGATGCGGGGAACTCGAATGCCCGCCTGCTCGCAGGTCAAGGCGTGGTGCGGGGATTCGTCGCGTAACGCACGGGGCAGCCACACTCCGCACGCCTCAAGTTCCGCGGTATGGCTGAGAAAAACCTCATGTGGAGTTCCCTGCGCGATCACCGCGCCCTGCGCGTTGAGCGCTATGACGTGATCGCACAGGGGTAGGACCGGGTCGAGGTCATGGTCGATCACCACGATGCCCACGCCATCGCTAACCAGCTGTTGGATGACGCTGTAAAACTCGTCCGTGCCTTGCGTGTCAATCATCGATGTTGGCTCATCGAGGACTAGTAAGCGGGGCTGCATAGCCAGTGCTACCGCGATCGCTAGGCGCTGGCGTTGGCCGCCCGATAATCTCCATGGGCTCTCCCACAGCTTGGTCTCCAGACCAACCGCAGCCAATGCCTCGCGTACCCGTCGATCAATCTCAGGAACAGGCAGGCAGAGGTTCTGCAGCGCAAACGCGACATCGTCATACACCGTACGGGTAATGACTGCGGCATCCGGATTTTGTCCCACGTAGGCGACATTGGTAGCGATCAACTGGACCGTGGCGTCGGAGATTTCGGCGCCGGTAATTTGAACGCTGCCGGAGTATTCGGACGGCAGACAGTGGGGCACAAGGCCGCACACGGCTCGGACGAAGGTAGTTTTACCGCATCCAGAGGGCCCAATGACGGCCGTTACCTGACCGCTCAGGTGGACCAGGCTTGGACGTTGCAGCACCCACCGGTCCTGACCCAAGTAGTGAACGGAAAGATCCTCAACCGCCAGGAGCGCCCGCGCGGACTCGCTCACAGACCGTTGCTCGCTGCTCAAAGTGGAGGCCAGCCTTTCACTCACGATGGTCTACGCCTACGCCTACGCCTGCATTGTTGAGCAAACGGGTTAGTCCGACGACGGCCAAACCGCCAATGACGGACGACGTGACTCCCGCTAGCACGATCAGTCCCGATACCGAGATTCCCACCGCGTGCTTGAGCAGCGTGAGGTACAACAGGCTGTTAAATGCCCCGAAGAATGCGGCGGAGATCAGATACGCCCACCACGTCCACTTCCGGTACAGCATCAACGCCATGGGAAACTCAACCAGGAGCCCGCCAATGACGTTACCGACAATCGCGGCAGGCCCAGTGGGAGTAGTAAATGCGCTCACAACTCCGATGATCAGCGCGGCCAGCAGCGAAGCGCCCGGCCTTCGCACAACGGCCAGAGGAAGGAGGTAGGGAATGACCCAAAGTCCGAGAAGGGACACCCCGAGCCAGACTGCGCTCTGCGAAGCCGCACCCGCCGGCGCGATGTAGTTCAGTGGGATGAGGATGATGAGGCCGACCACCGACAGGGAGGCCACCATCATGAGATTTCGGGTACCTAGAATTGAGTCGGTTAATCCTCCGCGAGCTGAGCGTCGAACTGTACCGGATCGGTCTGTCACAGCAAACCTCCTTCCACTTAGGTAAGCCTAACCTAACTCCCGACCGAGGTTAAGTCCCTTGAGCGAGACGTTGAGCCTACGTAGAGACGCAGCTCGAGGGGTTTCTCGCGTTTTGAAAGGACGCAAAGTGACCGCTGAGGATCTCTGGGCAGAGCTGATCCGGGTTTGCGAGTCACTGCAGCACCCGAGGGTGTAAAAAGTATCGGTAGGGCGTCATGCGATACCCAAATGTACACCTTGATCAAAGCTGGCTGTATCGCACGAATAGTCATGCGATATGGTATTCTGGCTGCATGGTTGACACATCGAACGCGCCTCGCGAGGACTATAGAAACCTCTGGAAGTTGCTTATCGACAGAGGAATTCGGAAGGGCGAGCTCAGAGACCTTGCCGGTCTGAGCTCATCAACCATCACGAAGCTGGGTCGAAATCAGACGGTTACCACCGCGACACTTGGGCGGATTTGTAAAGCGTTGGATTGTTCACCCAACGACATTCTGGCTTTTGAAGACTGTTATGAGGAAGGAACCGGCGACGGGCGTAATGAGTGAGATGAAGCAGGCATATACCATCAAGCCTCAAACGGCGGTCGCCTCCCCCGACAGCAGTACTACCGACTTAGTGTTCCCCATTGAGCTTGTTGCCCCCGTTGTGGGCATGGCTCACAGCTTCATTAGGCGTGTCCTTGGCAGGAAGTCAATCTTGTCCGCGATCTATCGGCACGCTGACGTTGACTCACTGTTGCCCCTCACACAGTTCTGCCACGAGCGGGCGGCCTGCACACTTGCCTGCGACCGAGCTACCGCCCCTGCAACACCCGCAGCACCTCGTCATGCACGAGGCCGTTGGTGGCAACCGCAGAACTGCCCCAGCATCCCGGCTCGCCATCAACCGAGGTGAAGGTGCCGCCGGCTTCTTCGATGATCGGGATCAGCGCCGCCATATCGTATGGCGCGAGATCCACCTCACACGACGCCTCGAACGCGCCCTCAGCCACCAGCATGTAGGGCCAAAAATCGCCGATCGTGCGTGACCGCCAGGCTCGCTCGTTCAGCTCCAAAATCGGCTCAACCCGATTAATCTCCTGCCAGTACTTCAGCGAGCCATAATTAATCTGACCCTCCGACAGCTTCGTGATGCCCGACACCTCGATGCGCCGATCGGTGGCGGTATCCGAATCACTCAGGTCATCATCCAAATACGCGCCGAGCCCGGTCGCACCCCACCAGCGGCGGTTCAGCGCCGGTGCCGACACCACACCAACCTGCGGGTGACCGTCCACCACGAGCGCAATCAGCGTCGCCCAAATCGGCACCCCGCGCATAAAATTCGCGGTGCCATCAATCGGGTCAATCACCCACTGGCGCCGCGAATTACCATCGCGGCCGCTCTCTTCGCCATAAAACGCATCCGACGGCCGCGCATCCGCGAGCTTCTCACGAATCACGCGCTCCACCTCGCGGTCACCATCGGTGACATGCGTGCGATCTTCCTTCAGATACACGCCCAAATCGCGTGAGTTAAAAAACCGCATCGAGACCTCATCGGCGAGATCCGCCAGCTGGCGGGCAAGACGCAGATCGGCAGTGATCGGGTGGAGCAATTCGTAGGCCATAGCACCAGTATCGCCCACGCCCCAGCCCTACGCCGACATCGACACCAGCAGCCGTCGCAGCGACGCCACCCGGCGGCAACCCACGGCATCCAACCGGCCATCAGCCATCGCCGCATCCAATTCACAATCGGGCGCATCATCCAGATGCGTACAGCCGCGCGGGCACTCGGCCACAACCGCGGCCAGGCGCGGAAACGCCCGAAACACCGCATCATCGCGCACATGCCCCAGCCCAAACGAACGCACACCCGGCGTATCAATTACCCAACCACCACCGATGCGCATCGCCACCGACGACGACGATGTGTGTCGGCCACGGCCGGTCACCGCATTCACGTGTCCGGTTGCCCGGTTCGCATGCGGCACGAGCGCGTTCACGAGCGTCGACTTCCCAACGCCCGAATGCCCAACGAGCACCGTCGTGTGCCCGTCGAACGCTGCTTCAAGCTGCTCGAGCACCGACTCATCGCCCGGCCGCGATTCAAACACCGGCACCTCAAGCGGCTCGACGAGCTCACGCAGTTCATCCGCCGGGGCAAGATCCGTTTTTGTGATCACCAGCAGCGGCGAAACCCCCGCGTCGTAGGCGGCCACGAGGTAGCGGTCGATCAGTCGCGGGCGCGGTTCGGGCTGCGCCGCCGCCACTACGATGCACATCTGGTCGGCGTTCGCGACGATTACGCGCTCAACCTCGTCGCTGTCATCCGCCGAGCGGCGCAGCAGCGTCGAGCGCTCATTGATGCGCACAATCCGCGCCAGCGTGCCGGCTTCACCCGACACATCACCCACGAGTGCCACCCGGTCGCCAACCACGATGGCTTTGCGGCCAAGCTCGCGCGCCCGCGCCGCAACTACCTCGCGTTCGCCGCGCTGGCCCACATCCACCAGGCAGCTGTAACGCCCACGGTCTACCCCAAATACGAACCCCTCGACCGCATCCTCATGCGCGGGGCGCTGTTTCGTGCGCGGCCGGGCGCCGCGACGGTCGGCGCGGATGCGCACATCGTCTTCGCTATAGCGGCCGTACTTGTCGTAGGCATCGGTACGCTGCCAACCTGCCATTGCGTGCTACTCCTCGGCTACAGCGATAGCGAGATGAACGATGTCGGCGGCTCTTCTTCGGGCCCCGGTGTGGTGCCGGTGAGCATCGCATTCCACATGGCCACAAATTGCGGCAGAGTTTTTGAGGTGCACCGCACATCGTCAAGCTCGATGCCCTCGGTGACAAGCCCGATCAGCGCACCGGTGGTGGCCATACGGTGATCTTCATAGCAGCCCCAGGTGGCGCCGTGCAGTTCACCGCCGGTAATCTCCAACCGGTCATCGTGTTCGACCACGGTCGCCCCCACGCGCTGCAATTCGGCCGCCAGCGCCGCCACCCGGTCGGTTTCGTGTCCGCGCAAATGTCCGATGCCCCGCAGCTGCGAGGTGCCCGGCAGCAGCGCACAGACTGCCGCAATGTTTGGTGCCAGCTCGCCGCCCGCATCCGCAAAATCAAATTCGAACGATTCGGGGCGGCGTGACACCTCAGCGCTGCAATACAGCGTGCCGTCGCGCAGTTCTACCTCGGCCCCGAACTGGCGCAGCACGGTAATCAACAGATCACCGAGCTGGGTCGATGCCTCGGGCCAATCGGGCATGCACACCGCGCCACCGGTGACGATCGTCGCGAGCAAAAACGGCGCCGCGTTCGAGAGATCAGGTTCGACGGTCAGCTCACGCCCGGCAATCGGGCCCGGAGCCACGCGCCACATATTCGGTTCGGGGCTGGAAGCATCCACCCCGCGTGCCCGTAGCGCGGCGAGGGTCATTTCAATGTGGGGGAGCGACGGCACCTGTTCGCCGGTGTGGCGCAGGGTGAGGCCGTTCGTGAACCGAGGTGCTGCGAGCAGCAGCCCCGAAACAAACTGGCTGGATGCACTGGCATCAATTTCGAGATCGCCACCGCTGACCTTGCCGGCACCGTAGATCGAGAATGGCAGCCGACGATTGCCATCATCGCGCACCTCAACACCGAGCTTTTCGAGCCCCTCAATCACGCCCGACATGGGGCGCTTGTGCGCGGCCTCGTCGCCGTCAAAATTCACCGGGCCGAGCGCCAGCGCCGCAACCGGCGGCACGAAACGCATTACGGTGCCGGCAAGCCCACACTCGATCGATACGCCGCCCTCGAGCTCTTCGGCGGGGGTGATGCGCAGATCGGGGCCGAACGGGTTTTCGGGGTGCGGTACTTCTTCAATGTCGGTGCCGAGCGCGCGCAGCGCATCCACCATGAGCGCGGTGTCGCGCGCGTGCAATGGCCGGTGCAGCAGTGATGGCTCATCGGCGAGCGCCGCCAGCACGAGTTCTCGGTTCGTGATCGATTTCGAGCCGGGCACTGCCACGCGCGTGTCGAGTGGGCCGGATGCGGTGGGCGCGGGCCACGGCCCATCGTCGAGGATGAGCGCGTCACTCCATTCTTCGCCGTACAGGTCAAAGGTCGGTCCGGAATATTTGAAGATCTCCATCGGTTATTGAGAGTACCGACAAGTGCTCAAGAAAGTGGGGGAGGGCGCGTGGTTTCGCGGGTACTCGTAGAATCGGGGGTGATGAAACACCGTGCCCCCAATGAGTCGACCGAGCAGGCTGGCCCGCCTGCCGAGCCCGCGGGCAGTGACGTCTCGAGCGCTGAGGGCCGCGACGCCGAGCTGCACGCGCGCTTTCAGGCCGAGGCGTTACCGCTGCTTGACCAGCTGTACGGTCACGCTATGCGGATGACCCGCAACCCGGCCGATGCGCAAGACCTCATACAAGAAACGTTTACTAAGGCTTACGCCGCGTTCGACACGTTTAAGCCGGGGTCGAATATTCGTGCCTGGCTCTACCGCATCCAAACCAATCTGTATATCAACCAGTACCGGCAGGCGAAGCGCGCTCCGTATGCGAATCCGCTTGAAGAGCTCGAAGACTGGCAGCTTTCGGGTGCCGAGTCGTATACGGCTCCGCAGCAGTCGTCGCGGTCGGCTGAGGCTGAGGCGCTCGACAATCTGCCGGCGAGCGCGGTGACGGATGCGCTGGCAGACCTTCCCGACAACTACCGCAGCGTGGTGCTGCTGGCCGATGTGGAGGGATTTACGTATCGCGAAATCGCCGAGGTGATGGACACGCCCGTGGGCACGGTCATGAGCCGGTTGCATCGGGGACGGCGGATGCTGCGAGAACGGCTACGCGAGTATGCCGCCGAATACGGAATTGGACTTGAGGAGGGGGAGTAACAGTGGGCGATTGTGGCTGTGAGAAGGCACGCGAGTCGATGGAAGAGTTTCTTCGCCGCGAGTTCAACGAGTGTGATGCGGTGGCGATTCGCGAGCACCTGTGTCACTGCGTCGACTGTTCAGACGAGGCGCAGGTGCAGTTGATGATTACCGAGGTGGTTCGGCGGGCCTGCTGTGAGGAGATCGCTCCTGAGCAACTGCGCGAACGCATCCAATCGGCGCTCGAGCGCGGCTAGTGTTGGGCGGCTCGTGCGGGCCGGCGACGATGCTTGTCTGAATGAACCCTGGCCGAACGCTGTGTTTCCGACTAGTGTGGATCTGTTAGTGACCGGACTGTTGCCATAAGGCACTGCACGACTCCACTTAAGGGATGAGGATGCATATTTCACGCAATAAGGCAGCTCTGAAGCGCATATCGCGCTCGAGTATTGCTGCGCTATCGGTTTTAGCTTTGACGGGCGGCGCGCTCGTTGCCGTCTCAAACTTCACCACGGTTGAGCCAGCCGCGGCGGCGGAGCTCTCCGGCGGCATTCGCGACAAGTCGGGCGCGGTAGAGAGGGACGCCCAGAAGGCCTCCGACCTCCCGGCCGGTTCGTGTGTTGTTCAGGCTGACAACTCTCAGCAGGGCAGCCAGGCTGGTTTTAGCTGGAGCACCTTGGACCCGAGCGCGAGCAGCACCGACAAAACCCGGTGGGGCTTGAGCGTCGCCTTTGACAATTCGAAGGACCGCACGTTCGTGGATTGGAGTTTTACCAATTCAGGCCTTATGGGCTCGTACCTCAACACAGGTCAAGTCCAGTCGATGAATGCCGGCCAGACCTTCCTTGGCGAGACAGTTACGCACAAGGCCGACGAAAACATCGCGATCAATGGCTCTGGTCGACAAAGAAACCTGAACCTCTTCGCGGAACTGACCGACGCGAAAGTCAAGCGGTTCGCTGAGGCCACTGCCGGTAACCCGGTGCGTTACGCCTGGCAGGGAAACTATACGCAGGAAAATCCTGGAGGACCAAGGGCCACCTACGGGAGTAACCAAGCCTTCACTGCCTTTGTGAACCCGTGGCCGAGCGAGAACATCGAATGTAACCCGATCACGGTCTCGTGGGAGAACTTTGATAAGCACGTCATCGTTGCAAGTGCGGAAACCAAGGTCGGTAAGATCAACATCCCGGCTGTGACCGGTCAGGGCACGGATGACTCCATGTCCCGCATGGTCGTGGAGGCCTACGACGGCAACGGCAAGTTCATCGGCACCACCGACCCGGCGGCGTCTGGCGGCACCAAGAACCTTCGCATCGACGAAACGACCGGCGAGATCTTTTTCACGTGGCCTGAGTACCGCGGTACCGACCTGGCGACTGACAAGAACGTGAACTTCTCCGTTCTGGCAAAGCCGCGTAGCGTGGACCAGCTCAAGGCCGCAGCTAAGAGCAACAATGAGTTTATCGAGCATGACGGAGCCTTCGACAGCTCGAACTCGCTGACCCGCTACAACAAGGCGAACGTCATCGACTCCAAGGCGTTCTCCCTGGATGACACCGAGTACCACTCCCCGAAGTACGACAAGACCGACGCCACGATCATCTCGGGCGTCGACAGCGCCACCGGACCGCTGGCTACTGAGCCGCAGAAGGTCACCTTCACCCAGACCCCTGACCTGATTAAGGACCTGGCGAAGAAGAAGGCAGACGGCGGTTACGAGGCCCGGGTCACCCTGGACGAGAAATACGTCTACGAGGGCTGGACCGTCGAGATGGACGAGAACTACAACGTCACCGTCACCGCTCCAGAGAACCCTCGTCCGGGCACCTTCGCGCGCCCGAAGATCACCGTCGAGTACTCCAACGGCTCGACCGATGAGCTCGAACTGCTCGTCGTGGTCGACCCGAACAACACCCAGGTCACCGACCTCGTGCGCCCTGGTCTGACCAAGGGCAAGATCGGAGATGACCTCACCGCCCAGGTGGGCACTAAGTCGATCATGAAAGGTCACAAGCCGGTCCACCCGGCTACGTTCGAGATTGACGAGTCCACTGTCCCTGCTGGCTGGACCGTCACGGTCGATCAGACCGGCAAGGTCACCGCGAAGGCGGACGACACCGTCGCGCCGGGCACGATCATCACCCCGAAGGTCAAAGCAACCTACCCTGACCAGACCACGGATGAGATCGAGGTCCAGTTCCAGGCGATCGTGGACATCAAGATCCCGACCTACGGCACGGTCACGAATAAGCCGGCTGCGAAGGTCTCGCTCAAGCCTGAGATTCCGGAGCGTGGTCTGAGCGGTAACACGACCGACGAGGCTCCGAAGCGCTACACCTTCCCGGACGGCACGACCCAGTACACCCACACGGATGACAGCGGCACGTGGACTGTCAAGATCGACGAGAACACTGGTGAGATCACCACGACGATTCCGCGGACCGCGCCTGAAGGTTACATGCTGAACGTCCCGGTTCTTGCCTACTACGACAACGCTGACAAGCCGCAGGAAGTCAAGGGCACCATCGTCGTTCTCAAGAGCGATCACGCCCCTACCTACTCCGTAGAATCGACTGGCCCGAACCAGGCTGTGAACCACCAGGTACAGGACGCACCTAAGGGATCCAAGTTCTCGTTCGGCAAGGACGAGAATGATCAGCCGATCCTTGAGCAGGAAGTTGACGGCTGGAAGTACAAGGTCGACCCGAACACCGGTGTCGTGTCTTCCACCCCACCAGCAGACTCCAAGCCGGGTGACAAGAAGACCGTCAACGTCACTGTGACCACTCCGGACGGCTCCACCCCGCTGGTGCCAGTCACCACCGTGGTGAAGCTGACCAACAGTTGGGAAGCAGAACCTTCGTACCCGGTAGAAACGGTTTACCCAGGTGACACCGCGAAACTGCCCGTGACAATCGAGAAACCGGACAACATCAACGTTGCGAAGGACAACCCCTACAAGCTGGGTGATGTTCCTGCCGGCTGGACTGTTGAGATCGACGACAACGGTCAGATCACCGCAACCGCACCTAAAGATGCCAAGCCGGGTACGCAGGTCCAAATCCCTGTCACGGTGACCTATGAAGACGGATCCACCGACACGGCTAAGGCAGTGGTGAACGTCGTCGATGTTCCGACGCGCGAGGTGCCCTTCGACGTCGAGTACAAGTACGACGACTCCATTCCTGCCGGTGAGTACCGGGTCCAGACCGAAGGCAAGCCGGGCGCGCAGAAGCAGAACAAGGACGGCACGTGGGAGCAGACCAAGGCTCCAGTCAACGAGGTTGTTCTTGTTGGCACGAAGCCAGCACAAAGCTCCGAGGAAGTCACGTGGACGGTTCCAATCCCGTACCCAACTGAGGTTCGCGAAAACCCAGAACTGAAGCCGGGAGAGACGAGGGTCGTCCAGGAAGGTGAAAACGGCGAGAAGACCTACACCGCTAAGTTCACTGCTGAGGGTGACAAGGCTGAGGTAGTCGAGGAAGAGACCACCAAGGATCCTGTCAAGCGGATCGTCGAGTACGGCCCTGGCATTGCTCCGAGCGAGCTCGTGACCAAGACTGAGAAGCCGATTCCGTTCGACACCAAGGTTGTCTTCGATGACACCCTCGAGGCCGGCAAGCAGGTCGTTGACCAGAAGGGTGAGCTTGGCACCGAGGTTGAGACCTCGACTCAGAAGCTCGTGGACGGTAAGCCTTCGGGCGACCCAGTCGTGACCTCTGAGCGCACCAAGGAACCGACCGAGCAGATCATCCGCGTCGGCACCAAGTCGAGCACCGAGGGCACTCACACTAGTGAGTACCTCAAGGACGTGCCGTTCGAGACCGAGGTCATCTTCGATGACACGATGGAAGCCGGTAAGCAGGAAACTGTTCAGGAAGGCCAGCTCGGTAAGGACAAGGTCACCACTACCCTGACCATCGAGAACTCGAAGGTTGTGGATTCCAAGACCGAAACCGAGCGTGTGACCGATCCGGTCAAGCAGATCATCAAGGTCGGCACGAAGGGCAAGGCCGCCTCCACCGAATTCGAATGGACTGAGAAGACTCCGTTCGAAGTCGAGGTGCGCGTCAACCCTGATCTGCAGCCTGGTGAAACCAATGTTGTCCAGGAAGGTAAGCAGGGCGAGGTCAAGCACACCGTGAAGGTGAACGCCGAAAACGGCGAGATCTCCACGGAGGATTCCTCCGAGAAGATCAGCGATCCGGTCAAGCAGATCATCGAGGTTGGTCCGGCCAAGAACCAGACCGAGCTCACGGATAAGTACACCGAGAAGACCCCGTACGACACCCTCATCGAGTACGACCCGAACCTCGAAGTCGGCAAGGTCGTTGAGGACCAGGCAGGCGTCTTCGGCGAAAAGGAAATCACCAAGACCTGGAAACTCGAAAACGGCAAGCCAGTCGGTGATCCGGAAGTCGACGAGAACGTGGTGAAGGAGCCGCAGCCGCGCAAGCTGCGCGTAGGCACCAAGTGCAACTGCGAGACCCCGACCGATCCGACTGAGCCGACCGATCCGACTGAGCCGACCGATCCGACTGAGCCGACCGATCCGACTGAGCCGACGGACCCGACTGAGCCGACGGACCCGACTGAGCCGACCGATCCGACTGAGCCGACTGAGCCGACGGACCCGACGGACCCGACGGACCCGACGGACCCGACTGAGCCGACGGACCCGACTGAGCCGACCGATCCGACTGAGCCGACTGAGCCGACGGACCCGACGGACCCGACGGACCCGACGGACCCGACTGAGCCGACGGATCCGACTGAGCCGACCGATCCGACTGAGCCGACCGATCCGACTGAGCCGACCGATCCGACTGAGCCGACGGATCCGACTGAGCCGACGGACCCGACTGAGCCGACGGACCCGACTGAGCCGACGGACCCGACCGATCCGACGGACCCGACTGAGCCGACCGATCCGACGGACCCGACTGAGCCGACGGACCCGACTGACCCGACGGGCACTCCGACCGAGACTGCAGACGACACTCCGGGTGAAACCCCGAGCCAGCCTGGCAAGCCGGGCACTCCGGGCGACACCGGCAAGCCGGCAGGAACTGACGGCGCCAACAACTCGGGTGGTGGCCTGGCCAGCACCGGTGCCAGCGGCGCAACCACCGCGTTCGCAACCGCCACACTGCTGATGCTGGCAGGTGCAGTCCTACTCACCATCCGCAGGCGGTTCTCGGAACACTAAACCGAGCAGCGACAACGCCGCTGAGCTGCGTCGCTAACTCGGCCTAAAAATGGCGGAGCCACAAATGTGGCTCCGCCATCTTGCGTACCGCCCAGCTCATCCAGCTGGCTCAAACAACCCCAGCAACCAGCGACACAAACGACAACAAACCACCGCACGCACAACCAAAAAGTCGGGGCCGGGTCGATCCAGCAGCTGCTGAACGACCCGGCCCCGACTAAAACAGAGCCAGAGTAACTAGTCGAGCGCCTGCGACAGCAACTCGGCCTGCTGCTCAGTGTGCAGCTTCATCGTGCCCACCGAAGGAGCCGACGCCGGCGGACGCGAAACCAGCCGCACCTCGCGGTCGAGCTTCGGGAACAGCACCCGCTGCAAGAACGGCCACGCACCCTGGTTCGCTGGTTCATCCTGCGCCCACACGAGCTCAGCACCCGGGTACTTCGTGATAACCTCCTGCAGCTCCTCAAACGGCAGCGGGTAGTAGCGCTCCAACCGCACCAGCGCGATCGATTCATCCTCACGCTTGGTCAACTGCTGCTCAAGCTCATAATGCAGCTTGCCCGAGTGCAGCACAATGCGCTTCACCGCCGCACCATCCAGCTGACGCGAGTCGTCGAGCACCGGCTTAAAGTGCCCCTTCGTGAACTCCTCAAGCGATGACGTGGCACCGCGCAGCCGCAGCATCGACTTTGGTGTAAACACAATCAACGGCTTACGCGGACGCTGATACGCCTGCAGGCGCAGCAGGTGAGCGTAGTTCGCCGGAGTCGAAGGCTGCGCCACCGTCATATTGTCCTGGGCACACAGCGTCAAAAAGCGCTCGATACGACCCGACGAGTGGTCCGGCCCCTGGCCCTCATAGCCATGCGGCAGCAGCAACACAACGCTCGAACGCTGCTCCCACTTCTGCTCACCGGCAGCAATGAACTCGTCAATCACGGTCTGGGCACCATTGGCAAAATCACCAAACTGGCCCTCCCACAGCACGAGCGAATCGGGCCGTTCCACCGAATAGCCATACTCGAAGCCCATCACCGCATACTCCGAAAGCAGCGAGTCGTACACCGAGAATCGGGCCTGATCATCACCGAGGTTTTGCAGCGGCATCCAGTTGCGGTCGGTCACCCGGTCGTGCAGCAGCGCGTGCCGCTGCGCAAACGTGCCGCGGCGTGAATCCTGGCCGCTCATCCGCACCGGAGTACCCTCCATCAGCAGCGAACCAAGCGCCAACAGCTCACCAAACGCCCAGTCGATGCCACCCTCACGCGACATCTTGTAGCGACTATCAAGCACCCGCTGCAGCTTGCGGTGCACCGTGAACCCTTCAGGCACATTCTGGTGAGCGTCACCGATGCTGGCAATCACGTCGCCCGGAATTGCAGTGCTCACCGGCACCGAATGCTGACGCTCCTCACGCGAACCAACCGTGGCGAGTTCGCTGGCCGTAATCGCCTCGGTGTGCACATTGTGCGTTTCAGCAAAGGCACGCTCGAGTTCGGCGTGGAACTCGGCCTGGGCGTGATCGTACTCTTCCTGCGTGATATCACCACGACCCATGAGATTGTCGGCGTAAATTTTTCGCACCGAACGCTTCTTCTCAATCAGGTCGTACATCAGCGGCTGCGTCATCGACGGGTCATCACCCTCGTTGTGACCACGGCGACGGTACGACACCAGGTCGATCACCACATCGCTGTTGAACTTTTGACGGTACTGGAACGCCAACTGCGCCACCCGCACCACAGCCTCGGGGTCGTCACCGTTAACGTGCAGCACCGGAGCATCAATCGACTTGGCAACATCGGATGCATACCGCGAACTGCGGCCATCCTGCGCGGTAGTGGTGAAACCAACCTGGTTATTGATGATGATATGCACCGTGCCACCGGTGCGGTAGGCGCGCAGCTTCGACATCTGCAGGGTCTCATACACGATGCCCTGACCAGACATGGCCGCGTCACCGTGAATGAGCACCGGCAGCACCGGATACACACCGTCTGGGTCGCGGTCTTGTTTACCGCGCACAATACCCTCGAGCACACCGTTGACGGCCTCGAGGTGAGAGGGGTTAGCAGCCAGGTATACGGGCAGTTCCTTACCCTCGGGGGAGGTGTAGGTGCCCTCGATGCCGAGGTGATACTTCACATCACCAGTACCGGCAACCTTGCCCGGAACCGAGCCCTCAAACTCGCGGAACATCTGGTCGTAGGTTTTACCGGCAATATTCGTGAGCACGTTGAGGCGGCCACGGTGGGCCATACCGATCGCCAGTTCGCGAATATCGTCGTCGAGCGAATCGGATGCGATCTGATCGAGCAGCGCAATCACCGACTCGGAGCCCTCGAGCGAGAAACGTTTTTGACCGACATATTTCGTCTGCAAGAAAGTCTCGAAAGCCTCAGCCTGATTGAGTTTGGTGAGGATGCGCAGCTGCTCGTCGTGCGTGGGCGGGATATAGGGGTGCTCGAGCTTATCTTGGAACCACTGCCGCTGCTCGGGGTCATCGATGTGCATGTATTCGATGCCCGTGGTGCGGCAGTAGGTGTCGCGCAGGATGCCGAGAATATCGCGCAGCTTCATGGTGCGCTTCGAACCAAACCCGGCGGTGACAAATTCGCGCTCGAGGTCCCAGAAAGTTAGGCCGTGAGACTCGATCTCAAGGTCGGGGTGCGAACGTTGCACGTACTCGAGCGGGTCGATTTCGGCCATGAGGTGACCGCGTTCCCGGTACATGTTGATGACCTGTTGCACGCGGGCGGTCTTGTTGATGTTTGCAGCCAGATCTACGTGTACATCCTTCGACCACTGAATCGGTCGGTAGGGGATGCGCAGCGCTGAAAATACATCCTCGTAAAAATTGTGGCCGCCGGTGAGATGCTCGGCAACAATTTTCAAAAACTCACCCGAGCCGGCGCCCTGGATGACCCGGTGATCGTAAGTTGACGAAACCGTGATGCGCTTCGAAATGGCCAGGTCGTTGAGCGTCTCTTGCGCCATGCCTTGGAATGCGGCGGGGTAGTCAAGCGCGCCGGCACCAATGATGCATCCCTGCCCCTTGGTGAGTCGCGGCGACGACTGCACCGTACCGATACCACCGGGGTTCGTGAGCGAAATGGTGGCGCCGGCGTGATCGGCGGCGGTGAGCTTGCCCTCACGGCCGCGCTTGATGAGCATCTCGTAAGCCTCAAGGAACTCGCGGAAATTCATGCGCTCGGCCTGCTTGATGCTCGGCACCACCAGGCCGCGGCTGCCGTCCCGGTTTTCGACGTCGATGGCGATACCGAGGTTGATATGTGCAGGCGTCACCACCGAAGGCTTACCGTCAACGATGTCGTAGTAGACGTTTTGCGACGGGAATTTTTTAAGGGTTTGTACGAGTGCAAAACCCAGCAGGTGCGTGAACGACACCTTGCCGCCTCGGGTGCGACGCAAATGATTGTTGATGACAATGCGGTTATCAATCATGAGCTTCGCGGGGATCTCGCGGTAGCTCGTGGCGGTGGGAATCTCGAGCGACACGTCCATGTTTTTGGCGATCGCCTTCGACATGCCCTTCAGCGGCTCAACGGTTGGTTCGCGCTCGGGTTCGGCATCTTTAACACCCTTAGGGGCGTCGGCGGGCACCTTGCGGCTCTGCGCCGGGCGGCCTGTGGTCTTCGCGCCTGACTTGCTGCCGGGCGCCTTGGCGGGAGCGGCTGGTGCAGGTGTCTCGGCAGCTTCAGCCTTGGCCCCCGGTTTGACAGGTTTCGCAGGCGCGGCCTGCTGACCCTGCAATGACTGGGCGTAGCGCTCGAGCGTGGGCCACCAGGCCTCATCCACACTATTTCGGTCGTCCTTGAACTTGGCATACATTTCGGCAACGAGCCAGTCGTTGACACCGAAGTTGTTCATGGGCTGGCCTGCGGAGCCAGAGGTGGGAGTCGACACGCGAAAATCGCCGCCTTTTCTGCACTCGTGGATGGTGAAGCGCCAACGTCGGCAAGCCGCCGTCGGCCCTGTTCATTGGGCAAGCCTAACGGGTCTTCTTGACGTCGAAGTACAGCTTCCTTGCAGGTGAATCGAATCGGTGGCCGTGGTTGCTTGACTATCACTAAAGACTTCGCTCATACCATTGGACACATGCAGTTCTATGGCGTTCAACCCCAGTACGACCTGACCTATTCGGATGTGTTTTTGGTCCCCTCGCGTAGCGATGTCGGGTCGCGACTGGGGGTGGATCTCAGCACGGTCGACAGCACCGGGATGCGTATCCCGCTGGTGGCAAGCAATATGAACGCGGTTACCGGAAAGCGGCTCGCCGCGGCACTCGCCAGGCGCGGTGGACTCGCAGTGCTGCCGCAGGATCTCGCCGAACACGCCGTGGCCGAACAATTGCGTTGGGTGAAGCGGCAGCCCACTGGTTGGGCGGCGCCATTTGAAATTGCAGCGGATGCAACCGTTGCCGAACTGCTGTCAACCGTGCCGCCGATTGCGGGTACGCCGGTGGGGATCGTGCGCGGCGGCGATATCGTGGCAATCGTCGATGCGGTAGCGTTTGCACCCATGCCCGAGGATGCGCGCGTGGGTGATCTCGAACACCTCGCCGCTCCCGAAGTAGATGCGGCCGACCTGGCCGACCCTCGCGAAGGATTCGACGTGCTCGAACGTGCAGGCCATCAGTTTGTGGCCGTGCGTCGCGACGGCGAACTCGTCGGCGGACTTTCGCAAACGGATGCGCTGCGCACCACGATCTACCCGCCGGCCGTCGATGACGCCGGCCGGTTGCGGGTCGCGGCAGCCCTGGGGCTGCGCGGAGACGTGGTCGGCCGTGCCCGCACGCTGCGCGAAGCCGGCGCCGATGTGCTCGTGCTCGACACCGCACACGGACACCAGGGCAGCATGTTGCAGGCACTCGAAAAGGTGCGCGAAGCCGAAATTGGGGTACCACTGGTGGCTGGAAACGTTGTTTCGGGTGCGGGCGCCCGCGATCTTGTGCGCGCCGGTGCCAATATCGTGAAGGTCGGGGTAGGGCCGGGGGCAATGTGCACCACCCGAATGATGACCGCGGTGGGACGCCCTCAGTTTTCGGCAGTGCTCGAATGCGCCGAGGTGGCGGCGCAACACGGCGCACACGTGTGGGCCGACGGGGGAGTGCGTTACCCGCGCGATGTGGCGCTCGCCCTCGCTGCCGGTGCGAGCGCGGTGATGATCGGCTCGTGGTTTGCCGGCACCATCGAAGCGCCGGGCAAAGTGCTCACGGATGCAAACGGTGCGCGATACAAAGAATCGTTCGGGATGGCCTCAACCCGAGCGGTCGACGGCCGCTTCGCCGACCTTCCTTCCTATGAGCGCGCCCGAAAGCGGTTGTTTGCCGAGGGCATTTCGCACTCAAAAATTTTGATCGACCCCGAGCGCCCCAGCATCGATGATCTCGTTGACATGATTACCACCGGCGTGCGCTCAAGCTGCACCTATGCCGGCGCCCGCACCCTGCCGGAGTTTCATGAACGAGCAAAGGTGGGCATCCAATCGGCCGCCGGCTACGAAGAAGGCAAAGCCCTGCCGGTGAGCTGGTAGGCACGCGCAGCGTTCGATCCTCAGCTGAGCCGGGTAAACTGCTCGCCAAATGGAATGGTTATTGCTGGCCGTTGGCCTGCTGCTCTGTGTGGGCACCGGTGTTTTTGTTGCCACCGAATTTACGCTGGTAAATCTCGACCGGCACGAACTCGAAAACCGGCAGGCGGCTGGCGAGCGGCGATTGCAGCCGGTAATCTCGGCGCTTAAAGAGACCTCAACGCACCTGTCGAGCGCCCAGCTGGGCATCACCCTCACCACACTGCTCACCGGCTACACGATGGAACCGGCCATCAGCTCGCTGCTCGCCGACGGGCTGCTGTCGCTCGGGCTCTCGGCCGAATGGGTGCGCAGTGTCGGCACCATCATCGCCATGGTCGTCGCCACAGTGCTATCGATGGTGATCGGTGAGCTGGTACCGAAAAACTTTGCGCTCGCCCTGCCGCTGCAGCTCGCAAAAATCGTGGTGCCGCTGCAGCTGGCATTTACCACCGTGTTCCGTCCGTTTGTGGCGCTGCTCAACAACTCGGCGAACGCAATCATTCGCTCATTTGGTGTGGAACCAAAAGAAGAGCTCTCGGGCGCCCGCACCGCCGAAGAACTTTCGAGCCTCGTGCGCCGAAGCGCTCTCGTGGGCGTGCTCGACACCGATAAAGCGACGCTGCTCAATCGCACTCTGCGCTTCAGCGAGCACACCGCATCCGACGTTATGACCCCGCGCCCGCGACTCACCGTGATCGGTGCGGATGCGCCGGTGTCTGACCTCATCGCGCTCGCCATCGAAACCGGGCACTCGCGCTTCCCGGTCATCGGCGAAGATATCGACGACGTTGTCGGGGTGGCACACGTGAAATATGCGATGGCAGTGCCGCGTGAGCGGCGTGAATCGGTGCCGGTCGGGGCGATCAAGGTCGACGTGCCAATGGTGCCCGAATCAATTTCGCTTGATCTGCTGCTTTCGGAACTGCGCACTGACGGCTATCAGATGGGAATCGTGCTGGATGAATACGGCGGCACCGCCGGTATCGCCACCCTGGAAGACCTGGTCGAAGAAATCGTTGGCGACCTCGTTGACGAACACGATGTTCGACGCGCCGATATCATCCGCCGCCGCGACCGCATCCTATTCGACGGCCTGCTGCGACCCGACGAACTGCGCGACCGGCTCAATATTGAAATCGATGAGGATGGGCCCTACGAAACCGTCGGCGGGTTCATCATGTCGGCGCTCGGCCGTATCCCCGAGATCGGTGACCGAGTAGAAATACCGGTGGGCACACTTATCGTTGAACAGCTCGAGGGCCGGCGCGTCGACCGGGTGCGGTTCGTACCGAATGACTGCTACGAATCAAACGAAGATCGACTGCGCCGTGAACGCTCGGCAGACTACGAGGGCGGTGAAAAGCGATGAACGACTTCATGGGCATTATCTGGTTGGTTGTGCTGCTGGTGTTCAATGCGTTTTTCGTCGGTGCCGAATTCGCGGTCATTACCGCGCGGCGCTCGCAGATCGAACCGCGTGCCGAACAGGGCTCGAAAGCGGCACAGACCTCGCTGTGGGCCATGGAACACGCCACGCTCATGCTCGCCACCTCGCAGCTGGGTATCACCGTGTGTTCGCTGCTGATTCTGAACGTGTCAGAACCGGCACTGCACCACATGCTCGCGGTGCCGATGGCCGCCACCGGTATGTCACCAGAAGTGGTCAACACCGTTGCCTTCGTAATCGTGCTGCTGCTGGTGACCTACCTGCACGTCGTGTTCGGCGAGATGGTGCCGAAAAACCTCTCGTTTTCGATTCCCGACCGGGCCGTGCTCATGTTGGCACCGCCGCTGGTGTTTTTCGCGCGCATGTTCAAACCCGTGATCTGGTTGCTCAACGAGATCGCCAACCTCGTGCTGCGAATGTTCGGAGTCACCCCCAAGGCCGAGGCCACCAGCGCGTTCACCTTCGACCAGGTGGCCGGAATCGTTGAGCAATCAACCCGCGAGGGCGTGCTGCTCGACGACGCCGGCACACTGGCAAACATGTTCGAATTCACGACCAAGCAGGTTGGTGAGGTGGCCGTGCCGCTCGACAAAATGGTGCTTTTGCCGCCGGGCTTCACCCCGCACCAATTGCAGCAGGCGGTGGCCGAATACGGCTATTCGCGTTATGTTGTCGCCGACGCCGAGGGCCGCCCGGTTGCATACGTGCACCTGAAAGACGTGCTCGAACTCGCCACCGACGCCGCCTACGAACAACCCACCCCCAAAAAGGTGCTGCGCCCCCTGGTGTCGGTGTACACCGGCACCGAGCTCGAAGATGCGCTGGCCTCAATGCGTCGCACCGGCAAACACCTCGTGCGCGTGGTTGAAAAAGACGGCACCATCACGGGCGTGCTCTTCCTCGAAGACATCATCGAAGAACTCGTTGGTGAAGTGCGTGATGCCACCGCGCGGCACCCCTAGCCCACGTCGGCAGGCGGGAAGTCACGCAGAAATACGTGGATGAACAGGTAAACTTGCGCGCGTGAATCATGACTTCAACGACTTCTCTGCCGGTGCATCAGGCGACCATCCGGCGCTCGATACCGACACTGGCAAGAGTGTTGGCCAAGCCATGACCGAACACGCAGATAGCGAACCCGAACGCTGGCACTCGGTAACCGCGGGTGAAGTGCGCGCCTGCCTGCACGAACCCACCGAACAAGACAACAAATATTCGCGTGGCGTGGTGCTGCTGGCAACCGGGTCGGTCACATATCCCGGCGCGGCTGTGCTCAGCGCGCAGGCCGCCTGCCGCACCGGCGCAGGCCTGGTGCGCTACTCGGGCCCGGCCTCAGTGGCCGCCGCGGTGCTCGCGGTGCGCCCCGAAGTGGTGCACGGGCTCGGCAATTTCGGTGCGCTGGTAATCGGGTCGGGCATCCCGGATGCACGCGAAGACGAACGCGCCGCGCTCTACCGGTCGGCGCTGGCCGCAGACACCCCCATCGTCGTTGATGCGGGGGCACTCACCCTGGTAGAGCCCGGACACAAAAACCTGGTGATCACCCCGCACGCCCGCGAGCTGTCAGAGCTGCTCAAACGACTCGACCTGGCCAAAATGAGTGCCGATGAAATCGCCGAATCTGAGGGCGAAGCCGCCGTGCTCGCATCCGAACTGCTCGGCTGCACCGTACTGCTCAAGGGCCGGCACACCTATATCGTCAGCGGCGAAGAACGTCTGCGGGTGCGCACCCCAAACTCGTGGCTGGCAACCGCCGGCACCGGTGACGTGCTCGCCGGTGTGATCGGCACACTGCTGGCAACCCGCCACGCACACCGGCTCGCACCCAAGCATCCCCAGGTCGTTGCAGCCGCAGCCTGGCTGCATGCCCGAGCCGGCTGGCTCGCATCCCAACTCGCGGCCGGGCTCGAAACCCCACCCGCAAGCGTGCACGCACCCGCACTCATGCTCGACCATGGCCCGCTCGGCGGCCCGATTCTCGCATCAGATGTGGCCGGCGCTATTCCCAACGTGGTGGCGGCGGTGCTGGCCAAGTGAACACCGTCATCGCATCCAAGCCCAAACACAAGCGCTATTCGAACGGGCTGCGGAGAATTCCCCGGCCGCGCTGGTGGACGCGGCGCGTTGAGCTCAGCGTCATGTGGCTCGTGTTTCTGGCAACTCACGTGTTCTACGCGTGGCAGGCGACCTGGCATCCATCCGGCCCCTTCAACGACGTCACCATCGTCTACCGCGGCTGGATCGACCAGGCAGTTGCCGGAGACATTCCCGGAATCCACAGCGACTATGTTTATCCGGTCGTGTCACTCATCCCCATGTGGCTGGCCGATCTATTCGGCGGCCGCGGCGGCTATATGTACGCCTGGATGGGCATCGTTATTGCGCTCGACTCGCTCGCTCTGTGGTGGCTCACCCGCAACCCCCACGGGGCGCTTGCCGGGCCGCGACGTCTCGCCGCCTGGTGGTGGACGATCTTCCTGCTGCTACTGGGCACAATTGCGTTCGGCCGAATTGACGCGATTACCGTGCCGATCGCAATTATTGCCCTGAGTCTGGTCATGACCCGGCCCGCGGTTGCGGGCGCGCTCATGACACTGGGGGCCTGGACCAAAGTGTGGCCGGCAGCGCTTTTTGCTTCGGCTTTCGTGGCCATTCGGCGTCGCTGGATGCTCGTGCTCGGCGCGATTGTGGTGTGCGTTAGCGTGATGGTGGGTGTCGTAGCAATCGGCGGATTCGACGCGATTCCGCACGCGCTGAGCTTCGTGAGCGGTCAGGGAGACCGCGGACTGCAGGTGGAATCGACCGCGGCGAGCTTCTTTTTGATGCTGCACGCGCTGGGCCTGGTTTACTACAAGAACGAATTTTCGCAGGAGATCCTCACCCAAGAAATCGAGGGTCCGGGAACCCAGCTCGTCGGTGACCTGCTGACCCCGTTGATGTTCGTGATGATGATCGTGCTGATGGGGCTTGCCATGCTTGCCAAAAAACAGGGGATGGGCATCGCCACGCGGCTGCCAGCACTCACCCTGGGTGCGGTCGCCACATTCATCGTGGTCAACAAGGTGGGCTCGCCACAGTTCATCACCTGGCTGGCGCCGGTAATCATCTTTGGGCTCGTGTGGGACGGGCGCCGCTTCCTGCCCCTGGCGATCGTGGCGCTATCGATTTCGCTACTCACGCAGCTTGTCTACCCCTGGTACTACTGGCAAATCGTTGACGGGATGAAGGCCGGAGCGTTCACGCTGCTGGTGCGAAACCTGCTGGTCGCCGGATTGATGGTGTGGTCGCTCGTGCATCTGGCAAGGGGCGCATTTGCGAAACGAAACCGGTAGGGTGAGCGGCGCTGCGTGCATGGGAGCCGCGCGGTCACGCGCGTGGCGCGTGTTGCTGCCTAGCTGGCGGGCGTGTTGATGAGTTCGCGCAGCGCCCGGCCCACGGCGTTAATTTCAAGCAAAAAACCGTCGTGCCCGTAGGGCGAATCGATTTCCAGCGCCCGGCTGCCAGTAATTGAGTTCGGTAGCCCGGCAGCAATCCGATGCTGAGTGGCCGGCACAAACAGCGCATCGGTTGAAATCGCCACCACGAGCGTCGGCATCGTGGCTCGCTGCAGCGCCGCCTCGACACCGCCGCGGCCACGGCCAATATCGTGCGAATTCATCGCATTCGCGAGTGTGATGTAACTATTGGCATCAAAACGGCGCGTAAACCGGTTGCCGTGAAAATCGAGATATGACTCGACCGAGTAGCGACCACCATCATCGGTCGGCGACAGCGAAGACTGCCACGATCGCCCGAACCGGTCATCGAGCTCGTTCGCTGATCGGTAGCTCAGCATCGCGAGCCGGCGCGCCAACGCGAGGCCGCGCCAGGCGCCCTCACCGGGCTCAGCATCGTAATAGTCGCCCCTGCGCCAGGCAGGATCAAGCTGGATCGAATCAATTTGCAACCGGTTGAGCGCAATTGCCGTGGCATCGATAGCGGCCGGCGCCGAAAGCACCGCCAACCGAGCCACCCGCTCAGGAAAGCTGACACCCCATTCGATTGCCTGCATCCCGCCCATCGAACCGCCAATGACGGCAGCGAAACGCTCAATGCCGAGATGATCGGCCAGCATCCCCGCCGCCCGAACCTGGTCACGCACCGTCGTCATCGGGAAACGAGCGGCATATTCGCGACCGTCGGGGCCAATGGCGGCCGGACCCGTAGTGCCCTGACAGCTGCCGAGCATATTCGGGGCCAGCACGAACCAGCGGTCAGTGTCGATCGTGGCACCCTCACCGACCAAGCCTGGCCACCATCCCGCAGTGGCATGTCCGGGGCCGCGGGCACCATCAATATGCGAGTCGCCGGTGAGCGCGTGCAACACCAAAATCGCGTTATCGCGGGCCTCGTTGAGTTCACCCCAGGTTTCGTAGGCCATGCGCAATTGCACGCTGCCGCCGTGCTCAAAATCGAATGTGCCCAGCTGCGCAAACTGCCGCTCACCGGGATGATCGCCCTCACGCCACGCGCCACTAGCCGGTGGACGAATCACATCGGGCCGATTCACCCCCTGGCGAATCGGCTGCACATCTACATCATTCCACTGCACTTAAGCCAGCCTAGCCCCTCAAATACCAGAGGGCGCCGACCCGTTGCGGGTCGGCGCCCCGGTAACGCGCGGTGACGCGGTTACGCCTGAGTGGCGATGTTGATGGCCTGGTCGAGATCGGCGATCAGGTCGTCAACGTGCTCGATACCGATCGACAGCCGCACCAACCCCGGCGCGATGCCGCTTTCGAGCTGCTGCTCGGGAGTGAGCTGGCTGTGCGTGGTCGAAGCCGGGTGAGTGATGATCGAACGCACATCCCCGATATTCACCACATGCTTGAACAGCTTGGTCGACTCGACCAGGCGACGGCCCGCATCGCGGCCACCGGCGAGCTCAAACGAGAGCAGCGCACCGGCGCCCAGCGGTGCATACTTCAGTGCGAGCTCGTGCCACGGGCTGTCAGCCAGACCCGCGTAGTTCACGCCAACGACCTGCGGATGCTCGTTCAGCCACTCAGCGACAGCCTGCGCGTTCTGCGTGTGACGCTCCACGCGCAGCGAGAGTGTCTCAATGCCCTGGATGATCTGCCATGCCGACGCGGGTGCGATGGAGGCACCGATATCGCGCAGCAGCTGGGTGCGAGCCTTGGTGATGTAGGCGAGCTTATCGCCGACAGCACCGGTGTAGCTGATGCCGTGGTACGACGGGTCGGGCTCGGTGAGCTCGGGGAAACGCTCGGCGTTTTCCGACCACTTAAAGCTGCCGCCATCAACGAGCACACCGCCGAGCACCGAACCATGCCCGCCAAGGTACTTGGTGGCCGAGTGCAGCACGATATCGGCACCGTGCTCAAAGGGGCGAATTAGGTAGGGCGTGGCCACAGTGTTGTCGATGATTAGCGGCAGACCCTGCTCGTGCGCGGTGCTCGCGATGAGTTCAATGTCGAGATAGTTCACCGAGGGGTTGCCGATCGATTCGGCGTAGTAGGCCTTGGTGTTCGGGCGAGTGGCCGCGCGCCACTCGTCAGGGTTGTTTTGGTCGAGCACGAAGGTCACCTCGATGCCCTGCTTGGCGAGGGTGTACTTAAACAGGTTGTAGGTGCCGCCGTAGATGGTGGTGGACGACACGATGTGGTCACCGGCGCGAGCAATGTTGAGAATGGCGAACAGCTCGGCAGCCTGCCCCGAAGCGACAGCAAGCGCGCCGCTACCGCCCTCGAGTGCGGCGACCCGCTCTTCGAGCACGGCATTGGTGGGGTTAGTGATACGGGTGTAGATATTGCCCGGCTCGGTGAGCGCAAACACCCCGGCCGCGTGGTCGGCGTCATTGAACTGGTAGGCGGTGGTCTGGTAAATCGGCGTCACAACCGAGTTGGTTGTCGGATCCACCTGGGTACCGGCGTGGATTTGCAGGGTTTCAAAACGCTGGGTCATGGGCCTTCTCGCTTTCAAGTTGGCTGCCGCGGAGCTAAATGGCTCGCGAGCGATTCAATGCTGAGCAGCTGATGGGTTGCCACCAGTGTTGATGAGCGGATGCGCGTTTGCGAGTTGTGTGTCACAAAGTGTCGAAAAGTGGCGGTTAATGAAATGGTTGGCTGCGCATCCCGTCGTTCTTTTGCCGCGCATCCTGTCGCCGTCGGAACCAACAAACTAGGGTGGTGAGGTGACAATTTTTGTTTGTGGCGGCGGCACGCTCGCTGAAATTGACCCCCTGATTGATCGCTTCACGCGGGAGGCCGATGGCGGTCACAGCCGACTCGCGCTCATCACCGCCGGTGGTATTGCTCACGCCGAGTTGCGTGAGCAGCTGCAGACGCGGTTCACTCTTGGCTTCGAACTCGCGCTCGACGCAACAAACTCGGCGACACCCGTTGACGGCGGCGAACTGCTCGGTTGCGACAAGATCGTGGTGTCGGGCGATAACCCGGCCTTGCTGCTAAACGCACTGGAACATCGCGTAGTGGATCTGCGTCGCCTGGTGCACGAGGGCGCGGCCTATTTCGGTATCGATGCCGGTGCGGCGATTGCGAGCGATATCGCCTGGGCCGGCGGAAACACAATCGGCGGGGTGCCGGTTGCTCCTGCCGTCGAAACCGCGGAGCTTGAATTTGCCGAGGGGATCGGGCTTGTCGACATTACGGTGATCCCGGATGCGGTTGGTGCAGGTCGCGTGGGGCTTGCTGCGGCAGCCGTTGAGGCCGGCATCGTTGACCGCGCGGTAGCGATCGACGCGGGTACCGCCCTCGTGGCAAAGCCGGGGGAACTCTCGCTGTATGGCAGCGGGTCGGTATGGCAATTCGAAATGATCGATGAGCGGGTGACTCTCACCTCGCTGCGAGCTTCGGAATCTGAATGAGCGGGATGCGGCTGGAACAACTCGCTGAGCGCGGCCTGATCGCATCCGATTGGGTGGCCGCGCTAGCCCCGGCGGCACAAAATATTGCCGCAATGGGCGACTTCTTGCGCGCTGAAAATGCCGCGCAGCGGGGTTATTTTCCAGCCGGTGACCGAGTGTTGCGCGCGTTCCAGCAGCCACTTGCGAGCGTTCGAGTGCTCATCGTGGGGCAAGACCCGTATCCCACGCCGGGGCACGCGATCGGGCTGAGTTTTGCGGTCGACCGCGAGGTTCGGCCGCTGCCACGTTCGCTGCAAAACATCTATCGCGAGCTTGAGGATGATCTTGGCATTGCTCCGTGTGAACACGGCGACCTGTCGCGCTGGGCGCAACAGGGGGTGATGCTGCTCAACCGCTCACTTACAGTGCAGCCGGGGAAGCCGGCTTCGCATCGGGGCCGTGGTTGGGAAGCGGTCACCGAGTGCGCGATCCGGGCGCTTGCCGAGCGCGGCGGCCCGCTGGTGGCGATTCTGTGGGGCAATGATGCGCGGCGCTGCCGGCAATTCATGCCGGAGGTGCCCGCGATCGAGTCGGTGCATCCATCCCCGCTGTCTGCATCCCGTGGATTTTTCGGATCGCGGCCCTTTTCGCGCGCCAACCAGCTGCTAATTCAGCAGGGAGCGCTGCCAATCGACTGGCGCGTCGACGAATCGCAGCCGCTGCCGGCGCCTAGGGCCTAACCGCCTGCACTACTCTGCACCTGCAGATTTTTGTTTCCTGGCCTCATATTTTTGTTTCCTGCTTTTTGTTTCCTGGCTGCAAATCGGCAGTTTTCGGTGCCATTTGCCCGGAAACCACGCTTTTTGCAGCCAGGAAACAAATCTCCGAAACAGGATGCAGTCAGGAAACAAATCTCTGTTCGGGGATGCAGTCAGGAAACAAAAATCAGCAGGGGCAGGATGCGGCGCGGCAGGATGCGACGCGGCAGGATGCGGCACGGCAGCGCGGCGGGATGCGGCGCGGCAGGATGCATGCATCCGGCGCTTATAGGGTGGCGGCATGAGCGAACTTCACGAACTCGCCGCAACCGAGCAGCGCCAGCTGATTGCTCGCGGCGAACTGAGCTGCCTTGAACTCACCGATCACTACCTCGCGCGCATCGAAGCGCTCAATCCGAAACTCCGCGCGTTCACAACAGTCACTGCCGACACCGCACGCGAACGCGCCGCAGCGCTCGACGACGACCAAAACCGTGGCGCCACCCGCAGTCACGAACTGCCGCTATGGGGCCTGCCCTATGCCGATAAAGACCTGGTCGACCGCGCCGGAGTGGTCACCACCTTCGGCTCGCAAGCGCTCCGCCAAAATGTTGCCACCGCATCGCATCCACTCGTCGAAACTATGGATGCAGCCGGAGGAGTGTCACTCGGAAAAACCAACACCCCCGAATTCGGTTTCCCCTCGTACACCGAAAACCAGCTGTTCGTTGACGACGAATCGGATGCATCCAAGGTGGCCCGCAACCCCTGGCAAACCGACCTCGGCCCCGGCGGCTCCAGCGGCGGCGCGGCAGTAGCGGTTGCGGCCCGGATGCTGCCGTTTGCTCCCGGCAGCGACGGCGGCGGCTCGGTGCGCATCCCGGCCGCAGCCTGCGGGCTTGTGGGACTGAAACCATCGCGCGGACGCGTTCCGGCCGGTGCCGGTCAAGAGTCGCTCGCCGGGCTGGTCGTTTCGGGACCGATAGCGCGTTCGGTTGCGGATGCGGCGCTTCTTTTTGACGGGATGCGCGGGCACGCACCGCATCCGTTCGCCACTGTCGCGCCACGCGGCGAAGCCGCCTACCTCGACATCTTGGATGCGTCAATCAAACCGCTGCGCATCGGGTTTAACAGCTGGTCGCCGTGGGCAACCGACTACCGCATCGAGGTCGAAGATGAAGCCGCGATCGCGCTCGAACAAACAATCCGGCTGGCCGAACGGCTCGGACACCGCGTCGAGCCGGTTGAGCCGCGGCCATTCCCCGAGTATTTCGCGGCGTTTCGCACGATCTGGCAGGCCGGTGCATCCCAGGTGCCAGCCGCAGTCATCGAAAGCGGCCAGGTCGAACCGCTCACCCGCTGGCTGTATGAACGCAGCCAAGAGGTGAGCGCCGCGCAGCTGGTATGGGCTCTGGACGCTCTGGCTCGGTTTGAACAGCAGGTCATCGCCGACTATGCGCCCTACGATCTCGTGCTCACCCCGGCGATGGCGATGGCACCCCGGCCGCTGGGCTGGTATGACCAGAGCGACGGTGAACGCAATTTCGAGCAGCAGTGCCAGTACACGCCGTTCACGTCATATCTCAACGCCTGTGGGCTGCCAGCGATCAGCCTGCCGGTGCGCAGCAGTCGCGCGGCCGCGAGCGCATCGGTGCTCAGCGGCGGGGATGCGTTCGAGTTGCCGTTCGGTGTGCAGGCAATCGGTAGGCCGGGGGATGAGCGCACGCTGCTGCAATTTGGTCAGCAGCTCGAGAACGAATTGCAGTGGCAGCTGCGGGTGCCACCGGCGGCGATGCTTTAATACAGCCGCGAATGAATGCCTACTATCGGCGCATATAGCCGCCGTCGACGAGCCCGGCTTCGATCTCGAAACGATTGCGCAGCGGATCGCGCCCGGCAATCGCGTAGAGCAGCGGGAAAAGCAGCCCGTATTTGCGCCACTGTTTGACGTGCACGAGTTCGTGTCGAAGCACCGCCGGCGAGACCGTGTTGCGAGTGATATACACGCGCCCGACGCAGACTCCACCGCGGCGAAACGCCCACTTCGGCAGGCCCTGGCACACGATGAGGTCGCCGTGACGGGTGATTGCGCCGGTCGAGAGCGGAGCCGCCCACAGCAGCCCGACAACCGTTGCAAAAGCACAGCCCAGACGCGAGATCGGCGAGTGGATGAACACGCGCTTGAGCGCTCGGGCTATCAGGCGCAGCATGGTTGGTCCTCGGATCGAATGCGGGGTGGCGCTGGCATCCTACCGGCCTCGACATGGAACAAAATCCGAGGATGCAGCCAAATGTTCGATACGATGTCGGCGGAATTTCTCGTCCACAATTTCAGAGCAGGAGCAACCTCATGCGAAGTGAAGATGTGATCAACGAACAGTTCCGTGCAACCAAATACGTTTTCGGCTACGACCAGTTCGAGGTCGACAACTTCCTTGACCGCGCCGCAGAAGCGCTTTACCGCTACGAGACCGGTGAAGCCTCGGCGCACTCGCTAACCGCATCACAGGTTGAGGATGTGAAGTTTGAATCTACCCGATTCAAAGCGGGCTACGACCTGCGTGAAGTCGATGAGTTTTTGGACCGACTGGCTGCCGCATTTGCGCAGTACGAGCGGGATCACGCGAATCAATGATGATTTGCCCGCGTCGGTTGCTTGAACCGTTCGCATTACAACCTTAAAAACTGTGCGTCCCGCTCAAATGTCGGGACGCACAGTCGTTTGTGGAGCCGCTAAAACGCCAGGTTGGCGGCACCGAACGCGACGTGATAGAACCGTGCTCATGCAACCGGTTCACGTTTTGGTGGTGGAAGCGACGATGCTCCACCCCGATAAAAAATTCACAGCGGCACTCGAAACGCTCACCCAGCAAGTGGTGGCGAGCGCATCCGAAATGGGTTATGAGCCGCAGCGGTTGCCGATTGCCGATGTCAGCGAGGAAGTAATTGACGCGGCATATCGCGCGGCTGACGCGATTGTGATCATGGGCGGTGATGATGTTGACCCGGCGCTCTACGGCGGCGAAACCGACTATCCCGAGCGCGGTCACCACGTGACACTGGCGGATGAACGCACGGTCGCGCTGATCGGTCGGGCAGCGAGCGACACGAAACCGGTTTTTGGTATCTGCCGGGGGATGCAGCTGCTCAATGTGGCGCATGGCGGCACCCTCATCCAGCATCTCGAAAACTCTGGTGACCACCGTTTTCCGCCAGGTCCCCGCTGGGATGAGTTTTTGCCGCATCCGGTTGATCTCGAAGCCGATTCGGTGGTCGGGAAAGCACTCGGCACGCGGGTTGCGGCGATCGAGTCATCGCACCACCAGGCCGTTGCCGAGCCGGGTGAGGGGCTGCGGGTGGTTGGCCGTGCCGACGATGGCGTAGTCGAAGCTATTGAGCACGAAACGCTGCCGCAGTTCGGTGTGCAGTGGCATCCCGAGGCACCAAATTCGGATGCGGACGAACTATCGAAACTGCTGCGGGCACTCGTGGCACTGCGCGCGTAACTTCCCAAGCGGCCACGCGACGTAGCCACGCTGTTTCGCTGGCCGGCAGCCGGGCTGCGCCGCGAAAACGGCATCGAGACTGCAAAAATCTTGTGACTGCGCAAAAGCGGCTGTACAAAAAGCGTGGGCTCGGGTCATCGGAGTGATGACTCGAGCCCAAACTGTTGGTGCCCCCGACAGGAGTCGAACCTGCGACCTACGGTACCGGAAACCGGCGCTCTATCCACTGAGCTACGGAGGCGGACAAGGGGTAAGCATACCAGCAAGTGTCACGAGTCGGGCCTACGATAGATAACCATGACCGATCTGACCCTGAGCGAAGCCCTCGCCGCAGCCGCGCGCACCGCGCTCGACCGCCGCGAAGCCGGCCGCGAACTCGAACTCACCGCTGACGACCTCAAACTTGAACGCCCCCGCAACCGTGAACACGGTGACTGGGCCTCGAACATCGCCATGCGGTTCGCGAAGCGAGTCGGATCGAATCCGCGCGAATTTGCGCAAGAAATCGCCGCGGCGCTCGAATCAAATCCGGCAGTGAAATCAGTGGCTGTGGCCGGCCCCGGTTTTATTAACATCATCCTTGATGAGGCTGCCGCCGGTGCGCTTGCGGCGCAAATTGTCGAGGCCGGTGCGGGCTATGGCACCAGCAGCGGCCTTGCCGGGCACAAGATCAACCTCGAGTTTGTCTCAGCCAACCCAACCGGCCCCATCCACCTCGGTGGTGCCCGCTGGGCAGCAGTGGGCGACTCGCTGGCTCGCGTGATGATCGCGGCCGGTGCGGATGTGACCCGCGAATACTATTTCAACGACCACGGCGCCCAGATCGACCGCTTTGCCAAGTCGCTGCTGGCCGCACACCACGGCGAGCCGACCCCCGAAGACGGTTACGGCGGCGCCTACATTGCTGAAATCGCCGCGCAGGTTGCAGCTGAACACGCCGACGAGCTGGCAGCAGCTGCCGACCGCGACGCCGAACAGGGAGTTTTCCGCGAGCACGGCGTGGCGCTCATGTTTGACGAAATCAAACAGAAGCTGCACGAGTTCCGAGTCGAATTCGACGTGTTTTTCCACGAAGACTCGGTGCACGAAGACGGCTCGGTCGACCGTGCCGTCGCCAAACTGCGCGAGCTCGGCAACATCTTCGAGCAGGAGGGCGCGGTGTGGCTGCGCTCCACCGATTTTGGTGACGATAAAGACCGCGTGGTGGTGCGCTCCAACGGCGAACCTACCTATTTTGCCGGTGATATTGGCTACTACCTCAACAAGCGCGATCGCGGCTTTGACGAATGTATCTACATGCTCGGAGCCGACCACCACGGCTATGTCGGCCGCATGATGGCCATGGCCCAGGCATTTGGCGACACCCCCAATGTCAACATGCAGATTCTCATCGGCCAGATGGTGAACCTGGTGCGTGACGGCGAACCGGTGCGGATGTCGAAGCGCGCCGGCACGATCGTCACCCTCGACGACCTGGTGGATGCGGTGGGTGTTGACGCGGCGCGTTACTCGCTGGTGCGTTCATCCACCAATTCATCGATTGATATCGATCTCGACCTGCTGGTGTCGCGTTCGAACGACAACCCGGTGTATTACGTGCAATACGCCCACGCGCGCACCTGCGCGGTGGCCCGTAACGCCGCAGATGCGGGAATTACCACGGCAGCGTTCGATCCGGCAGCGCTCAGCCACGCCACCGAAAACGAGCTGCTCGGTCAGCTGCGTGAGTTCCCGCGCCTGGTGGCTTTCGCCGCGGCCGAGCGCGAACCGCACCGCGTCAGCCGCTACCTGGAAGATCTCGCTGCCGCCTATAACCGCTGGTATGACAACTGCCGCGTGATTCCGCAGGGTGATGCACCGGTTGAACCGGTGCATGCCAGCCGTCTGATGCTCAACCTGGCAGCGCGGCAGGTGCTGGCGAACGGTCTCGAGATGCTGGGAGTGACTGCTCCCGAGCGGATGTAGCGTGACCGCATCCATCACCGTTAAACGGGCTAAGCGCCGGCGCCGTGCGCTGGTGATCGTGGCAGCATCCCTGGCGGTGCTGCTGATTATCGCTGAGCTGGTAGCTCGCGTGCTCGTTGGACGCATCGCCGCCGACAAGATTGCCGAAGCTCTGCCGCAGGGCGTGAGCGCGCACATTAACGCGGCACCCAAGGGCGCCTGCGTGCTGTGCGAGCTTGCGACCCTGCGGCTTTCGAAACTGCACCTGTCAACTTCCGATCTCACGGTGGGGGATGTGCGTGGCGAGGTGAACGCGGACGCCGCCGGTATTCAGCTCGGCGACCCGGTGCAGATCGACTCGCTCGAGGGTGAAATTCGGCTGAGTGCCGCCGAGGTCAACCGGTTGTTACAGGATGCGGCGCAAGCGGCGGGCATCACGATCAACGACCTAAAATTTTCGAATGGCACGTTGAGCTACGGCACCGAGATTGACGTGTTCGGGCGGCAAATTGCGGTGCTGGTGGATGCGCGCGTTCGGATTCGTGCCGGTGGCTATATTCGCATCGAGGCAACCGACCTGCGCTTTAAAGCAGGCGATTTCAGCAGCCAGATCGACACTCAGGAACGGCTGGTGAGCTTTGATGCCTGCGTTGCCGAGTACATTCCCGAACTGCTGCAAATCACGAATGTGGATGTTTCGGATGCGGGGCTGACGGTCGGTGTGCGAACCCGGCACAGTTTTACGGCGGCTGAAGAATCGTTTACCGAGCTGGGTAAGTGTCGCAAATAGTCAATTCACTTCTTAGCACCACTGTCAATTTGGTGTGGCACCGAAGAATTGGCTTATCATGATGCCAACCAAAATTGGTTGCGCCAATGGGCGCATTGGAACAGAGCCCTGATCGTGGCTCGGACACTTGCTCAAGGAGGAACAAGTGAAAAAGAACCGTATCTTGGTGACGACGGCTGGAATTCTGGCCGCCTCGTTGTTGCTGGCCGGCTGCGCTGGCTCTGGCAGCGAGCAGCCCGAGGGGAGCGGTGGCGCCGGTAACCCGGAAGCCATCGTCACCACCAACGGCACCGAGCCCGAGAACATCCTGATCCCCACCATGACCAATGAGGTCGGTGGCGGCAAGATCCTCGACCTCATCAACGCCACGCTCGTGTACTACGACGTTGACGGTGCGGCCCAGAACGAATTGGCCGAGTCGATCACTCCCAATGACGATGCCAGCGAGTGGACGATCAAGATCAAGCCCGGTCAAAAGTTTTCGGACGACACCGAAATCAAGGCCGACAACTTCATCAAGGCCTGGAACTATGGGGCGAACCCGAAGAACGGTCACCTTTCGGGCTACTTTTTCGAACCGATCGAGGGCTACTCGGCAGATGAGGGTGCGGATGTGCCCGAACTGTCGGGTCTGAAGAAGGTTGACGACCACACCTTCACCGTCAAGCTGAAAGAACCCACCTCCGACTTCGGTCTGCGCCTGGGGTACTCGGCATTCGCACCGCTTCCGGACGTCGCATTCGAAGACCTCGACGCGTACGGCAACGCTCCGCTCGCTTCGGGCCCGTACATGATTGCTGAGGACGGTTGGGAGCACAACGTCAAGGTCGACCTCGTACCAAACCCGAGCTATGACGGTCCCCGCACCCCCAAGAACGGTGGTATCACCATCACGTTCTACGCGACCCAGGATGCTGCCTACAACGACCTGCTGGCTAATAACCTCGACGTTCTTGACGCGCTGCCCGACTCGGCATTCGGCACCTACGAAGACGAGCTTGCAGGGCGCTCGGTGAACCAGCCCAGCGCTGTGTTCCAGTCGGTCACCATCCCGAACATTGACCACTTCACCGGTGAAGAGGGCAAGCTGCGTCGTCAGGCCATCTCGATGGCGATCAACCGTGAGGAGGTCACCGACGTGGTGTTCTCCGGTACCCGTACCCCCGCCAGTGACTTCACCTCACCGGTAATCGATGGCTGGAGCGACAGCATCCCCGGTAGCGAAGTACTCGAGTTCAACCCCGAGAAGGCTAAGGAACTGTGGGCTGAGGCCGACAAGATTTCGCCGTGGAGCGGCACGCTCGAAATCGGTTACAACTCGGACGGTGGCCACCAGGCCTGGGTCGAAGCTGTGACCAACCAGATTTCGAACAACCTCGGTATCGAGGCCAAGGGCAAGCCCTACGCCGCCTTCAAGGAGCTGCGTCAGGAAGTCAACGACCGTTCGATCAAGAACGCCTTCCGTACCGGTTGGCAGGCCGACTACCCGGGTCTGTACAACTTCCTCGCGCCGCTGTACGCAACCGGTGCTGGTTCGAACGACACCGACTACTCGAACCCCGAGTTCGACAAGCTGCTTGCTGAAGGTGCCAAGGCTACTTCGGTAGAGGAAGCCAACAAATACTTCGAAGAAGCACAGTCGATCCTGTTCGAGGACCTCCCGTCGATTCCGCTGTGGTACGCGAACGTGGTCGGCGGCTGGAGCGAGTCAGTCTCGAACGTCGAGTTCGGCTGGAACTCGGTCCCGGTCTACTACGAGATCACCAAGAACTAGTCGGCATCGACTACCGATGAGTGGGGCTGGTCAACAAACCGGCCCCACTCCGGTGCCAGAGGACGCACAATATGCTCCGATATCTGGGCAGACGACTGCTCCAAATCATTCCAGTATTTTTCGGCGCGACTTTTTTGATCTTCGCGCTGGTTCACCTCATGCCAGGTGACCCGGTTCAGGCGCTCGGCGGTGACCGCGGACTCTCAGAAGCTGCTGAAGCGCGCATCCGGGCCCAGTACAACCTGGATGAGCCATTCTTCATGCAATATCTGCTCTATCTCAAGGGCATTTTTACGCTCGACTTCGGCGAGACTTTCAGCCAGCGCCCCGTTATTGAAGTGATGGCGAAAGCGTTCCCGGTGACCGCGGCGCTTGCGGTGATGGCTCTCGTCTTCGAAGCGGTTTTCGGTGTGGCCTTCGGCATGATCGCGGGTCTGCGAAAGGGCGGTGTCTTCGACTCGACGCTGCTTGTGCTCTCACTCGTGCTGATCGCCGTTCCCACCTTCGTTGTTGGTTTCGTGCTGCAGTTTTTTATCGGCGTGAAACTCGGATGGCTGCCAACCACGGTGGGCGGCTCACCAAACTTCCAATCGCTGCTGATGCCGGCGATTGTGTTGGGATCGGTGTCATTCGCCTATGTGCTGCGACTCACCCGACAGACCGTGTCAGAAAACCTGTCGAGTGACTTCGTGCGAACCGCACGAGCAAAGGGGCTGCCCGAACGCAGGGTTTTCGGCAGGCACGTGCTGCGTAATTCACTGATTCCCGTGGCTACCTTCCTCGGTGGTGACCTTGGGGCGCTTATGGCCGGAGCAATCGTCACCGAAGGTATCTTCTCGATTAACGGTGTCGGTGGAACTCTCTACCAGGCCATCCTCAAGGGTGAAACCACCACGGTGGTCTCCTTTACGACAGTTCTGGTGCTCGTCTACATCTTGGCCAACCTGATCGTCGACCTGCTCTACGCAGTACTTGACCCGAGGATTCGTTATGTCTGATCTGCAATCGAACTCGAAGGGTTTGCGTCCCGGCCAGGAGCGCTGGGTCGCCGAAACCGATGAAACCGGCCTGGGTGCTGTGGACGCAGTCAAGGACGAGTCTGCTCCCCGCTCGATGTTCGGCGAAGCCTGGCGCATCATGCGTCGGCGACCGCTGTTCTGGTTTTCGAGCACCATCATCGCAATCGTGGTGATCGTGGCGCTCATGCCCAATGTGTTCGCCCCGACTGATCCCAGTTTCTGTGAACTCAAAAACTCGCTCGGCGACCCGAGCGGCGCGCATCCGCTCGGTTTTGACCGGCAGGGATGCGACATCATGTCGCGTATCGTGCACGGCACCAGCACCTCCGTAGCGGTGGGCCTGCTCTCGACCGCAATCGTTACCACCATCGGTGTGGTGTTCGGAGCGCTCGCCGGATATATCGGCGGCTGGCTCGACTCGCTGCTGTCACGACTCACCGACATCTTTTTCGCGGTGCCGTTCGTGCTTGGCGCGATCGTGTTCATGCAGATGTTTAAGGATGCACGCAACGTGGTCATGGTGGCTGTCGTGCTGGCGGCCTTCGGCTGGCCGCAGATTGCCCGGATCACCCGCGGTGCGGTGCTCGAAACCAAAAACGGCGAGTATGTTTCGGCAGCCCGCGCGATCGGTGTGCCAGAGTGGCGCATCCTCATCGGGCATGTACTCCCGAACGCTGCCGCACCGATCATCGTCTATGCGACCGTGGCGCTGGGCACCTTCATCGTTGCCGAGGCGACACTTTCGTTCCTTGGCCTTGGTCTCCCACCGGATGTGGTCTCGTGGGGTGGCGATATTGCCAAGGCGCAGACCTCTATTCGCACCGACCCGATGGTGCTCTTTTTCCCGTCAATTGCATTGGCGCTCACCGTGCTCAGCTTTATCATGATGGGCGACGTTGTGCGTGATGCGCTCAACCCGAAGTCGGTGAAACGATGACCGAGACACCACTGCTTAAACTTACCGATCTCGAGGTCGCGTTCCAGTCGTCAACCGGAACTGTTGCCGCAGTTCGGAAAGCAAACATCACCATCTACCCCGGCCAGTCTGTAGCGATCGTGGGGGAGTCGGGATCGGGTAAATCGACCCTGGCCGCCGCCATCATCGGTCTGCTGCCGGGAACCGGTCAGGTTGTTGGCGGTTCGATCGAGTTCAACGGACGTGACATCACGAACCTGACCAAGCAGGAGCTGGTTGCGATGCGGGGGAGCGAGATCGGCATGATCCCGCAGGATCCGATGTCGAACCTCAACCCGGTGTGGCGAATTGGCACGCAGGTTGAAGAAGCGCTTCTCGCCAATGGCACCTCTGCTGCGCACGCAAAAAAGCGCGCGGTCGAAGTGCTGGGCGAAGCCGGGCTTCCCGACGCGGAACGTCGAGCACGCCAGTTTCCGCACGAGTTTTCGGGCGGTATGCGGCAGCGTGCGCTGATCGCAATCGGCCTAGCTTCCGACCCGAAACTGCTGATTGCGGATGAACCGACCAGCGCCCTCGATGTGACCGTGCAGCGACGCATCCTCGATCACCTCGAGACACTCACCGGCTCGCGCGGCACTGCGGTGCTGTTCATCACACACGACCTCGGCCTGGCTGCCGAACGCGCCTCACATCTTGTGGTGATGCACCGTGGACGGGTGGTGGAATCGGGGCCGAGCCTCGAAATTCTCACCGACCCGCAGCATCCCTACACCCAGCGGCTGGTGGATGCAGCACCATCGCTATCAAGCGCGCGCATCCGTGCCGTGCAGAAGGGGATCAACCCCGTTGCGGTCACCGAAACAATCAATGTGCAGGGCGCAAAAAATGCCGTGATTGAGGTGAACAATCTCGTCAAGGAATTCCCCATGCGGGGAGCGAGAAACCGGGTATTCCGAGCCGTTGACGATGTGTCATTCAAACTGCGCCGGGGATCAACCCTCGCCGTCGTCGGTGAATCGGGATCGGGTAAATCAACCGTGGCAAATATGGTGCTGAAGCTGCTCGAGCCAACAAGCGGCAGCATCCTGTTTGACGGTCAGGACATCACCAAAATGTCGCGCGCACAAACGTTTGCGATGCGCCGGCGGATGCAGGTGGTCTTCCAAAACCCCTACGGTTCACTCGACCCCACCTATTCGGTATTTCGGGTGATCGATGAGCCATTGCGCACGCATCGCGTGGGTGGGGGCCGTGCCGGTCGTGAAAAGCTCGTGGGTGAGCTACTCGACATGGTGGCGCTCCCAAAATCTGCAATGCGCCGCTATCCGCACGAGCTTTCGGGCGGCCAGCGTCAGCGGGTGGCAATTGCGCGGGCGCTCGCGCTTCGACCCGAAGTGATCGTGCTCGACGAGGCAGTCTCGGCGCTCGATGTGCTGGTGCAAGACCAGATCTTGCGGCTTCTCAACGAACTGCAGCAAGAACTCTCGCTGTCGTACCTGTTTATTACGCATGACCTCGCGGTGGTGCGTGAGAACGCTGACGATATCGTGGTGATGCAGCAGGGGCGCGTGGTGGAGCAGGGCCCGGCCGACGGTATTTTCGGCAACCCGGCCACCGACTACACCCGCGAACTCATCGAGGCGGTTCCCGGGGGCACCCTCCCGATCGGTCGATTCGCGCGCTTCGGCGCTGAGAGTGGCGAAACCTCGCACTAGCGTGCCGACCTCGCCCGCGGTCAGATTACTTAATCGGTCACAGCGGGCGAGGTCGCGCTCGGCTCTGGATAGGATTGTGGCGTGATTTTTTCAGAGTCAAACGCGGTAAACCCACTCGCTCCACAGTGGCTAAACCCGGCGGACGCTCGCCAGCTCAACTCGGGTGTGTGGCCGACGACTGCAATCCGCGATGCAGCAGGTGAGCTCACCATTGGTGGCGTGCGCGCCACTGAGCTGCTCGAACGGTATGGTTCACCCCTCTACGTCATTGACGAGCACGATATGCGCGAACGGGCAGCATCGGCGCTGGCCGCATTCACCGAGGCCTTCAATGCTATCGGCGCGCAGGTGCAGCTGCATTACGCCTCGAAAGCGCTGCTGAGCATCGATATTGCCCGCTGGATGCAGCAGGCCGGCGTGGGGCTGGATGTCGCGTCGGCGGGTGAGCTTGAGGTGGCACTGGCTGCCGGAATCGAACCCGAAACGATTGGGCTGCACGGCAATAACAAATCGGATGCGCTGCTCGCCCGCGCGGCCGAGGTGGGTGTCGGCACGGTGATTATCGACTCGCTCACCGAGATCGACCGGCTCGCCGCAGTGGCAGCCGAGCTCGGTAAACGGCAACCGGTGCTACTGCGCATCAACTCGGGTATTCACGCCGACACCCATTCGTATCTCGCCACCAGCCACGAAGACCAGAAGTTCGGCATCACGTTGGCAAGTGCCGCCGAGGCGGTCGCCAAAATTCGCGGTTACGAAGCGCTTGAGTTCCGGGGCCTGCACTCGCATATTGGCTCTTCGATCTACTCGGCTGATGGGTTCGGTGCCGCGGCCGACCGGCTCATGCGCTTGCGCGCCGAGCTGCTGAAGGGCGGCCCCGTGCCCGAGGTAAATCTCGGCGGTGGCTTTGGGATTGCCTATCTGCCAAGCGATCGGCCGCTGCCGCTCGACGAACTTGCCCGTGGAATCGCCGCGGAAGTTGCGCGGGCCTGCGCAGAAACCGGCACCGACCTACCGCTTGTCACCTTCGAACCGGGCCGCTCAATTGCGGGGCCGGCCGGTGTGACCCTCTATCGCGTGGGCGTCACCAAGGATGTGACGGTCAGCGACGAGCACGGCACCCCGGCCGTGCGCCGCTATGTATCGGTGGACGGCGGTATGAGCGATAACGCTCGCCCGGCCATGTACCGGGCCGACTATTGCGTGCGGCTTGCGAATCGTGAATCGGATGCGCCGCTGCAGCTTGTGCGAGTGGTTGGCAGCCACTGCGAGTCGGGAGATATCGTCGTTTATGCCGACTATTTGCCCGATGACGTGAACTATCGCGATATTCTCGCCGTGCCCGCCACCGGCGCCTACTGCTTTGCTATGGCAAGTCACTACAACTACTTTGATCGCCCCGCCATGGTGGCGGTACGGGATGGCCAATCACGCACCCTGGTGCGTCGCATCACCATCCAAGACCTGCTCGCGGCCGACACCGCATCGACCCCGGAGGAACACCCATGATTAGCAACCGCACCGTCAAAGTTGCCCTGCTCGGCGCCGGCTCGGTAGGTAGCCAGGTGGCACGCCTGCTGCTCGAACAGCGCGAAGAATTTGCCCAGCGCACCGGTGGCGCGCAGCTCGAATTGGTGGGTATCGCGGTTCGCAATGTGGATGCACCGCGCGATACCGATCTGCCAAAAGAACTTTTCACCGACAACCCGCGTGAGCTCATCCTGCAATCCGAAATTGTGGTGGAGCTCATGGGCGGTATCGAACCCGCCCGTGAACTCATCAAGCTGGCGCTCGAATCGGGTGCTGATGTCATCACCGCCAACAAGGCACTGCTCGCGCACCACGGTAACGAACTGTTCGCCCTCGCTGGGCGAGTTGGCGCGCAGCTCTACTATGAGGCCGCTGTCGGTGGCGCGATCCCGATCATCCGTCCGCTGCGCGAAAACCTCGCCGGTGACCGGATTGACCGCATTCTCGGCATCGTTAATGGCACCACCAACTTCATCCTCGACCGGATGCACACCAGCGGCGACAGCTTTGAGCGGTCGCTCGAAATCGCCACTGAGCTCGGTTATGCCGAGGCCGACCCCACCGCCGATATTGGCGGTTACGACGCACAGCAGAAGGCCGCGATTCTTGCATCCATCGGTTTCCACACGCAGGTTCCGGTTGACGAGGTTTATCGCGAGGGCATCACCGAGGTCACCGCAAAGCAGATCGCTGACGCCGACGCTGCCGGCTATGTGGTGAAGCTGCTGGCGATCTGTGAGCGGATCGTCGACGGCGAAACCGAGCGTGTTTCAGCCCGCGTGTATCCCGCACTCGTTCCAAAACAGCATCCCCTGGCAAGCGTGCACGGCGGTAATAACGCGATTTTTGTTGAGGCAGCCGCAGCCGGCCCGCTGATGTTCTACGGCGCCGGAGCCGGGGGAGTGGAGACCGCATCGGCGGTGCTCGGCGACCTGATTTCGGCGGCGCGCCGTCATCTGATGGGTGGCCCCGGGCTCGGCGAGTCGATGGCCGCCAACCTGCCGGTGATCGACATCAGCGCGATCGAAACCTCGTACCAGATCTCACTACAGGTGAATGACGAGCGGGGTGTGCTCGCCGAAATCGCCCAGTGCTTCAGCGAACACGGTGTGTCGGTGGCGACGCTCACCCAGCAGCCGGGCGAGGATGACGATGCGAGCGCTACCCTGGTAATCGGTACGCACCGTGCGCCCGAAGGCGCTCTGGGCGCACTGGTCGAATCGCTCGAGCAAATGCCGACCGTCGACCGGGTATCCGGCGTACTTCGGGTTGAGGGCGACTAACAGCCCCGCCCAATCGCAGTGAACTGCAAGTTCAGATGAGCGCTACTGAATAGCGCGGTGAGGAAAAGACATGGCCAAGCAATGGCAGGGAGTTATCCGCGAATACGCCGAGTACCTCGACGTGACCGAAGCCACGCCGATCATCACGCTCGGAGAGGGCGGCACCCCGCTCATCCCGTCGCCGTCGCTGTCGCGTCGTACCGGCGCGGATGTGTACGTGAAATTTGAGGGGATGAACCCCACCGGTTCGTTCAAAGACCGCGGGATGACTATGGCGGTTTCGAAGGCCGTCGAGCACGGCGCGAAGGTGGTCGTGTGTGCATCCACCGGTAACACTTCCGCCTCGGCCGCAGCCTATGCGGGATATGCCGGTATTAAATCGGCAGTGCTGGTGCCCGAGGGCAAGATCGCAATGGGCAAGCTTTCGCAGGCAATCATCCACGGCGCCGAGCTGCTGCAGGTGCGCGGCAACTTTGACGACTGCCTGCGCATCGCTCGCGAGCTGGACGAAAACTACCCGGTACACTTGGTGAACTCGGTCAACAATGACCGTATCGAGGGGCAGAAGACCGCCTCGTTCGAAATCATCGACGTGCTCGGCGACGCCCCCGACTTCCACTTCATCCCGGTTGGTAATGCCGGTAACTACACCGCCTACACGCGCGGCTACCGCGAATACCGTGAAGCCGGTAAATCGACCAAACTGCCGCGGATGTTTGGTTTCCAGGCCTCGGGTGCCGCGCCGATCGTGCGCGGTGAGGTTGTCACCGCTCCCGAGACGATCGCCTCGGCTATCCGCATCGGTAACCCCGCCTCGTGGCGCCTGGCGCTCGAGGCGCGCGACGAAACCGACGGCTTTTTCGGCATGTTTGATGACATCGAAATTCTCGCAGCCCAGCGCATCCTCGCCGCTGAAACCGGTGTGTTTGTCGAACCGGCTTCGGCGATCTCGGTGGCTGGTCTGCTCTCGGAAGCCGACAAGGGGAATATCCCCGTGGGCTCGCGTTGTGTGCTCACCGTCACCGGTCACGGTTTGAAAGACCCGCAGTGGGCGCTGCGCGACGAAAACGGCAACGACGTAACTCCCACGGTTGTTGACGCCGACACCAGCGTGGTTGCCGAAGTGCTCGGTATGCGCGCATGAACCAGGTTACGCAGGGACGCACAGTAGCGGTGCGCGTGCCAGCCACCAGTGCGAATCTTGGCCCCGGTTTTGACACGCTCGGCCTGGCGCTGGCTCGCTACGACGAAATTGAGGTGCAGGCACTGCCCGCCGGCGAAATTGACATTCAGGTTGCCGGTGTCGGTGAGGGCGAGGTGCCACTGGATGAACGACACCTGGTGGTGCGTTCGATCTACACGGCGCTCGACCGCCTTGGCTTTGCCAGCCCCGGTCTGCGCTTGCGGGCACACAACACGATCCCGCACGGCCGAGGGCTGGGATCATCCGGCGCAGCAATTGTTGCCGGAGTGTGTGCCGCGGCAGGCCTCGTATCCGACCAGGTGGCCGTTACCGAGAACCAGCTGCTCAATATTGCGACCGAGCTGGAGGGGCATCCCGATAATGTTGCTCCCTGCCTATTCGGTGGTCTCACGATCGCGTGGATGGATGCCGAGGGCGAGCCGCGGTCGAAACAGCTTGCGGTCGACCGCGGGGTTTCGCTGGTGGTGCTGGTCCCCGAAGAGACCATGTCAACCGCCGTCGCGCGTTCGCTGCAGCCCGACCAGGTGCCGCACGCCGACGCCATTTTTAACCTGTCGCGGTCGGCGCTGCTGGTGGCGGCGCTCACCCAGAGCCCCGAGGTGTTGTTCGACGCCACCGAAGATCGCCTGCACCAGAGCTACCGCGCGTCAGCGATGCCAAAAACGAAGCTTTTGATTGATGAACTGCGGGCCGCGAAGCTGCCAGCGGTGGTTTCGGGAGCGGGCCCGAGCGTGCTGGTGATGTGCAGCGACCCGGCCGACCGGCTGGTTGCGGAGCGTATTGCTAGCGAGCGCACCGACACTCGTTGGCAGGCAATTATGACCGCCGTAGACACACTGGGTGCTACAGTGGAGGTAGTTTCGGAACTGTCGACATCGTCGATGGATGCGTGACCTCGCCGCTTGCGGCACCGGTTACGAATATCGAAACATCTGATCGCGAGGCGGATACCGCAGTTCTTGCGGACGATCTGTCCGGTGGCGCGTTGACGCGTTCCATTCGAGTACCGACTCGCATTTCCTCATAACAGGACGAGAACACCAACACATGACTGAACAAAACGAAACTCAGGCACGCCCGCTCAACTCAATGCGAGTTGCTGATTTGCAGGCGCTTGCCGCCGAAATGGGTATTAAGGGCAGCGCGCGACTGCGCAAGAGCCAGCTGATCGAAGTCATCGAGCAGGCCCGCGGTGAAGGCAGCTCGAAGGCAGCTGCGGCCGCTGAGAACAAGGCCGCTGCCGATGACAAAAACACCGAGCAGCGCGGAGCCGAACAATCAGCGTCTGATAACAAACCGACCTCGGCTCGGCAGCCGCGCCGCCGCGTGACTGTTGCTCCCGAGGCTGCATCCGAAAAACCTGACAGTGACGACGCTGACGGCCGCCGCGGTAAACAGAACGAGCCCGGCAAAGCTGAGCAGCCCGCCGCTGACGCGAAGTCGACTGAAAAAGACTCAGGCAAACCGACCGATAGCGGTGCCAAGAGCGCTGACGGCGGCGATCAGCCGCGCAAGAAGTCGAAGTCAAACAAGTCAAAAAAGCGCAAACAGAACGACAACAGCGATGATGACGCAGCCAAGGGCAACGAGTCGTCGAGCCCGAAGACGCTCGATGACATTGTTTTGCCGCCGGCCCGTGACGACGACTCGAGCGGTGAAGCGGAAGACGCCGACGACGATAAGCAGCAGGAGCACTCGGGTAACGGTCGCAAACGCAGCCGCAGCCGCAGCCGCAATCGCAACGACGACTCGAACCAGAACCAGCAGCGTCAGCGTGGTCGCAACCGGCGCGATGATGCCGACCCCGAGATCGCGCCCGACGATGTGCTGCTGCCGATTGCGGGCATCCTCGACGTGCTTGACAACTACGCGTTCGTGCGCACCTCTGGATACCTCCCCGGAGCAAACGACGTGTACGTCTCCCTCGGTCAGGTGAAAAAGTACGGGCTGCGCAAGGGCGACGCAATCGTTGGCGCGATTCGTCAGCCGCGCGAGGGCGAGCACCAGGGTGGTCGCCAGAAGTACAACGCACTCGCCAAGATCGACACCATTAACGGTCAGACTCCCGAACAGATCGCCAAGCGCCCCGAGTTCGACTCGCTCACTCCGCTGTACCCGGTCGACCGGCTGCGACTCGAAACCGCAGGTGGCCACGCCGCACAGCGGATGGTTGATCTTTTTGCTCCGATCGGTAAGGGCACCCGCGGCATTGTGGTGGCCCCGCCGAAGTCGGGCAAATCGATCATGCTCGAGCGGGTTGCCAGCGCGGTAACCCAGAACGAACCGGATGCGCACCTGATGCTCGTGCTCGTGGGGGAGCGGCCCGAAGAGGTCACCCGTCTGCAGCGCATGATTAACGGTGAGGTCGTGTCGTCAACTTTCGATATGCCGGCCGAAAACCACACCACCATCGCTGAGCTCGCTATCGAGCGTGCCAAGCGACTGGTCGAGCTCGGTCTCGATGTGGTGGTGCTGCTCGACTCGCTGACCCAGCTTTGCCGCGCCTACAACATCGCGGCGCCCGGCTCGGGCCGCATCATCGACGGTGGCGTGGATGCTTCGGCGCTGCACCTGCCGAAAACCTTCTTCGGTGCCGCACGCAATATTGAAAACGGCGGTTCGCTGACGATCCTCGCCACCGCGATGGTCGAAACCGGTTCGCGCACCGACGAGGTTATTCTCGAGGAGTTCGCTGGCACCGCCAATATGGAGCTGCGACTCTCACGCGCGATGGCTGATAAGCGAATCTTCCCGGCCGTTGACATTCAGCAGTCGTCAACGCTGCACGAAGAAGACCTGCTGAGCGAAACCGAACTCGCTGCCACCTGGAAGATTCGCCGCGCGCTCGGCGATGACACCCAGGTGTCGCTCGAATCGGTGCTCGAACGGCTCTCGTCCACCGCCACGAACGAAGAATTCGTCGCCGCGGTGAGCCGCGAAGCAAATCTGGCGGTGCGCGCATGAGCACACCGAACGAATTTGCCGAGTCGGTAGGCCTGCTGCGCGAAGAACATGCCGAGCTGCAAGAACAGCTTGCCGACCCAGAACTGCACGCCAACCCGGCCCGCGCCAAAAAAGTAAACCGGCGCTACGCCGAGCTGTCGCAGATTCTCGCGGCCGACGACAAACTCTCCGCGCTGCAGGACGACCTCGAAGCCGCCAATGAACTCGCCCGCGAAGACGAAATGTTCGCGGACGAGGCCGAGGCGATCGAGCAAAAACTTGAAGAACAGCACGAAAAACTACGCCGTCTGCTCATCCCGCGCGACCCGGATGACGGCCGCGACGTGATCATGGAAATCAAGGGCGGCGAAGGTGGCGAAGAGTCGGCGCTGTTCGCTGCCGACCTGCTGCGCATGTACACGCACTATGCCGAAAGCCGCGGCTGGAAGGTCGAACTGCTCGACAAGGCCGAGTCAGACCTCGGCGGTTACAAATCGGTGCAGGTGGCCATTAAGTCGACTTCAAACGAACCGGCTGATGGCGTGTGGGCCTCACTCAAATATGAGGGTGGCGTGCACCGCGTGCAGCGCGTTCCGGCAACCGAATCACAGGGCCGCATTCACACCTCCACCACCGGTGTGCTGGTGTTCCCCGAAGTTGATGAGCCCGAGGAAATCAACATCGACCCGAACGACCTCAAAATTGACGTTTATCGGTCGTCGGGTCCCGGTGGTCAGTCGGTGAACACCACCGACTCGGCCGTGCGCATTACGCACCTGCCCACCGGTATTGTGGTTTCGATGCAGAACGAAAAATCGCAGATCCAAAACCGGGCCGCCGCCATGCGCGTTCTGCAGGCGCGACTGCTTGCCAAACAGCAAGAGGAGCTCGCCGAAGCCGAAGCGGGGATGCGTGCCTCACAGATTCGTTCGATGGACCGTTCGGAGCGCATCCGCACCTATAATTTCCCCGAAAACCGCATCGCCGATCACCGCACCGGATACAAGGCCTACAACCTTGACCAGGTGATGGACGGGGCGCTCGGGCCGGTAATTGACTCGGCTGTGCAGGCCGATGAAGAAGCCCGCCTGGCGGCCCTTTCGGGGCAGGAAGACGCCTAGTCGCGCATCCGCCAAGCGCAACACAAAAGTGGCCACGGAACCATTCGGAACCGTGGCCACTTTGCTGTCGGTTGGGTTGCTGGTCGCTAGATGACCCACGAATCGGGAACGATCGGACGGTGTTCGCTGTGCGCGCGAGGCCTGAGAGGGCGCGGTTTTGCAGGGATGCCCACCACGAGCGAGTTTGCCGGTGCATCCTTATTCACCACCGCATTGGCGCCCACTCGGCAATCGTCACCGATCGTGATCGGGCCGAGCAATTTCGCACCGGCGCCGATCAATACCCGGTCGCCGATGGTCGGGTGGCGTTTTACCTGCTTGGTCGATACGCCCCCGAGGGTGACGCCGTGATAGATGACGCAATCGTCACCAATCTCCGCGGTTTCACCAATCACCACGCCCATCCCGTGATCGATGAACAACCGGCGGCCGATGCGGGCGGCCGGATGAATTTCAATCCCGGTCAAAAAGCGCGAAAACTGCGAGAGCATTCGTGCCGGTAGCTTGCCACCGGGGCGCTGCCACAGTGCGTGGGCGGCCCGATGCAGCCACAGCGCGTGCAAGCCCGAATAATTAATCACAATCGACAGCTTGCTGCGCGCTGCCGGATCTCCCCGCTGCACCGCAAAAATGTCCTCGCGCACGCGTCGAAAAAACTCATCAGCGCGCGAACGGCGGGGCATCGCGGAGTGCGGGCGGCGGGGAGAAGCAAGCATACTTAGCTTTCGTTCGAGGCGCGAAGATCGTCGAACAACACACTCGACAGGTAGCGCTCGCCGGTGTCGGGCACGATCACCACAATGTTTTTGCCAGCATACTCGGGGCGAGCTGCCACCTGCAGCGCAGCCCAAAGGTTTGCACCGGCAGAAATACCCGCAAAAATACCCTCGCGAGCGGCCACATCACGAGAGACACGCACCGAGTCATCCAGTGATGCGGGGATGACCTCGTCAATCAGGTCGCGCTCGAGCACCTCGGGCACGAAGTTCGCGCCGATGCCCTGGATTTTGTGCGGGCCCGCCTTACCCTCGCTCAAAAGCGGCGAATCGACCGGCTCGACCGCGACGATGCGCACCTCGGGGTTGCGCTGTTTCAACACCTGCGCCACACCGGTGATGGTGCCACCGGTACCCACACCGGCGACCACCACATCAACCTCACCGTCGGTGTCATTCCAGATTTCCTCGGCGGTGGTTTCGCGGTGGATTTCGGTGTTGGCCTCGTTTTCAAACTGGTTGGCGAGGATCGACCCCTCGATCTCGTCGCGCAGCTGCTGTGCCTTCGCGACCGCGCCGCGCATCCCCTCACTGCCGGGAGTGAGCACGAGTTCAGCACCGAGCGCGCGCATAATCTGGCGACGCTCGACCGACATGGTCTCGGGCATGGCAATAATTACGCGGTAGCCGCGGGCCGCGCCAATCGCGGCCAGGGCGATACCGGTATTACCCGAGGTGCCCTCAATGATGGTGCCGCCGGGCTGAAGCTGCCCCGAGCGCTCCGCGGCCCGGATGATGCCCCAGGCGAGACGGTCTTTCACACTCGAAGCGGGATTAAAAAACTCGAGCTTGGCCAGAATATTGGCGTCGGTCTCGTTGACGCGGTTGAGTCGTACCAGCGGAGTACCGCCGATGGTCTCGGTAATGTCGCGATAAATCGCTGCCATGGGGGTCACCTTTCTTTTGTGTCCCCATATAGTTGCAAACAGAACTGTTTTTTGCGTTCGAAATGTCACGCAGAGTCACGTTGCCGAACGGTGCAGCGATTCGGCCTGCGAAAATATGGCCATGCCTGTATCCGATCCCGTCCCGACGCTTGACGAACTCGTCGCTGAGGCGCGGCAAATACTGGTGCCCGCCGGGCTCGCACCCAGTGAAGCCGAAATCACCATCGCCGCAGCCCTCGAACGCAGCCGTGGCGATCTCGAACTAGCCCGACTGCTCGGCCGCCGGCCCACACCGGTGCAGGTGCAGCGCATCCGCAGCTTTACCGCGCAGCGTGCTCGCCGCATCCCGCTGCAATATCTCACCGGCACGGCCGGGTTTTACGGGCACGAATTTGAGGTGGGGTCGGGAGTGTTTATTCCGCGTCCAGAAACCGAGACGCTCGTGACGCTCGCGATTAAATCGGCACGTGACTGCGGGGATGCACCCGCGATTTACGATCTCGGATCGGGAACGGGTGCGATTGCCGCCTCGATTGCGGTCGAGCTACCGGAAGCGCGAGTCACCGCGGTCGAATCGTCACCGTACGCCTGGCCCTGGCTGCGACAAAACCTGAAGCGGATCGCGCCGCAGGTGCGCGCACACTTTGGTGATTGGCACCGGTTGCTCGCCGGGCTGCCGAGTCGCTCGGTCGATGTCCTGGTATCGAACCCGCCCTATGTGCCCGATCGTGAAATTCCGCGGGATCCCGAGGTGCGCCTGTTTGACCCCGAAACCGCGCTGTATTCCGGCAGCGATGGGCTTGATGATATTCGTCAATTGGCTGCGGACGCGGCCCGCCTGCTGCGGCCGGGTGGCAGCATTCTTGTGGAACACACCGAGCAGCAGGGGGAGCTCATCCGCGAGCTATTTGTCGCGGCCGGCCTGCAGCAGGCACAAACTTACCCCGACCTAACGGGTCGAGAGCGCATCACCTCGGCAAAGTCGCGGCTAGACTAGCGTCATCATGTCGCAAGTATTTGACCTGTCGCAGCCCGAACAACTGCTTTCGGGGATGCGCGAGGCCCGCATGGCGCTTGGTCGCGGCGAAGTGATTGTCCTGCCCACCGATACGGTGTACGGCATCGCCGCCGATGCATTCAACCCCGATGCGGTAGCGGCGCTTTTGGCGGCAAAAGAACGCACCCGGCAAGCGCCACCGCCGGTGCTGGCAGCCTCAGTGGCCACCCTGCAAGCACTTGCCGAGCAGATCCCGCAGCCGGTGATTGAACTGTTTGATCAGTTCGCGCCGGGGCCGCTCACGGTGATTTTGCCGGCCCAATCGAGCTTGCAATGGGATCTAGGCGACACTCGTGGCACGGTCGCGCTGCGCATCCCAAACCATCCGCTGGCACTCGAACTGCTGCGTGAAACCGGTCCGTTGGCGGTGTCGAGCGCCAATAAGCACGGTAAGCCCGCACCCGCCACCGCGGAAGCTGCGGTGGAGCAGCTTTCGGACGCGGTGAATATTTTTCTCGATGCAGGTGAGGTTGGGGGAGTCGCCTCGACCATTCTCGACGCCACCGCGCTGTGCGAAACACCACCTCGGCCCGCGCGCATCGTGCGCCAGGGAGCGCTATCGCGGGAACTACTCGCCGAACAGCTCGGCGATCTGCTGGCGCCCGACGAGACCACCGCCGAAGCGGCCGATAGGGCCGCGTCACCGTCAGCCACCGAACCGTCGGAAACAGTGTCTCCGGCCATCGAAGCATAGGGCCCAGCCAGCGTGCGTTTTTATGCACTGATCATCGTCATTACCGCCGCGGTGTCGTTTCTCGCCTGTGGCGGGGTATATCGACTCGCGATGCGGCACCGCTGGTATCCACCGGTGCGGTCACGCGATGTGCATAGCAAACCAAAACCCCGGCTGGGTGGTATCGGCATGTTCATTGCCGTTCTGGTATCACTCGCGATTGCCTCGCAAATCAGCTGGTTCGACATTGTCTACGCTGCACCCGATCGGATGTGGGGCATCATCGGTGCCGCCACCATCATCGTGGTGATGGGCGTGATCGACGACTTTGTTGATCTCGACTGGATGCTAAAACTCGGCGTGCAGATGATCGGTGGTGTGGTGCTGGCCTTCTCAGGTGTGGCGATCACCACCCTGCCGGTCGGGGGAGTGCTCGTGCCCTCGCAGTGGCTGTCGGTGCTGGTGTCGGTGCTGGCGGTCGTGCTGGTGATGAACGCGGTGAACTTCATTGACGGGCTCGACGGGCTAGTAGCCGGGGTTACGATCATCGCGAACGGTGTGTTTTTGATCTATGCCTATCTGCTCACTGAAGAGCTGCAAACCAGCCGCTTCGGTTTGGGTGCGCTGCTCTCGGCAATTTTGGTGGGTGCGTGTTTGGGATTTTTGCCGTGGAACTGGAACCCCTCCAAAATGTTTATGGGGGATGGCGGAGCACTTCTGGTTGGTTTGCTGATGGCGTCCTCAACTATTGCGGTCACCGGCGAGGTCGACCCCGTGGCGATCAACCGTAACGAGCTTTTCCCGGCCTTCATGCCGCTGATCTTCCCCTTCGCCGTGCTGATTGTGCCCATTGTCGATTTCACGATGGCGGTCATCCGTCGACTCGCCGCTGGTAAATCACCGTTCAGCGCCGATCGCAAACACCTGCACCACCGACTGCTCGACATGGGGCACACCCAGCGCCGGGCGGTGCTGGTGTTTTATGCCTGGGCAAGTGTGATCGCAGTGACCGCGCTGATCGCGTTCGTCGCACCAAGTGTTTGGGCCTGGGGAACGTTCCTCGTCGTGGGGTTGACGCTGTGCGTCGCGGTGACAGTCTCGCCAATTGCCAGCCGTCGCAAACGGCTCGAAAAAATGGCCCAGCTATCACCGTATGGCGATGATGATGACGAATTTGATCCACTGGATGCGCTGGGTGAGTCGGAATCAGACCGTGTTCGCCGCGCGCAAGCCGCGCCGCTTGCGCTGCGAAATCGAATTCGAAAGCTGCTCGACGAAGAATCTAAATCGGATGTTTCGGCACCGACAAACAAACCGGTCGCCGAACCTGAACCCGGTGATGTCGAATCCGACGGCTCAGCTGTCACCGAAATTGTCACTGCCGCAGAAACCAAGGAGAATGACTCATGACCTCAACGAATCAACCCGCCAGCGTGCCGGTGATGAAGCGCGTGCTGCGCTGGTCGCTGGTGCTCACCGCGGCAATCGCGGTGGTGGGCGGCATTGTCGGTTGGTTTGTCGCCGGATGGGCCGGGGTGTGGTCGGCAGTCGTCGCCGCGCTCCTGGCGATGCTGTTCACCGGTGTGACGGTGATCTCGGTGATCCTCGCGGCTCGGTTTGACGCGGTGATGTTTATGGGCATCATCCTCGGCGCCTGGATTTTGAAGCTGCTGGTGTTCCTCGGCGTGCTCGCAATCGTCAAGCAGCTCGATTTCACCCACGACTGGATGCTGTGGTCGTGCATGGTTGTCGCCATCATCGGCCACCTGACTATTGACCTGCTCGTGGTTGCAAGCAGCCGTCTCGGTGCAATGAGCGATATCAAACTGCCCGGTGAGTAGTTAAAACCGGCAAATGTTTCGCCAATCGTTCACCAACACGGACACACCACTGCACTTCGAACCGGAGTATTTCCTGATAGAGTTGGACAGTCGGTGTGAATCGCGCCAAGCGCAAAATTCGACACCGCTTTGCCAGACTTCGCGAACCCGATCGGTTCGCGCCCAGTGACAGGAGATCGCGCTGTTCCCGACTGCCCTGAATCTGACCGGCATCTTCGCTGCATCAGCAAACTGCCCCGAAGGCGAGTACTGTGCACCGACCGTTCAGGAAGAATTCTTCCCACCGGCACTGCTGTTTGACGGCACGATCTTCGAAATCAACCGCGTCATTATGGTGCGGCTGATTGCCGTTGTCGTGCTCATGCTCCTGTTCTGGCTCGCGCTGCGGAAACCGAAGGTGGTTCCCTCGCGCGGCCAATCGATCATTGAGCTAGCTGTCGGTTACGTTCGCGACGAGATCGTTTACGACATGCTCGGCGAACGCATCGGTAAAAAGTACCTGCCGTACATCCTCACGCTGTTCTTCGGCATCCTCTTCATGAACCTGACCACCGCGATTCCGTTCCTCAATATTTCGGGTAACGGTCTGTTCGGTATGCCGCTCGTACTGGCGCTCACCACCTATGTGGTCTTTATCTACGCAGGCTTCCGCGAGGCTGGCGGTCTGACCTTCCTGCGCAACGCGCTGTTCCCGGCAGGTGTGCCCTGGCCGCTCTACATCCTGCTCACCCCGATTGAGCTGGTGAACACCTTCCTGGTGCGCCCGGTATCGCTCGCCCTGCGACTCATGCTCAACCTGATGGTTGGTCACCTGCTGCTGGTCATCACCTTCTCAGCCACCGCGTTCTTTGTCGGTCTGATGAACATGTGGAGCGTGATGGGTGTGTTCACCCTCGCCGGCTCGTTCATCATGACCCTCATGGAGCTGCTGGTCTCGGTGCTGCAGGCCTATGTGTTCGCGCTGCTGACCACCAGCTACATCCAGCTTTCGGTCGCGAAATCGCACTAGCGTTCGCGAACGAATAAAAACCCCTGATCCCCTAATCACCAGTAAGACGTCGAGGCCAACCGGCCTCCTCGCCCAACCGGAAGGAAACCCTAGTGGACACCACCACTCTCGCCGAGATCAACGGCAACATCGCTACCGTCGGCTACGGCCTCGCAACCATCGGCCCCGGCGTCGGTATCGGCATCATCGCTGGTAAGACCGTTGAGGCGATGGCTCGTCAGCCCGAGATGGCCGGCCGCCTGCAGACCACGATGTTCCTCGGTATTGCATTCGCCGAGGTGCTCGCATTCATCGGTATCGCCACCCCCTTCATCTTCGGCGCGTAAGACGATTCCGGAGTGAGCATCATGAACTACGACATCATTCTCGCAGCCGAGAACGGCGAGAAGTTCGGCTGGCAGCCGGACCTGCTGATCCCGGCGGCATACGACATCTTCTGGTCGCTTGTCGTGCTCGTGGTGCTCCTGCTTTTCTTCTGGAAGTTCGTCCTTCCCAAGCTGAACTCGGCTCTCGACGAGCGTGCCGCCAAGATCGAAGGCGGTATCGAAAAGGCAGCGGCCGTGCAGGCCGAAGCCGATGCTCGCAAGGATGAGTACGAACAGCTCCTGGCCGAAGCGCGTACCGAAGCGGCTGAAATCCGCGAAAAGGCACGTGCCGAGGGCGAGGCCATTAAGGCCGAGAAGAAGCAGGAGACCCAGGTTGAGCTCGACCGCATGACGAAATCGGCAAAGGACCAGATTGAGGCCGAACGTCAGGCCGCAGTGGTCTCGCTGCGTCAGGAAGTCGGCGCGCTCGCCCTCGACCTCGCTTCGGGCGTGGTTGGCGAGAACCTCTCCGACGACCAGCGTTCGAGCGCCTACGTCGACCGGTTCCTCAGCGACCTCGACCAGAAGGCGGGAACGACCAACTAATGGCTACGACCAGCAATCAGGCCCTCGTCGCCATCAAGCGCGAGGTCGACGGCTTTGGCCCCGGTGATGTAGCTGCCGCTCGGCAGCTGTTCGACGTGGCCGATTCGCTCGCGAACATCCGTGAGCTGGCCGGCGATCTCGCAGCTCGAGGCGTGGATGCGGCAAACAAGTCGGCGCTCGTTCAGCGTGCGTTCCCCGGTCTTGAGGCAGGCGCCAAGCGTGTGCTCGACACCGCGGTTGCGCAGCGCTGGGAAAGTGCTGATGAATTCACCGCAGCGGTGCAAGAGGCCGCGATCCGCGCCGTTGCGCAGGCCACTTCGAACCACGCCCAGCTCGTCAGCGAACTGAACAGCTTCAGCGACACGGTCACCTCCAACGGTGAACTCGAACTCACAATCGGGTCACGCCTGGGTAGCTCCGAAGCCAAAGTTCAGCTGGTTGAGCGACTGTTCGGCAGCCGACTCGGCGAAGACTCGCTACGCATCCTGCGTTCGCTCGTGCGTAACCCCGGCGGTCACCGTCCGCGTCGTTTTGTGCAGCGAGCAATTGCCGCTGTTGCTGACCAGGCAAACCGCCAGGTAGCAACGGTGACCACGGCTCGCCCGCTTGGAGCGTCGCAGCTTGAGCGCCTTGAAGCTGGTCTGTCTGCCCGCTTCGGTCGCACGGTTGCTATCAACCAGGTCATCGACCCCTCGGTAATCGGTGGGGTGCGTGTGGAACTCGGTGACGAGGTCATCGACGACACCGCCGCAGCGCGAATCCACGACCTCCGCCTTCAGCTCGCGTAGCGAACGGTTACGACCGAGGGGCTCGGCCCCCACAACATGGGAAGAACCTAGGGGCTTAGCCCCGACGACAAGGGAAGAAAATGTCAGAACTTACGATCAATCCGGACGAGATCCGCGTCGCGCTCAGCGAATTCGCGAACTCGTACCGTCCGCAGGGTGCGACGGCGACCGAAGTCGGCACGGTGATCAGCGCTGCTGACGGTATCGCGCGTATCGAGGGCCTGCCCTCGGTAATGGCGAACGAGCTCATTCGCTTCGCCGACGGTACGCTCGGTCTCGCGCAGAACCTCGAAGAAGACGTAATCGGCGCCATCGTGCTCGGCCCCTTCGGCGGCATCGTCGAAGGTATGGAAGTTACCCGCACCGGCGAGGTGCTCTCGGTGCCGGTGGGCGAGGGGTACCTCGGCCGCGTGGTCGACCCGCTGGGCCAGCCGATCGACGGCCTCGGTGAAATCACCGGTATCGAAGGCCGCCGTGCCCTCGAGCTCCAGGCCCCCGGCGTTATGGACCGCAAGTCGGTGCACGAGCCGCTCGAGACCGGTATCAAGGCCATCGACGCGATGATCCCCGTTGGGCGCGGTCAGCGTCAGCTGATCATCGGTGACCGCCAGACCGGTAAGACCGCTATCGCCATCGACGCGATCATCAACCAGAAGGCGAACTGGGAGTCGGGCGACCCGACCAAGCAGGTTCGCTGCATCTACGTCGCCATCGGTCAGAAGGGCTCGACCATCGCCGCCGTGCGCGGTGCGCTCGAAGAGGCAGGCGCCCTCGAGTACACCACCATCGTGGCTTCGCCCGCATCCGACCCCGCCGGCTTCAAGTACCTTTCGGCCTACACCGGTTCGGCAATCGGTCAGCACTGGATGTACAACGGCAAGCACGTGCTCATCGTGTTTGACGACCTGTCGAAGCAGGCTGAAGCCTACCGTGCAGTTTCGCTGCTGCTGCGTCGTCCGCCGGGCCGTGAAGCCTACCCCGGTGACGTGTTCTACCTCCACTCGCGTCTGCTCGAGCGTTGCGCGAAGCTCTCGGATGAGCGCGGCGCGGGTTCGATGACCGGTCTGCCGATCATCGAGACCAAGGCAAACGACGTTTCGGCATACATCCCCACCAACGTGATTTCGATCACCGACGGTCAGATCTTCCTGCAGTCTGACCTCTTCCTCGCCAACCAGCGCCCGGCTGTTGACGTGGGTATTTCGGTGTCGCGTGTTGGTGGTGCCGCACAGCGCAAGCACATCAAGAAGGTCTCGGGTACGCTCAAGCTCGAGCTGGCCCAGTACCGCGACCTCGCGGCCTTCTCGATGTTCGCATCCGACCTCGACGCCGCAACCAAGCGCCAGCTTGAGCGCGGTGCCCGCCTCACCGAGCTGCTGCGCCAGCCGCAGTACTCGCCGTACCCCATCGAAGAACAGGTCGTTTCGATCTGGGCCGGTACCAACGGCAAGCTTGATGAAGTGCCGGTAGAAGACGTGCTGCGTTTTGAAGCCGAGATGCTCGACTACCTCAAGCGCAACACCTCGGTGCTCGACGACCTGCGCAACAGCGGCAAACTCGAGGACGAAACCAAGTCGGCGATGGAATCAGCCATCGACGAGTTCTCGAAGACCTTCCAGAAGTCGGACGGGAAGCCGCTGTTCTCGGTTGGAACCGAAGAATTTGACGCAACCGACGAGGAAGACGTCAATCAGGAGCAGATCGTTACCGGGAAGCGCCGCTAGGCGCCACCCGGGTTACTGAGAGACCAGGAGAACCATGGGAGCACAGCTTCGCGAATATCGGGCGAAGATTAAATCCGCCCAGACGATGCAAAAGGTCACGAGCGCTATGGAGCTCATCGCGACCTCGCGCATCAACAAGGCGCGCGCCCGCATGGAAGCTTCGAACCCGTACACCCGCGCAGTTACGCAGGCAGTGTCGGCGGCAGCTACCTACGCCGACGACATCGACCACGTGCTGCTCACTGAGCCCGAGCAGGTTCGCCGTGCGGCGATCGTGCTCTTCACCAGCGACCGCGGCCTCAACGGCGCCTTCTCGCACAACGTGCTTAAGGAAGCCGAAGAGCTCACGACCCTGCTCCGCGAGCAGGGCAAAGAAGTTGTCTACTATCTCGTCGGCCGCAAGGCTGTCGGTTATTTCACCTTCCGTGAGCGCAGCTTCGACCGTGACTGGACCGGCTCGACCGAAAAGCCAGAGTTCACCACCGCCAAAGAAATCGGCGAAGAGCTGGTGAACCGGTTTACAACCTCGTATGAGGATGGCGGCGTAGAGGAGATTCACTTCATCTACAACCGCTTCATCAACATGGTGCGCCAGGAACCCACAGTGGTTCGTCTGCTGCCCCTCGAGGTTGTAGAGGGTGGCGAGGAGCCTCAGAACGATGAGCTCTACCCGCTTTACGAGTTCGAACCCACGCCGGAGGCAGTGCTGGATGCGCTGCTGCCCGTCTACATCCAAGCGCGACTGTTCAACGCCATGCTGCACTCGGCCGCCTCAGAGCAGGCCGCACGTCAGCGGGCAATGAAGTCGGCATCGGACAACGCTAAAGAACTGGTGCGTGACTACACGCGCCTGGCAAACAACGCGCGCCAGGCCGAAATTACGCAGCAGATTACTGAGATCGTGAGCGGCGCGGACGCGCTCGCTTCGTAACCCGCGCCAACCACGAAGAAAAAGGAATGCACATGACGACGAATGCGACGTACGAGCAGCAGGCAGGTACCAAGCCTGCCGGCGTCGGCCGCATCGCTCGCGTTACGGGCCCGGTGGTCGACATCGAGTTCCCGCACGACGCGATGCCCGGCATTTACAATGCCCTCACCACCGAGGTGAGCATGGGGGAGGAATCCTTCAAGCTCACACTCGAGGTGGCACAGCACCTCGGCGACGACATGGTTCGTGCCATCGCGATGAAGCCGACTGACGGCCTCGTTCGCGGTCAGGAAGTTGTTGACACCGGCGCACCCATCTCGGTGCCCGTTGGTGACGTCACCAAGGGCAAGGTGTTCAACGTTACCGGTGACGTGCTCAACGACTCGATGATCACCGAGCCCTACGAGATCACCGAGCGTTGGCCCATCCACCGCGACCCGCCGGCATTCGACCAGCTTGAGTCGAAGACCGAAATGTTCGAGACCGGTATTAAGGTCATCGACCTGCTCACCCCCTACGTGCAGGGTGGAAAGATCGGTCTGTTCGGTGGTGCCGGTGTCGGTAAGACCGTTCTGATCCAGGAAATGATCACCCGTGTGGCACGCGACCACGGTGGTGTGTCGGTGTTCGCCGGTGTTGGTGAGCGTACCCGTGAGGGTAACGACCTGATTTTCGAGATGGAAGAAGCCGGGGTGCTCGACAAGACCGCCCTGGTGTTCGGCCAGATGGACGAGCCGCCGGGGACGCGTCTGCGCATCGCGCTGACCGGTCTGACCATGGCGGAATACTTCCGTGACGTTCAGCAGCAGGACGTGCTGCTGTTCATCGACAACATCTTCCGTTTCACCCAGGCAGGCTCGGAGGTGTCGACCCTGCTGGGCCGTATGCCTTCGGCTGTGGGTTACCAGCCCAACCTGGCCGACGAGATGGGTATTCTCCAGGAGCGCATCACCTCGACGCGCGGTCACGCCATCACTTCGATGCAGGCCATTTACGTGCCCGCCGACGACTACACCGACCCGGCTCCGGCAACCACCTTCGCTCACCTCGACGCCACCACCGAGCTCTCGCGTGCGATTGCTTCGCGTGGTCTGTACCCCGCGGTCGACCCGCTGGCCTCGACCAGCCGCATCCTCGACCCGCAGTACGTGGGTGAAGAGCACTACCGCGTCGCCACCACGGTGAAGAAGATCCTCCAGAAGAACAAGGAGCTTCAGGAGATCATCGCCATCCTCGGTGTTGACGAGCTCTCGGAAGAAGACAAGATTACTGTGGCCCGCGCACGTCGCATCCAGCAGTACCTGTCGCAGAACACCTACACCGCGATTCAGTTCACCGGTGTTGAGGGTTCGACCGTGCCCGTCAAGGACACGATCGAGGCATTCGACGCGATTTGCCGCGGTGACTTCGACCACATCCCCGAACAGTGCTTCTACAACGTGGGGCCGATCGAGGACGTGCTCGAGAAGTACGCTGAACTGCAGAAAGAACTGGGCTAGTCCATGGCGACCGCACCGAACACGCTGCACGTCAACGTCACCAACGCCACTGAGCAGGTGTGGGAGGGTGAAGCCACCATGGTTTCGGCCTTCACCACCGAGGGGTCGATCGGTATTCTTCCCGGTCACAGTCCCGTGCTCGCCGCCCTCGCGAAGGGTGAGGTGCGGGTGAAAGCAGTTGACGGCACCGAGATTACGGCGCAGGCAGACGACGGGTTTCTGTCGGTTGCTGGCGACCAGGTCACGGTCATCGCCGGTGAGGCGCTCGTTTCAGAGTGACCTCGCAACTGCTCCTGCTGCTACCGCCGTCCGAAACAAAATCGGACGGCGGTAGCCGCGTTTCCACAAATATTCAGCCCGACGACCCTCAGCTGCGCGCCATCGGTGAGAAGGTGCGCGACGATCTCATCGCATTGAGCTCGGCTGATGCCGAGCTTGCCGCAAAAGCGTTGAAAATTTCTGTTCGTCAGGCCGATAAAGAACTTGCGAGAAACCGCCAACTTCGCAACGCGGAGGTGAAACCGGCCGCGCAGCGGTACACGGGAGTGCTCTATGACGCGCTCGATGCCGGTTCGCTAGATGACGCCGTCAGGCAGTGGCTCGACGAGCACGTGCTGATTCAATCGGCGTTATACGGGCTCGTCTCCGCTGGATCCGCAATCGCGGCATACCGGCTGTCATACAACTCCAAACTTCCCGGCGCATCCCTGCGAGAGCGCTGGGCCGAAGCCGTAACGGCGTATCTAGCCACCCATCAGGGCCCGATTCTCGATCTGCGGTCAAAAGGATACGTGACCCTCGGCCCGCTCCCCGAAGATCGTGACGATGCGGTCTGGGCCGATGTTGTTGAAGCGCTACCGAACGGCGAGTTTCGCTCACTCAACCACTTCAATAAGCGCGCGAAGGGTTTGCTCGTGCGTAAACTCGCCGAGCGCCATGAAGACCGCATTACCAGTCTCGAAGAGCTGCGAGAAGCCCTCGCGCCCGAATTCGTCATGGAACCGATGGCTGCACAACGAGTGCGTGTGGTGGTGCGCCCGAACTGAGCGCGGCCTTGGTGTGTCGGCTCATTCGTCGATGAGCGGAAGCATCGACATAGTCCGCTCGATGGATATTCGGAAAAAATCTTCCTAGTTAACCCGCCCTGGAGTCTCGATCTCTATGCTTTTGAACGACTGCTTCGACTGAGCAAGGAGAATCGTAATGAGTACTGATCTGTATAGCACATATGGTGGGTTTTTCGCGCTCATCGCCTCGATGTTCGCGTTCATCCTTATTTTCGGCGTTATCGTCTATGTGATCTCGTCGCTGCTGCTAATGAAAATCTACGCGAAAATGGGGATCGAGGGCTGGAAAGCCTGGGTGCCCATCTACAACATGTGGGTCTTCCTTGAAGCGGGTGCATATCCGGGCTGGCTGTCACTGCTGACCTTTGTGCCATTCGCAAACATCGTTGCGGTGGTGTTCATCGTCATGGCGGCCTATCGCATCGGCGAGGGATTCGGAAAAGACGGCGCCTGGATCGTGCTGTTCATCTTCCTGCCAATTGTCTGGTACGCCATCATTGCGTTTGACAGCAGCCAGTGGCGTGGACTGTCCGGCGGCCTGGTGAGCGGCCCCAGTGCGGCGGCGGCGAACCGCGGGATGCAAGCCGGCGGCTATGTATATGCCGGCCAACCCGGCTACGGCCAGGCTGGCGGCTACGGGCAGCAGCCCGGTTACGGCCAGCAGCCCGGCTACGGTCAGCAACCGGGCGCTCAACCCCAGCAGTCTTACGGCAGCCAGCCGTATGGGGCTCAGGCATACGGGCAGCAGCCCGGCCAACCGCAGTATGGCGGCCAGCCTCCGCAGGCGCCGGGACAGCAGCCCGGTGCGCAGCAAGCATCCTCAACACCCTACGGTCAATCGCCGCAGGCGCCGGGACAGCAGCCCGGTGCGCAGCCGGGCGACCAGCCGAGCAATTAGCTCGCAGTGATTGATGCGCAGTAGCGGGATCGGTTTCGGCCGGTCCCGCTACTGAGTTTCCACAGGTGGCTGCGCACACAACTATCCCCAGAGACCTCTTTTCCGCGGGCACGCACCTGTGCGGGCACCTAGCTTTGCTGCCATGAACAGCAACACTCGAACCCTCCGCAACCCCGTTGAAGTCCTGACCACAATCCCCGAACTGTGCGGGTTCATGCCCGTCGAATCGCTCGTCGTACTGCCGTTTAGCGAAAAATACGGTGGTGCTGTGATGCGTATCGACCTGCCCGCATACGAACACGAATTTGAAATGTATGCGGCCGCGGTTGCCGCAAAACTTACCCGCTTCCACGACATTACCCAGGTCGCAATCGCGATCTATACGCACCGCCCGCTCGGGCTCAATGAACCCCCCTACGAAAAACTCATCACGGCGCTGATCGCGGTCTGTGATGTGACCGCTATCGAGGTGGCAACCGTATTGGTGCACGCCTCCGATGGCTGGTGTGAATATGGTGGCTCGCGAAGCGGCACGATCGAAAGCCTGCAACACGACCTCGATTTGCTGGCACAGTCGCCAACAGCGCGACTGGAAATTCAACCTGCGGCTGTCGAAGCACGTGACGAACTCGCTCAACTGTTGCACATGGTTGACGAGGTGATGCCGCGCCTGCATCCATTTGAGCTTCTCGAAACCTGGGATGAACTCGAGCTGGCCGCAGCGGTTGAAGAACTCGACGAATATGTGCTGCGACTGGCGGTGGTCGTCAGCGGGATGCGCTCGGTCGCGCTTACCGGTCTGCTCTTGCACCACATCGGATACGGCCCAGAGGCGGTGAACGAGCTGCTCGCGGTTTACTTGCTGCACTCGAGGGCACAGCGGGGCCGACCGCATGGCTGCGTCGGAGACGCTGCGTTCGAGGGGTGGTGGACACAGGGGTTCCAGTGCGGCCGCGAAGACGATGCGCCACACACCGGCGAAGCCTCGGAGTGGTCAGCCGCCAGCGACTTTTTGCAGGCAGCCATCGACCGGGTGGCTATTGAAGCGGTTGATCTCGACCGCTGTGAGCGGGCAACGCGACTTTTGCGACAGCTGGCCGCGCATCTCGAAAATGACCGACGCGGCGATGTGCTGTCAGTGCTGGCCTGGACACACTGGGCAAGCGGAAACCTCACCGCCGCCGACTATTACGCACAGCAGGTGCTGCGGAGCGATCAGACGCACCCGCTCGCCATCGAAATTGATGACCTGTGCGCGCGGGCGGTGCTGCCCGGCTGGATCGGCAGCACCGGATGTGCCGGCGGAGTGCGCGATGCTGACCTGCACGATCTGATCGCCAACGACCCGCTGACGTGACCGTGCCCGCAGCAGCTACTCGAGTGCATCCGGCCACAGCCGAGTTCGAGCCGCCCACTAGCGAAACTGAACTGGTGCTGCTTCACCACCACGAGCAGCCAGCCGAAGGCATGGTTGCCGAAACACCGGCGGCCGCGGTGGAACCACCCATCCGGCTTCCGAGTGCACCGGTACCTCCTGAACCGCAGCAGCTTCCCGCAATCGCGATGATCGCGCCTATGGTGCTTGGGTTCACGCTATTTCTCGTTATCGGCAGCCCGTATTTGCTCATGTTCATGCTCTTCGGGCCGGTGCTGATGCTGGCCCAGTCATTCGACCGAAAAATCGGTGGCCGGCGCCGGATGCGGCGTAAACGTGCCGAGTTCGAAGCCGAGCTCGAGCGTGTCGAGACAGAAGTGGTTGCTGCACACCAACGGCTTCGCGCCCGAGCCCGTGCTGCGCATCCGCTTGCCCGCGATCTACTGACCTGCGAGCTGCTGCCGAACACCGAAGGCGCTGTGGTTGTGGGAACCACGACCGTGCCGAGCGAGCTGCGAATCGAAGGTAGTGGTCAAGACGACCCCGATTGCGAACGGGTGCGGCGCGCAGCTCAGCAATTTTCGGGGGCACCACTTGCGGTGACCGCAGCCCCCATTGCGGTGACCGGTGCCGAGTCGGTCATGTACGGCGCCGCATATGCGCTAATCGTGCAGCGAGCCCATCACGACCCCGGCAAGATGATCAATCTTGCGGGCGAGGCGTTCGAACCACTGGCGCAGCAACTGCGCAGTTGGGGAGTGCGGGTGAACTGGCAGCGGCACTATCGACCGGATGCATCCGAACCGATTTTGATTGCCGCCAGCGGTGCGTTACCGGATGCAGTGAGCCTGATGGTGCGCGCCGATGGCAGCGCCGTGGTGCAGTGGCCCGATGGCAAACGGGTGGCGGCACGCGCCGAAACAATCGGGGTGCTCGAACTTCGCCAGTGGCTGCAGCGGGTTGTGGTGCCGGCGCAACGCCAGACGGATCAACGTCAGGCTGCGATTCCCGACAGCTGCGAGCTAAACCCGATGCTGTGCGGCAGCGGAGCGGGATCGAGCGCCGCTGAACTCGCGGCGCAATTTGCGATGGCAGCATCCGGGCCGCTGGTAATTGACCTGGTGCGTGACGGACCCCACGCGGTTATCGGCGGTACCACCGGTTCGGGGAAAAGCGAGCTGCTGGTGGCCTGGGTCACCGCGCTTGCCGACCGTTACAGCGCCGATTCCTGCCAGTTTCTCTGCCTCGACTTCAAGGGCGGGGCGACCTTCGATGCGGTGCAGCAATTGCCGCACTGCGTGGGTATTGTCACCGATCTCGATGAGGGCGAAGCGCTGCGCGTTCTCGCCAGCTTGCAGGCAGAACTCAAACGCCGCGAGCACTGCCTGCGGCAGCTGGGCGTGCGCGATATTGCCGAGGCGCAGGGGCGGCTTGCGCGGCTGGTGGTATTTGTCGATGAATACCAGGCGCTTGTGACCGACCACCCGCAGCTCACCGAAGTGTTCGCCGATATTGGGTCGCGAGGCCGAAGCCTCGGCATCCACCTGGTGCTGTGCACGCAGCGGCCCACAGGGGTGTTTCGCGAATCACTTTTGGCAAACTGTGCCCTGCGCCTGAGCCTTCGAGTGGAACAGCCCATTGATTCACGCACGCTTCTCGGTATTGAAAATGCGGCCGAATTGCCCATCACCCCGCGTGGTCGCATGCTCTATCGCATTGGTAGCGGCAGCGTTGGCACCGCGCAAGTGGCACGAGCGAGCTCGGTGGATATTGCTGAGGTTGCGGCCCGCGAAAACCATCGTCGACGCAGTGAGTGCCTACCCGAAATAGTGCGCCCCTGGCAGCCAGCACTCGGCGAGGATGTTCCGCAGCGCGGCACCACTTGGGCTACCGCCGACCAACCCGAGCAGCAGCTGCAGTGGCAGCTCGACCTACCGAGACCGGGTGACCACGCCTTTATTGTGGGAGCGCCGAGGTCGGGTAAGTCGACTGCTCTGGCGAGTATGGCGCGTGCGGCGGCCGCGGCGCGGCGGCCGGTGCGCTGGGTGGGGCACAGCGCCGAAAATGTCTACGAGCTTCTGGACCAGTTACCAACCGCCAGTGCGGCCGGCGACCTGCTACTTATCGATGATTTGGATGCGCTTGAACAGCAGCTTGAAGAACCGCATCGCACCGAACTGCTTGACCGCATCACCCGGTTACTTCGGCAGCCGGGCGGCCACAGTGTGGTGTTTGCCAGCACGCGGCTTAACGGGTCACTACAGCGACTGGGGTCACTCATGAGCGCAGTGTTGCGGCTAGCAACGCACTCAAAACAGGAGTGGCTGCTGAACGGGGGTGAAACCCGTCATTTCAGCGGGCATTTTATGCCCGGCCGCGGCCGATGGCACGACCTGCTGGTGCAGGTACACAGCTGCCACAGCGAAACGGAATTGCAACAACGAGCGCCGGTGCTACGACATAGTTTATTTGAGGTGCCGGAATCCGGCTGCATCGTGGTGGCACGCCAAACCGATCGGCTATCACAGTGGTTTGCGGCGGCTGGCCACGATGTCGGCGGGGTGCCAAAACCCGGGGCGGCCATGCCAGCAGCGCCGGGCGAGCAGGTGCGAGTGGTAACCGGTGCCCGAGTACTCATCGGAGACCCCGAGCAGTGGCAGGGCACCTACGGGGCGCTGGCTCGAGAATCACAGCAGCGGCCGGTGCTCGCAATCGGTGTTGACCCGGCGCAGTGGCGAACATTTTTGCGTGATGATCCGCTACCGCCACCCATCCTCGACCCGCATGAATACGGGCTGTGGCGCACTCCGAACGGCAAATTTCGCCGGGTGCGATTGCGCGATGGATTACCGTGGCAGTTTTGTGAAGCCGATTGGAGCGAAACCGGCGTAACAGACCAGTCGGCGACCGAAACGAACCGGCCAAGCAAATGACAGGCCGACAACCGCGATCAAAACTAGCGAGCGGGAAGCTCGACAGGAACACCGGCACCCACATTCACGTGCCCGACCACGCGGCCACCACCACGCACCTCCAGGCCCAGATGCGGCAGCACCTGCTCGGCCTGTTGCGGCGCAACGGCGCCCGCCGCGACGAGCAGCTGGAGCGCCACCAGCGGTGCACCGCGACCGGTGCCGTCGAGATATTTCAACGCCACCGACACACCTTCGCGGGTGGCGGCGACATACACCCCTTCGGCACCAAACTTTGCCATGATGCCGAGCTGTTCGATCAACACGGTATCGGGGCGGCCGGCACCCGACATCGCGGTCGGATGGGCAATCACCGCATCCCGAATCTGTGCTGCGTGGCGGAATATCGCGAACGGCGACGATTCTTGCGCGGTGGCGAAACGCGCCATACTGCGCGCCAACGCAACCAGCGGCATGGTGTGTACCGGGGCGCCACAACCGTCAACCGAGGTGTGGTCGATACGTCCACCACCAAATCGGCCCACGGTTTCAGCGACTCGACGCTGCAGAGGATGCTCGGGGTCGAGATAGCTGTCGGTGGGCCATCCCGCTTCACGGCAGGCGGCAAGAAACGCCGCGTGCTTACCCGAGCATTCCATATAGATCGGGGCGTTCGGTTCACCAGATCGAATCAGCGCGTCGCGGGCGGCGCGGTCGGCGGGCCAGGCGGGCGGACACTGCAGCGCAGTCTCATCCAGCCCCGCGCGGCCGAGAATATCTCGCACCAGCGCCACGTGCAGGGGGGTGCCGGAGTGGCTGGCGCAGGCGATCGCCAGATGCTCACCGTCAAGCGGAGCACCCGCATCCAATGCGGCCAGCGTCTGCAAAAATTTCATGGTCGAACGCGGAAACACTGGTGTCGAAGTGTCACCGATGAGGGCGATCGGTTCGCCCTCGCCGTCAACCACCGCCGCCGAGCCGATATGCCGCGACTCAATGAAGCCGCCGCGCGAAACCGTCGCAAGCTCCACCGCATCCGCTGCAATGAAAGTTCCCGAACGTCCCACCGTGACACCGCCTCCTCAGACACAGCTCTACTACAAAAATCATTCGCTTCCAGGCGACCCGAACACGCAGGGTTTTGCCACCGCAAGCACACTGTCAGCCATGCTACGGCCTCGGCGGCGCTAACGTATGTGTCATGACTGAACAGCTGCGTCGCGTAGTGGTGCTCGGATCAACCGGCTCGATCGGCACCCAGACCCTCGATATTGTGCGGGCAAACCCCGATCGCTTCGAGGTGGTGGCGCTCAGCGCCGGACGCAACGCCGAACAGCTCGCCGAACAGGCGGCGCAATTCAACGTGCCCGCGGCACACACCGCGCTGGGTGCGGATGCGGCCGAGCAGCTTGTCCGGGATGTGGACGCCGATGTGGTAGTGAACGGTATTACCGGGTCGGTGGGGCTGGGGCCGACACTGGCCGCGCTCGAAACCGGTCGTACTTTGGCACTAGCCAATAAAGAATCGCTCATCGTCGGGGCGCCGCTCGTGCGCAGGCTCGCGAAGCACGGCCAGATCGTTCCGGTTGATTCTGAGCACTCGGCTCTAGCGCAGTGTCTCAGCGGCGGCCGCCGGTCCGAGGTGCGGCGGCTCATTCTCACGGCCTCCGGCGGCCCATTTCGAGGGAAAACAAGGGCACAGCTGCGCGAAGTAACCCCGGCGCAGGCGCTTGCGCATCCCACGTGGGATATGGGACGGGTGGTGACCACAAACTCGGCCACTCTCGTTAATAAGGGGCTGGAGGTTATCGAGGCCCATGTGCTTTTTGACATCCCGTTTTCGCAGATCGATGTGGTGGTGCATCCGCAATCGATGATTCACTCGATGGTCGAGTATGTTGACGGCTCGATTTTGGCGCAGGTGTCGAATCCCGATATGCGGTTGCCGATCGCGCTGGCGCTCGACTGGCCCAAACGTGTGCCGGATGCAGTGCCGCCGGTTGATTTCACAAGCGCACACACCTGGACTTTTGAAGCTCCCGATCACGAGACCTTCCCGGCACTGCAGCTGGCGGCTCGGGTTGGTGAAGCTGGCGGGGGATACCCGGCGGTGTTCAATGCCGCGAACGAGGTGTGTGTGGATGCATTCCACGAGGGCGCGCTGGGCTTTGTCGAGATCGTCGACACAGTGGCACGGGTGGTTGACCGCTATCAGCCAGCATCGGGTGAGATCACCCGCGAGTCGCTGGCCGAAACCGAGCGCTGGGCGCGTGCCGAGGCGGCCCGGATCATTGCGGTTTAAGGTTGAACGCTGTGATTGATGTCATTGCGTTCATTATTGGAATCCTCATCGCGATTTTCGGTATCGCGCTGTCGATTGCGCTGCACGAATGCGGGCATCTGTACTTCGCGAAGCGTTTTAATGTGCTGACCACGCAATACATGATCGGGTTTGGCCCGACGCTCTGGTCAACAAAACGTGGTGAGACCGAATACGGTGTGAAAGCGATTCCGCTTGGCGGATACGTGCAGATGATCGGCATGTACCCGCCGGCACCGGGCGAGAAGGCCAAGGCGCGAGGCACCGGGATCCTCTCGCAATTCATCGAGGATGGTCGCCAGGCATCGGCCGAAACAATTCCGCCCGGCCAAGAGCATCGTGCGTTCTACCGCTTGCCGGTGTGGCAGCGGTTGCTGGTGATGTTTGGCGGGCCGCTGATGAATTTCATCGTCGCCATCATTTGTTTTGTGATCGTCGCCACCGGGTTCGGTGTGAATCAGCCATCGCTGACGCTTGAATCGGTGTACCGCTGCGTGGTTCCGGCCGGCCAAGAAACAACCGCCGATCCCGACTCGTGCGAGACACCGTCTCCGGCATACGCTGCGGGGCTGCGCCCCGGCGACACCCTGGTAAAGATTGACTCTGAAAACCTCGACTCGTGGGATGACATGCAGCAGATCATTCGCGAGTCAGCCGGTAAAGACCTCAAACTCCAGTACACGCGCGAGGGCGTAATTCATGAGACCGTGCTGCGGCCCGAACCAACTCAGCGCTATGTTTTTGACGAGGTCACCGGTAGCCAGGTGAAGGATGACGCCGGGAACCCGGTGCTCGAAACGGTCGGTTTTGTGGGCTTCGGTTCGCGGTTCGAGCAGGTGCACGAATCGCCCCTCTACGCCGGTGAAATGTTTGTGCAGCAGTCGCGCGCGGTGGTGAACGTGATCATCACTATGCCGCAGCGGGTGGTTGAGATGTTCCAGGCCGGCTTCCTTGGCGCCGAACGCGATCCGAATGGGCCGGTGAGCGTGGTCGGTGTCGGGGTGATTACCGGTCAGATCGCGCAGCTGCACGATGTGTCGATCGCCGATCGTGCCGCCACCATGATCGGCATGGTCGGCTCTGTGAACGTTGCGCTCGGGTTGATGAACCTGATTCCGCTGCCGCCGCTTGATGGCGGGCATATTGCCGCGGCGCTGTGGGACGGGCTGCGCAAGTGGTGGGCGCGTCTGCTGCGCCGCCCCGAGCCAGCACCGTTCGACTCGGCAAAACTTTTGCCGGTCACGATCGTGGTGGCGGGGCTGCTGATGGTGATTGGTGCGCTGTTCATCTTCACGGATATCGTCAACCCCATCCGGCTGTTTGAGTAGCCTTCGTGACGGGGCGCACCGAGTCGGTGCAGTCTGTCAGGCAGTACCGTCGTAAACTCGTAGCGTGTCTGCAGTAAATCTCGGTATGCCCAAGGTCCCCGAAGTCATCACCCCGCGCCGCAAGACGCGCAAGGTGAAACTCGGCTCGCTGTATGTCGGGGGCGATGCGCCCATTACGGTGCAGTCGATGACCACCACCCCGACCACCGACATCAACGCCACTTTGCAGCAGATCGCCGAACTAACGGCCGCTGGTTGCGATATTGTGCGCGTTGCTGTGCCCAGCCGGGATGACGCCGAGGCGCTGCCGATCATCGCGAAAAAGAGCCCGATTCCAGTGATCGCGGATATTCACTTCCAGCCGAACTATGTTTTCCAGGCTATCGATGCCGGTTGCGCCGGGGTGCGCGTAAACCCGGGCAATATTCGTAAGTTTGACGACCGGGTCGGTGAGATCGCCAAGGCTGCGTCGGATGCCGGTGTGGCACTGCGAATCGGTGTCAACGCGGGCTCGCTCGAGCCGTCGCTGCTGCAAAAATATGGTCGGCCCACCGCGGAAGCACTTGTTGAGTCGGCGGTTTGGGAAGCGAGCCTGTTTGAAGAGCACGGCTTCCACGACTTCGGTATTTCGGTGAAACACAACGACCCGGTGGTCATGGTTAATGCATACCGGATGCTTTCAGAGCGCGGCGACTGGCCGCTGCACCTCGGTGTGACCGAGGCCGGGCCCGCCTTCCAGGGCACCATCAAATCGGCGGTGGCATTCGGCTCGCTGCTGGGCGACGGAATTGGCGACACAATTCGCGTTTCACTCTCGGCTCCACCGGTTGAAGAGGTGAAGGTGGGGCTGGCGATTCTGCGCTCGCTCAATCTGCGCGAACGCAAGCTCGAAATTGTTTCGTGCCCGTCCTGCGGCCGCGCGCAGGTGGATGTTTACACCCTCGCCAATTCGGTTGAAGAGGGATTGAAGCACCTCACCGTCCCGATTCGCGTCGCGGTAATGGGATGCATTGTGAACGGTCCGGGCGAGGCTCGCGAAGCCGACCTTGGGGTCGCCTCGGGTAACGGTAAGGGACAGATCTTCATCAAGGGCGAGGTCATCAAAACCGTGCCTGAATCGGAGATCGTACCGACCCTCATCGCAGAGGCTGAGCGCATTGCCGCCGAAATGCCACCGGGGTCTGAAGGCTCACCAGAAATCATCGCGTAACCTGGGCGCATGCATTCGCCCTCTGAACTTCCCAACGGCGCTTTTTCGGCATACCAGCAGCAGTGGCAGGGGCCACCGCCGCCTGCGCGACCGGGGCAGGTGCCACAAGCGGGGGGAGCGTCGCAGGTTCAGGGAGCATATGGTCAGACATCACCAACGCAGCCAGGGTGGGGACAACCGCAACCGTTGCCGCAGCCCACGCATCAGCCGCAACAGCTGAACCGGCCACTACCGATGCTGCCGCCGCAGCAGTTAGCACAGCCGGATCGCCAGGCAGCGGCCAACTCGCTTAGCGAAGCCGAACTTGCGGAATCGTCCGAAACGATTTCACGGATTGCCGAGGCCTTCTCAGAGCGGGTTGTTGGCCAACGGCGGCTCGGCGAGTCGCTGCTGGTGGGGCTTATTTGCGGTGGCCATGTGCTACTCGAATCGGTGCCGGGGCTGGCAAAAACTACCGCGGCCGAAACAATTGCCGCGGCAGTTGACGGCAGCTTTAACCGCATCCAGTGCACACCCGACCTGCTACCAAGCGACATTATTGGCAGCCAGATTTACGACGCCCGCGATGGCGAGTTTCGCACCCAGCTGGGGCCGGTGCACGCGAATATCGTGCTGCTTGACGAAATTAACCGGTCGAGCGCCAAAACTCAGTCGGCGATGCTCGAATCGATGCAGGAGCGGCAGACCACGATCGGTGGCGTGGAGTATCCGCTGCCAAAGCCGTTCATGGTTATCGCCACCCAGAACCCGATCGAGCAGGAAGGGACCTATGTGCTTGCTGAAGCGCAGCTCGACCGCTTCATGCTGAAGGACGTGCTCGACTATCCCACGCCTGCTGAGGAAGCCGAAGTGCTGAGACGCATCGATGAGGGGCGGTTTGCCGCCGAACCAAACCCGGTTGCCACACTCGACGATGTGCAGCGGCTGCAAGAACTGGTGAAGCGCGTGTACATCGACCCGGCAATCACCGAATACATCGTGTCGATAACCTATGTAACCCGGCACATCGAACAGTATTTGCCGCCAGAGCTCGCCCGCCTGCTCGAGGTCGGAGTGTCACCGCGAGCGGCTATCGCGCTGAGTGCCGGCGCCCGCGCCCTGGCACTGATCGAGGGCAGCGCGCAGGTGCTTCCAGAGCATGTGCGTTCGATTGCGCCGCGAGTGCTCCGGCACCGGCTCGTGCTCAGCTATGAAGCAGCGGCCACGGGTGTGACAGCCGACCACTATGTTGATGCGGTTCTCGGGGCGATCCGGACTCCGTAGTGTCCGTGCAAGTTGAGTCGCAATCGCTGCTGAGCCGTGTGAAATCACGGCTTTATGTGCGTGCCCGGCGTCCGGTGGTGCATCTGCTCGAGGGGCAGTACGCATCAATGCATCGCGGCCGCAGCCTAGATTTTGATGATCTGCGTGATTACCAGCCCGGCGACGAGGTTGGCGATATCGACTGGCGGGCCAGCGCCCGCCACAGTGCGATCATGGTGCGTCGCTATGGCGCCGAGCGGCGGCACCGTCTGCTATTCGCGGTTGCGGGCGGCCGGAATCTCGGTGCGGTATCGGCCGCCGGAGAGCGAAAAGCTGATCTTGCAGTCGAGGCCGTGGGCATTTTGGGCTGGCTTGCGCTGCAACACGGCGACGAGGTCGGGGCGCTGGTGGTGGATGCGCGCCGAAACGAACGGTTCCCGTTCCGCGTTGGGGAGGGCGAACTCGAGCGGCTACTGGGACGCATCCACAGGGATAGTGGGTCCGACACCGCTGATAGTGACCTGCTGGCACTACTTCGGCAGGTGCGCGACCGCGAGCGGCAGCGCTCGCTACTTGTGGTGGTCGCTGATGAGGTGGTTATGAGTAGCGAACTCGAAGAGCTCATCGCCACGCTGTCGTATCAGCACGAATTGCTGTGGGTTGAACTGGCTGATGCGCACCCGATGGGGCTAGAAAACAGTCGCCGGCAGGGGAGTTTTGATGTGGCCGGGTTTTGGGCACTGCCGCGGGTGCTGCAGGGGGATGCCGAGCTTGCCGAGGCCGTGGTACGTGCCAGCGACCAGCGCAACGAGCGGTTGCTGCAGCTGCTGCGTCGCGCAGGCGCCTCGTATACGCGCATCGATCGCCGTGACGAGGTGGCACCAAAATTGCTCGAGATGTTGAAAACGAGGCAGTATGACCGGCACTAGTCTCGTTCTGAACCTGGCGTTGGTGCCGCTGCTGAAACCCGATGACGATTGGCCGGCACCGAGCCCGCCGATGCCTCCAACCGGATACTCGCCGGTGTGGTTGCTGCTGGGGCTGCTGCTAGTGGCGCTGATCATCGCCTATTTTTTGGTGACCACGCTGCTCACGCGACGGCAAACACGCTCAGTGCGCCAGCATCCCAATGCGCACCCGGCCGACCCCGCGACGCTACAAAAGCAGTTGGCCGAGCGCGTGGATGCGATCGAACAGCGGGCTCGACATGGCGAACTCGGTCAGCGCGAAGCCACCGAGGAACTCTCGCATGCGGTGCGAAAATATGTCGCCGCCATAACTGGTATCCCCGCCGACAAGATGACGCTCAGGCAGCTGCAGCAGTCACCGCTGCGGGGCACAGCCGATGCGGTGGCGAAATTTTATCCGGCGGTGTTTGCCGCCGAGCCGCCCGAAAACTTTGATGAGTCGGTGCGAGCCGCCAGGCAGGTGATGTCGGGATGTCACTAGTGCTGTGGTGGGTGCCGGTAGTCGTGCTGGCGCTGCTGGTGGCCGTGGTCATCAGTCAGCAGCTGCGCAGGACAGGTCGCCGAAAAACGGGCACCCCGATCGCCAATTCGGAGCGTCTGACACGGCTACCCGAGTATGAGCGGGCGGTGCGGGGCGCTTCCAAACGGGTTTGGTTCGCGCTTATCGCCGCAGTGCTCTGTCTCGGCGTTGCCACGATTGGCGGGGCTCGCTGGGTGTACACGAACGTGGTGACGCCCGAAAAATATAACCGCGATATTGTGCTGTGCCTGGATGTATCGGGATCGATGGTTGATTACGACGCGAAGGTGATCGACCGCTATCTCGAGATGCTGCCGGGCTTCGATGGCGAACGAATGTCGCTGGTGGTGTGGAACTCGTCGGCGGTGCCGATTTTTCCGCTCACCGACGACTACGCATTTGTGAAAGAACAGCTTGAGCAAATGCGTGACGCAATGGAGTCGGGTGGTTATTCCGAGTTCGTCAATGTTGGCACCCTCGAAAAACCCGGCGCTTCGCTCGTGGGCGATGGCCTGGCCTCGTGCGTGATGCAGTTTGAGGGGGCGGCGCCGTCTACCGATGAAGAACCGATCGATGACGGCCGCTCGCGGTCGATCATTCTCGCCACCGACAACCAGGTGAATGGGGAACAGACGGTCACCCTTCCCGAAGCGCTGCAATACGCGCGCCATAATTCGATTTCGGTGTACGGGCTCGACGCCAACGAAAACCAGGACGCCTACGCCGAAGAGTATCGAATCTCGCTCGAAAACAATGGCGGCACGTATTTCGCGCTCACTGACGGCACCCAGGTCGACACCATCGTTGACACCATCACCTCTGAACAGACAAGCCTCATTCGCGGTGCCCCGCAGCTGACCATCACCGACCGGCCCGAAGTTTGGCTGTGGTTGCTGCTGGGAGGTACGGCGATCTATCTGACGATGGTCTGGAGGTCGCGACTATGACGCTCAATCCGCTCGTGCATCCGCTACTGCTGCTACTGATCGGCATCGGCCTGGTGGCACTGGTGCTGGTCGGGATGCGTGCGGCCGCGAAAGATGGTCGGGGTATGTGGCTTGGGCGGCTACTGCTGGTGTGTGCGGTGCTGATCGCGGCGCTGCGCCCGTGCGTTGGGTCGGTGGCGACCAATGCCGCGAACACCGAACTCGATGTGGTGTTTGTGGTCGACCTCAGCGGCTCGGCCGGCGCCGAAGACTGGAACGACGGCGAACCGCGGCTGGCCGGGATGCGCAGCGATATTGAACAGCTGGCGCTGCGGCACGCGGGGGCGCGGTTCGCGCTGATCACATTTGATAGCGAAGCCCAATACCGGCTGCCCTTTACCACTGATACGACGGCGCTCGCCAAAGCGATGCAATTGGCGCAACCGCAGCCATCCGGTCGCAGTCAAGGCTCGTCAATCGGTGCCGGAGCTGAGCTTTTGCAACAGGTGCTCAATAATGCGATCGATTACAACCCGGAACGGATGCGCGTGGTCTATTACCTGGGGGATGGCGAGATCACTTCCGACACCACACCCGAACGGTATCGCGGCTCGGCCGATCTCATCCAGGGCGGCAGAGTATTTGGTTATGGCACCGAACAGGGGGGCCGGATGCGCGATTCTGATCCCTATAGCGGCGGCGACTATATCCGCGACCGCAATGGCCAGGAGGGAATTTCGACGATTGATGAGGCGAATCTGCAAGACATTGCCGATGACCTTGGCATTGAATATGAACTTCGCGACGCTGATAGTGAACCGGAAGCGGCGGATATTGACCCGGCTCGCGGCGAAGGTGCCACACAGCGCGGGGGAGTGACGACCTTCCCGATTTACTGGGTGTTTGCACTGGTGGCAGCCGGTTGGATGCTCGTTGAATGTGGTTGGTTGGTGCGGCAGCAGCGCGAACTTGCGGCGGCGAAAGTGGTGTCGGAATGAGTCGCAAAAATATGGCCGAGCAGACTGACCAGAGCGAGCAGACTGACCAGAGCGAGCAGACTGGCCAGAGCACCCAGAACGAGTTCGATCGTCGCGTGGCGGCGCTCACGAAGCTGCGCGAAAGCGATGCCGACCGCCGAGAGCGCCTCCTGATAGCAGAACGTCGCCGTCGTCGTCAGCGGCGCATTCTTGTGCTCGTGGCGGTACCGCTGGCTGCCGCGATGGGGCTTATCGGATGCAAGCTGATCGCGCAGCATATCGCCGCCAGTGTGGTGACCGCGCAGTATGCCGATAGCAACTTTGAGGGCGCGCTCAACACCTCCTCGCAGCTGCACTGGCTCAATGTCGTTGAGACCTGGAAGGCCGACTACAACACCGGGACGAGTCTGTTGGCAGCGGAAGCCTACGATGAGGCTCGCGCGGCATTTGAGAGCGCACTCGGTCTGGCGCAGCCGCGAGAACAGTGCCCAATTCGGGCAAACCTTGCGATCACTATCGAGTCTCAGGGCGACGATGCCTATTTCAAAGCCGATTTTGAAAACGCGCACGCGCACTATGTCGAAGCGCTCAAGGTGATCACCGAAGCCGACCCCACCTGTGCCGACTCGACCGCGACGGGATCACTGCGCGAGAGCGAGCCGCGCATCCGCGAAAAAATTCGCCGACTCGAACAGCAGTCGCCACCCCAGCCGCAGCCGGAAGAAGACGGCGGCAAAGACAAACGGCAACCCGGTGACCCGAACCCCGATGCGCTTGACGAGATCGAACAAGACCTCGAAGACAACCGCGATCAGCGTGAGGATGAGCTCGACGGCAATCGCTTTGGGGGCGGAGCCGACAAACCCTGGTAGCGGTTACGGTGACCACTCATCGCTGCGGGTAGCATTACACCCGTGATTGAACGTCTTTCTACGCTGTTCGTGCGCACACTGCGCGATGACCCTGCAGATGCCGAAGTTGCGAGCCACAAATTGCTCGTCCGGGCCGGATACATCCGCCGCCAAGCACCGGGCGTTTTCGCCTGGCTGCCGCTGGGGTTGCGGGTGCGGCGCAAGGTGGAGCAGATCGTGCGCGAAGAGATGACCGCCGCCGGTGCTCAAGAGATGCTTTTCCCTGCGCTGCTGCCGGCCGAACTATATGAGGCCACCGGGCGTCTGGACGACTACGGCGACGGCATGTTCCGGCTCACCGATCGCAAGGATGTGCCGATGGTGCTGGCACCAACGCACGAGGAAGCGTTCACCTCGGTGGTGAAAGACCTCTATTCGTCATACAAAGACCTGCCGCTGACGATCTATCAGATTCAAGATAAATATCGCGATGAAGCTCGGCCACGCGCCGGTATTTTGCGCGGCCGCGAATTCACGATGAAGGATGCGTACTCGTTCGACTACTCGGATGAGGGACTCGACGAGAGCTATCAGCGTCAGCGTGACGCCTATGAGCGCATCTTCACCCGGCTCGGGCTCGAATACGTCATTGTGGCCGCCGACTCGGGCGCTATGGGCGGATCGAAGTCGGAGGAATTCCTGCACCCCACCCCGGTTGGTGAAGACATTTTTGTGCGTAGCGCAGACGGTAGCTATGCCGCCAATGTTGAGGCCTACACCGCCACTACGGCGCCGGCTCGAGACGCCAGCGGGGATGCGGCAGCGAATGTGGTGGCGACCCCGGGTGCGGGCACGATCGACTCGCTCGTTGACTGGGCGAACGCTAACCACCCGCACCCCGAGGGACGCGACTGGGTTGCTGCCGACATGCTGAAGCACATTGTGGTGGCGCTCGTGGATCACGATGGCAACCGTGAGCTCGCCGTGATCGCCCTCGAGGGTGACCGCGAGGTCGATATGAAGCGCCTCGAGGTCGCTTTCCAGCCGCGCGAGGTTGAGCCGGCTAGCGAGGCCGACTTTGCCGCGCATCCCGAAATTGTGAAGGGATTTATCGGACCGTGGCGTGACGGGGAGCAGTTTTTTGGCGCCGAATCGATCACCGGCATCCCGTATTTTGTTGATTCGCGCATCGGTGAGGGATCAAACTGGATCGTCGGCGCCAACCGCGTCGATCACCACGTTGCCTCGCTGGTGCTTGGCCGCGATTTCAGCTGCGATGGCCGTATTGAAGCCGCCGAAGTGCGTGATGGCGACCCTGCTCCAGGCGGGGCAGGGGCGATCACCACGCAGCGCGGCACTGAAATCGGTCACGTGTTCCAGCTGGGGCGCAAGTATGCCGAGGCACTCGGGCTGAAGGTGCTCGACCCCAACGGCAAACTCGTCACGGTGACGATGGGTTCGTACGGCATTGGTGTTACCCGCAACCTGGCACTGATCGCCGAACAGAACCACGACGACCGCGGCCTTATCTGGCCCGAGTCGGTGGCGCCGTTCGACGTGCAAATTGTTGCCACCGGTAAGGGTGATGAGCCGATCGAGCTCGCTGAAAAACTGGCTGCTGAAGCGGATGCAGCCGGGCTCGAGGTGCTCGTAGACGATCGGGTCAAAACCTCACCCGGCGTGAAGTTCGGCGATGCCGAGCTGCTGGGCATGCCGTGGATCATCATCGCCGGTAAAAAAGCCGGCGATGGAATCGTCGAGCTTTGGAACCGGCGCACTAACGAGCGCACCGAAATGCCCGCTGATGAGGCAATCGCGGCACTGCTCGAGCGACGTCAGGTAGCATAGGCGGTTCACAACAAACATATTTGAATAGGGGAGCGAACACATGAAGATCGATCTCGCAGTGCTGCGGCTGCTTGAGGCAGAGCGGGAAATCCCCCAGGCCGAGCTGGCCGGCATTATTGAACAGGCCATCCTGACGGCCTACCAGAAGCACGCCACCCAGGAACTCGGCATTGAGCCGCCAAAGGGTGCGCGCGTCCAGCTCGACCGGCAGACCGGTGAGATCAATGTGCTCGTTCCTGAACTCGACGATGAGGGCAACGTCATCGGTGAGGCGATCGAGCATCCCGAAGACTTCGGCCGCATCGCTGCGACGGCAGCCAAACAAGTCATCACTCAGCGGATGCGCGATATCGGCGACGACCGGGTGTTCGGTGAGTTTCGGGCTCGGGAGGGCGACATCGTTGCAGGTGTTGTTCAGCAGGGGCCGAACCCGAACATGATTCACGTTGATTTCGGTACCGTCGAGGGTATTTTGCCGCCCGAAGAGCAGGTGCCGGGCGAGGCCTATCCGCACGGGCACCGGATGCGGGTTTTTATCACCAAGGTCGAGCGTGGTACCGGTAAGCGCGGTCCGCAGATCACCGTGTCGCGCACGCACCCGGCGCTGGTGCGCAAACTTTTCGAGCTGGAGGTGCCAGAAATCTCAAGCGGGCTGGTCGAAATCGTGTCGGTAGCCCGCGAAGCCGGGCACCGCAGCAAAATTGCGGTGCGCGCCAACCAGCCGGGTATTAACGCCAAGGGTGCCTGCATTGGCGAGCTCGGCGCTCGAGTGCGCGCGGTGACGAACGAACTCGCGGGTGAAAAAATCGACATTGTTGACTACAGCCCCGATCTGGCCACATTTGTGGCCAGCGCGCTCAGCCCCGCAAAGGTGTCGAGTGCGTTCGTGCTCGATGAAAAGGCGAAGGCGGTTCGCGCGCTCGTTCCCGATTTTCAGCTCTCGCTGGCGATCGGCAAGGAGGGGCAGAACGCCCGCCTGGCCGCCAAACTGACCGGTGCGCGCATCGATATTCAGCCCGACAGCATCCTCGAAGACGACGAATAACTCGACCGCTACCGCTCGGTGTCCGGAAATATCCAGCACCGAGGGGTAGTATGGGTCAGGTGCGAACGTGTATTGGATGCCGATCGTGCGCCCCAAGATCTGCACTCACACGAGTGGTGGTGGCCGAAAATCGGCTGGTGATAGACACATCGGCCTCGGCTCCGGGAAGAGGCGCTTGGTTGCATCCGTCCGCGGATTGCGTGAGAGCCGCACTTGAGAAGCGTGCCTGGCGGCGTGCTTTGCGAGTGAATACTCTCGACGATCACGAACTGCGTGCGTACATCAGTCAACTGTCGTCGGAATCAGCCGACGACGCGACAGCAAAGGTTGAACGGACCATGGACAAGTCATGAGTGGCTCACGATGAGACACAACCGACGTTAAACGGTCTGCTCCCCACCGGGGATCAGACCCGGTGAAGGAGAACAGTGGCAAAACCACGCGTACATGAGATCGCCGCCGAGATGGGCGTCGAATCGAAAGTCGCCCTGCAAACGCTGCAGGAGATGGGCGAGTTTGTAAAAACCGCATCTTCCAGCGTTGAGCCGCCCGTCGCGCGTCGACTGCGCGACGAGCTCGCGAAGCGTGCGGCACAGGCAGACGGCGATGCAGCGGGCGAGAAGACCGCTGCCAAGCCCGCCGCCAAATCGGCGACCCCCGCAGCTAAACCGGCCGCTAAGCCCGGCGCTGCCGGAGCAGCGAAAAAGCCCGCAGCGGGCAAGACCACAAAGCCTGCGGCCCCGAAACCGGCTCCGCGCTCGGGCGTGAAACCCACCCCGACCCCCGGTGCTCGGCCGCAGCGCTCGGGTGTGAAGCCCACCCCGACCCCCGGCCCGAAGCCGGGACGCGGTGCTGCACCCCGACCCACTCGTTCGGGAGTAACCCCCACGCCCACCCCGGCAGAACCGAAACCGGCGTCGAAGCGCGCCGCTAAGCCTGCGGCCGCAGCACCGAAGCCGGATGCTGCACCGAAGCCGGCAGCAGCGCCCAAGGCCGACGCGCCGAAACCGGGTGCAGCTCCGAAGCCCGGTGCGCCCAAGCCCGGCGCCGGTGGCGCACCCAAGCCCGGACCCAACAATATGCCCCGTCCGCGCGGCCCGCGTCCGGGTAATAACCCCTTCTCGAGCAAGCAGGCAGCGCCGCGTCCGGGCAATAACCCGTTCAGCGCCAAGCCCGGTGGTAACCGCGGCGGCAATCGCCCCCGCCCCGGGATGCACACAGCCGGGTTGCAGGCTCCGCGTCCGGGTCAGCCGCGAGTGCTGCCCGGTGAAAAGCCGCAGCACGCCGGTCGCCCAGGTGGCGGCGGTCGTGGCCGCGGAGGTGGCCCCGGCGGTCCCGGTGGCTTCGGTGGCCGTCCGGGCGGTCGTCCCGGTGGTGGCGGCGGACGTCGCGGCGGCACCGCGGGTGCCTTCGGTCGCGGCGGCGGTAAGTCGAAGTCGCGCAAGTCGAAGCGGGCGAAACGCGCCGAGTATGAGATGCGGGAAGCGCCGACCATCGGCGGTGTGAAAGTTCCACACGGTGATGGTGAGACGCGCATCCGGCTGCGCCGCGGCGCATCGATCGCCGACTTTGCCGACAAAATTGATGCCTCGCCCGGCGACCTCGTGACGGTGCTTTTCCACCTCGGTGAGATGGCAACGGCTACCGAATCGCTCGACGAAGCAACTTTTGAGGTGCTGGGTGAAGAGCTCGGCTACCGCATCGAGATCGTTTCGCCCGAGGACGAAGACCGCGAGCTGCTCGAACAGTTCGACATCGACCTCGAAGCCGAAGAAGTCGAAGACGAAGAAGACATGGAGCCGCGTCCGCCGGTGGTAACCGTGATGGGTCACGTCGACCACGGTAAGACCGCGCTGCTGGATGCAATCCGTCGCGCTGATGTTGGTGCCAGTGAAGCTGGCGGTATTACCCAGCACATCGGTGCCTACCAGGTCACCGGGATGCACGAGGGTGTCCGCCGCGCGATCACCTTCATCGACACCCCCGGTCACGAGGCGTTCACCGCCATGCGTGCTCGCGGTGCCAATGTCACCGACATCGCGATCCTCGTGGTCGCCGCCGACGACGGCATCATGCCGCAGACCATTGAGGCGTTGAACCACGCCCAGGCGGCCGGCGTGCCGATCGTGGTTGCGGTCAACAAGATCGATGTTGACGGCGCCAACCCGCAGAAGGTGCGCTCACAGCTGACCGAGTATGGCCTGGTGGCCGAAGACTACGGTGGCGACACCATGTTCGTGGATGTTTCGGCCAAGAAGGGCGAAAACATCTCTGAGCTGATCGACGCCGTACTCCTCACCGCTGATGCTGCGCTCGAGCTGGAAGCCAACCCCAACCGTGACGCTCGCGGTACCGCTATCGAAGCGAAACTCGACCGCGGTCGCGGCTCGGTGGCAACCGTGCTCATCCAGTCGGGTACGCTGCGCGTCGGCGACTCGATCGTGGCCGGCACTGCCTACGGGCGCGTACGTGCCATGCTCGACGAAAATGGCAACGACGTTACCGAAGCAGGTCCGTCGCGTCCGGTGCAGGTGCAGGGGCTCAGCTCGGTGCCGCGCGCCGGTGACACATTCATTGTGACCGAAGACGACCGTACCGCTCGCCAGATCGCCGAAAAACGTGAGGCGGCCGAGCGCAACGCCCAGCTGGCGAAGGCCCGCAAGCGGATGTCGCTGGAAGACTTCACCCGCGCGCTCGAAGAGGGCAAGGTGCAGTCGCTCAACCTCATCCTCAAGGGCGATGTTTCTGGTGCTGTCGAAGCGCTCGAAGACTCACTGCTCAAGATCGAAATCGACGAGTCGGTACAGCTGCGCATCATTCACCGCGCGGTGGGTGCGATCTCCGAGTCGGATGTGTCGCTCGCCACTGTCGACAACGCCGTGATCATCGGCTTCAACGTGCGCCCCGACGCCAAGGCTCGCGAGCGTGCAGCCCGCGAGGGCGTCGACATCCGGTTCTACTCGGTCATCTACCAGGCGATCGAAGACATTGAGAAGTCGCTGCGCGGCATGCTCGAACCGGAGTACGAGGAAGTCCAGTCGGGTGTTGCCGAGATCCGCGAGATTTTCCGCTCGTCGAAGTGGGGCAATATCGCCGGCTGTATGGTGCAGTCGGGAACGATCACCCGCAACGCGAAGGCTCGCATCATTCGCGAGGGCGTCGTGGTGGCAGATGGCCTGGCCATCGAATCACTGCGCCGCTTCAAGGACGATGTCACCGAGGTCCGGGAGGGCTTTGAGTGCGGTATCGGCCTCGGCAAGTTCGACGATATCCAGATCGGCGACGAGATCGAAACGATTGAGATGGTAGAGAAGCCCCGTGACTGAAAATCCACGCGCAGCTCGACTCGCTGAACGCATCCACGTGCTGGTGGCAAAAACCCTTGAGCGGGGAGTAAAAGACCCGCGCCTGGGCTTTGTCACCGTCACGGATGTGCGAGTCACCGGTGATCTGCAGCACGCCACAATCTTCTACACGGTCTATGGCACCGAAGAAGAACGAAAGGGCACCGCTGCGGCGCTCAAGTCGGCAACGGGCATGATCCGGTCGGAAATCGGCCGGCAGCTCAACACCCGACTCACTCCCAGCATCGAATTTGTCCTCGACGCGCTTCCCGAAAACGCTGGCCGCATTGATGACCTGCTCGCGCAGGCACGTGAGGCCGACGAACGGGTTGCCCGCGAACGCGAGGGGAAGTCGTTTGCCGGTGAGGCCGAACCCTACCGCGATAGCGAATCAGCAGCCGAATAGCGGGGCTGAACCCACGGCAGTGCCCCGTCACTCAGTTGAGTGAGCGGGGCACTGGCCGTTTATGGAGCGCCGTCTTTTGTGCGCCCTGGCCACTCATGATGCCGGCTCACCCGGCAGCGAGATCCAATCGCCGCGCTGCTGCAGCATCCCCTCGGCAATTAGCGTGGTGGCAGCTGCCAGATGCTGTTCGCGTTCTCGAGCAAGCTGCACCGAATCTTCCGGGGCACAAAAATCTGTTTCCAGCAGGATGCGATTCCAGAGCTGATCGATGGCAAAACCACCGTGCGAACCGCGCGCGATCGCCATCACGCGGCCGCGACGCTGACGATTGCTGCCGGCAAATTTTGGTTGCCGAAGCTTCCGCCGCTCGCGTTCGGCATCGGGAAGCGACGGGAACCCGGCACCGCGCCACTCGCATATCTCGGCGATGGGGCAGCGGACACAATCAGGGGATCGCTGTGTACACACGGTAGCGCCCAGCTCCATGGCCCCGGCATTCCAGGGCTGCACGTCTGCATCCACGCGGGGCAGTAGTGCCAGCATCTCGGCCTCATCACGGCGCGCATTCGGCCGCCATGCAACCTCATCGCCGTGAACCGCCCGGGCAATTACTCGGCGCACATTTGTGTCGACCACCGGCACGCGCATCCCGAATGCAAAAGAACACACCGCGGCAGAGGTGTAGGGGCCGATACCGGGGAGCGCCTGCAGCGCTTCGCGATCGGCCGGTATCTCGCCATCGTGCCGTTCAACAATGGCTACCGCGCACTGGCGCAGCGCCAGCGCTCGACGCGGGTAGCCGAGCCGGTCCCACACCCGCAGGATCTCGGCATCCGATGCTTGGGCAGCCGCTGCCGGGGTGGGCCAGCGCCGCATGAACTCTAGCCAGCGGGACGTGACCCGCGACATCTGCGTCTGATGCGACATGACCTCGCTCACCAAAATGCCCCAGGGCGTCACATCAGGATCGCGCCAGGGAAAATCGCGGTGGTCGAAGCGATACCAGTCGATCACCGCGGTCACCAGTGGGTTATCGGTCATTGTGGCAGCGTAGCCCCTCCACACTCAGCAACAGCCCCTGCACGGTCAGCGCCGCCGAGCTTCGCCATCCGACGCCGTAGCTCGGCGAGGCTTAGATGCCGCCCGCTGCGGCTCACCTCGTGCACGAGTGCGGTGAGCGCCGCGTTCACCGGCGCCGGAAGCCGCGCCTGGGCCGCGGCCCGCGCAACCGCACCATTAAGATCGTCGATCTCGGTGGGCTGACCGCGGCGGATTGCCTGCAGCGTCGACGCCGGGTTGGGGCGCACCCCAAAGGCTGTCGCCAATCGCGAGCGCACCACGGTGAGCGCCTCACCCGCGCGAATCATGCTCGTGTGGGCGGGCGTCAACACGCCGATATTAATGCAGCGGATGCCGTGCGCATCCGCCACCGCGACCGCCTCGGTGAGCGAGCGGGCCAGAATCGCGGAAGTAAGCGGATGGCGGCAGGTAAATTGCACGCTCTTGCCGGTAATGGCCGGTAGGGCGTTGACCTGGTTGACGAGTAGCTTGCTCCACAGAGCCGGATATAGTCGCGGCAGCGCGAGCGTGGGGAAAGCATCGTCAAAAAACGAGGCGAGCTGCTTGGCGGTGGCAAAATCCTGGGGTCGAGCTGGCGCCAGACAGACTCGGCCGTCGCCGGTCAATACTGTGTCGCCGGGGGCTCGCTGGGTGGCCGGAAACAGTGCCAGCGCACCAAAAACACCGCCGCTATCGTCACGGTGCAGTGCGGTGACAGCTCGCTGTGGGCCATCCAAGCCGTTTTGTGCGATTACGACCGGCACATTCGCAAGCAATCCGGCTGGGCCGAGCCGTGCGGCATGGGCCTGGAGTGCCGCATCGGTTTGAAAGGTGCGGGTGGCCACGATGACTAGCTCGGTGTTTTTGGGCAGCTCGTGGACAACTCGTATCCGCGCAAGATGCGTTCCGCGCGCGCCACTTAGGCGCAGGCCATCGCGCTGGATTATTGCGGCACTGGCGCTTTCGGGTCGAACAATGGCGGTGATTTCATGCCCGGCACGATCGAATAGTGCGGCCAGGGCCCCGCCCACCGCGCCAACTCCGATAATGCTCGTTCGCATCCGGTCAGCCTATCGGGCCGCCCGGATAGCTGCTGCCGCACCCGCTACGGCCGCCCTGACGGTAGACTCGGGAACAGTATGTCTTCGTCACCAACCGGCCCGCACGGCCTGCTCCTCATCGACAAACCGGCCGGTATTACCAGCCATGATGTCGTGGCTCGAGTTCGCCGAGCCCTGGGTACCCGCAAGGTCGGTCATGCCGGCACGCTCGACCCCGCAGCAACCGGCCTGTTGTTGGTTGGGGTGGGGGATGCGACCCGCCTGCTCACGTATCTCATTGGCGACGACAAAGAGTATGAGGCAACCATTCGGCTCGGCATCGCCACCGACACCGAGGACGCTGACGGTGAAATTACCGAAGTTGCCGACCGGGAAGACATTGTGGCAATCACGCCCGCCGAGGTGCAGGGTGTGGTGCCGCAGTTTATTGGTGAAATTGATCAGGTGCCCAGTGCCGTATCGGCCATCAAAATTGATGGTAAACCCGCCTATCAGCGCGTTCGCGAGGGTGAACAGGTCGAATTGATATCGCGGCGGGTGACGATTCACGAGCTGGAAGTGCGCCGCGTCACCCATGGCGAGGCCGACGGTCAAGCGATTGTGGATGTGGATGTGCGCGTGTCGTGCTCTTCGGGCACCTATATTCGGGCGCTCGGTCGTGACCTTGGTCGGGCACTCGGTGTTCCCGCACACGTGTGTCTGCTGCGGCGTGCCAGCGTAGGCAGCTTCCACATTGCGGATGCGGCCGCGCTTGCCGCTGAGCGTCCCGCGCCCGATAGCGAAGCGAGCACCGATGAGGCACGACGGTTGGCTGCCGCACTGCTATCACCCACCGAACTGCTGGTTCGTAGGTTTCCGCAAATGCGCTGCGATGCCGACCGAGCCAGAGCGCTGCGTAACGGCCAGCGCATCCCCGCACCGGCCGCGGTCATCGCGCCGCAAACCGCCGCCGAGCAGCCGCTATCAACGCTGACAATCGCCGATCTGCCAGCCGGTACGCCCGTGGCCGCGCTCACGGATGCAGGGGAACCAATCGGGCTGGTAGAAATCCGGGCCGGACGTACAAAAACACTGATGAATTTTCCGCAGCGTGACGGAGGCAGCGCATGATCGAGTGGTACACGTGGCTCCAGTTTGGGATTGGGGCCCTCGCCGGCATCATTTGCCTGGTGCAGGCGTTCCGCAATCGACCTCCGGGCGATTTCACCGCCGGTTCGGTGGCGGTGGTGGCGCTGCTCGCACTCGTACAGCTGGTGCTCGCGATTGTGGCGCCGCTGTGGGGCAATGTCTGTCTCGGCGATGGCCTGGAGTTTTGGATGTACCAGGTGGCGCTGGTGATCTTCCCGCTCGGGGGCATCCTGTGGGCGCTTATCGATCGTGGCCGCTGGGCAAATGCGGTGCTGGGCATCGCGGCGCTTTCGGCCTCGGTGATGGTGTTTCGGATGCAGCAGATCTGGCTCGGCAACGCGCCACTATTGGGATAGCGGGGCAGTAGTTTGGGCGTATTTGCGAAAACTACCGAAACCGCGGCAGCGCGTAAACCGCGCCGCCCGGAACAGGCGTCGCCGGTGCTGGTTGCGGTGTACATCGTGCTTTTTGTGGGGGCCACCGGACGCAGCGTCGTACAGATTGTGCGCGATTTTGATGCCGCACCGGTTGCCTATACGCTCAGCGCCGTTGCAGCGGCGGTGTATTTGCTCGCTGGAGTCGCCTTAGCGCTGGCACACCGCAGCCGATCGTGGCAGAGTATTGCCGCCGCCGCGGTGGGGTTTGAGCTCGCCGGGGTGCTGACCGTGGGTATGCTTTCGGCCGTACACCCCGAATATTTCCCGGCAGACACCGTGTGGAGCGGCTTTGGTCGCGGATACCTGTACATTCCGCTCGTCTTGCCGCTCATTGGAGCCGCCTACCTTGAATCTCGTCCAGCAACCCGAATGAAGCCGTCGACGATATGATCACGATTTACCAACCCGATGAATTCCCGGCCGCGCTGCATCCCGCTGCGGTGACAATTGGCAAGTTTGATGGTGTGCACTGTGGCCACCAAACCCTGCTTGAACTGGTGCGGGCCGAATCAGACCGGCGTGGGCTGCACGCGGTGGTGGTGACATTTGATCGACATCCGCTGGCCCTTTTTGCGCCAGACCGCTGCCCGGTACCGATCCTGTCGCCGCGGCAGCAGCTCGAGCAGATAGCCACTTTTGGTGTGGATGCAACGGTCGTGCTGCCGTTTACCCGTGAGCTGGCGAATCTATCGCCAGAAGAGTTCATCGAGCGCGTGCTTGTTGAGCAGCTCGGCACCGAGCTGCTCATAGTGGGGAGTGATTTTCGGTTTGGCCGCGGGGGAGCGGGTGATGTCGAGCTCCTGCGGCGCGTGGGGCGCGAACGCGGCTTCGAGGTGATCGTTCCTGAGGATATTCCCGGCCCAACAGGTCGGCGCGCATCGTCAACCTGGCTGCGCGAAGCACTGAGCGCCGGTGACGTTGAGCTCGCCACACAGATGCTTGGCCGCTATCACGTGGTGTCGGGCACGGTGGTGCACGGGGCAAAGCGCGGTCGCGAGCTCGGTTTTCCAACCGCAAATCTCGACCCGGCCACGGTCGAGGGTCTGATTCCGGCCGACGGTGTGTACGCGGGTTGGTTCCGTTCCGGCGGCCGGGTGTATCCCACCGCAGTTTCGGTGGGGAACAATCCAACATTTGAGGGTGTGCCGCAACGTCAGGTTGAGGCGCATCTACTGGATGTAAACCTCGATCTTTACGGCGAATCGGTGGATATTGCGTTCGTGCAGCGGATTCGAGGGATGGAAAAATTCGCCAGCCTCGAGGCGCTCATCGAGCGGATGGGGCACGATGTCGACGAGACTCGCACCCGGCTGCGGATGCGCGCTGAAACGCTCGAGACTCGGCGTTTTATGGCCGGCTGCTGAGCCGGCGCTTGGAGCACACGAGTGCCTGTCGGCCAGTATTGATATGGGCGCGCCCAGCTATTGATCGGGGTTGAGTCGGGTGCGGTCGAACAGGTGCATGATGATTTCGGCTGCGGTGGCGTCGAGTGCCGGGCCGTTACCGATCTGCCAGCCGACGTCAATTGCTCGCAGCGAACGCCTCTTGGCGATCTTTGCGTTGCGGCCACCGACCCGCAGCCGCGACAGCGCGACGGCGCTGGTTGAGCGCGGGCTCAAGCGCAGCGGCAGCTCCAGTGCATCGGTGATGTCATAGGCGTGCACCACCGCCTCGGTGAGCTCAACGACGGTGCTGCGGCCAATACCGGCGATCTTGTCGGCAGAGAGTTCTTCGAGCCCTGAAAGCAACTCGGCCTCGGAAGCATCACCGAGCTTGATAGCGATCTTGGCGATCGCCGCGTTCGGGTTGAGGGCGCTCGTGAGGGTGGCCCCCAGGCCGCTGGTGAACAGTTCGCGGTTGGTTGAACCCAAGCGCCAGAGAAGGTGGCCAACAACATCCCGCACTCGCCACTGTTCGCATCGGCTGGGTGCATCCCACGCCCGCTTATCAAGCCCCGCAAGCGCAAAGGCGAGCCGATCGAGCGTGGTGGCAATATGCGCGCTCCAGTCGCCGCTGAGTTTTGCGGGCGGACGCGAGAACGGCTGCGAGCTCGATGGCTGGGCGGGATCGGCGGTATTGGCGGTCACGCGGTTCATTATTGCATCCGACCACCATGCTGTGGCTAGAATGAGCGGTGCGCCTGCGATGGTTGAGTATCTGCACCCTCGCCGTCCGCGCTCGAATCGAGAGAGTTGACCGTTCGATTCGTTGCTTTATTCGTCTGATCAGCAGTTGTGATCGGAGTCTCCAGCGGCGAGCGCCGCCGGCCAATGAAGGAGTCATGGTGTCGAATTCCCGCCGCGGGCAGTACGGTGCCCGGCGAAAGCGTGCCGCAACTGACAACACCGGTGTGATCCCGCAGCTTGCAAAAGCGGTTCGCGAGGTTGAAGCTGCGGTGATGCGCGGGCATGTCTCGGCCACTAACCGCACTAAATTCCAGGTGGTCGCGCTGCTGATGCGCGAGGAGCGGGCGCGCCTAAAAACTGATGACACGATTAGCGATGCTGAGCGTAACGACGCGATGAAGCGGCTTGACGGTTTGGCCGCGATCATGGCGAAGACGGCTGCGCGAGACACCTCGCTTATTCGCCTCTTGCAGGCCGAAACAGCCACCACGCCCCAGGCGCGCGCGATGCGCAAGCAGATGCTCTTTGCCGGTGGCATCGACATGGTCGTCGATGACGAACCGGATGTGCCAGTAACCGGCGCCGTTGTGCCTGAAAAACTGCGCGAACGGCAGGTTATGCCGGTGGGCGTGAAGGCGCGCGTTCGCTCGCAGCCCTTCCTCGAACCCAAACTCGAAAAACTCACTCCACCAGCAACTCACTATTCGCAGCTGCGCGATTGGGAAGTGATAGACCCCATCCTGAAAGCATTTGAAACCGGTGCCGGTGGCGGGGCTGCCTCGATGGAATTGCCCGATCCACCGCGGTTCGACCGGGTAGCGCCCGCCGGACGCGCGCTGATGCCGCACCAGGCGCAGCTGGTTGAGGCGGTGCGTTACGGTCACCGAGAGTTTTTGCTGGCTGATGAACCGGGCCTAGGTAAGACCGCGCAATCAGTTTTGGCGGCATCGGTTGCCGACGCCTATCCGCTGCTGTGCGTGGTGCCGAACGTGGTGAAAACCAACTGGGCACAGGAGGTTGCGCGTTGGACGCCCGGACGCCGCGCCACGGTCATCTCTGGTGATGGTGAAAATGTGGATGCGTTCGCTGACGTGTTCATCATCAACTACGAGATTCTTGATCGGCACGTGGGCTGGCTGCAGCGGCTCGGGTTGCGGGGCATGGTGGTTGATGAGGCGCACTTCATTAAAAACCCCACTTCGCAGCGTTCTCGCCTGGTGACGCAGCTGGCGAATACGCTGCGGGGCCAGATTCCCGGTGATCGGCCGCTGCTCATGGCACTCACCGGTACGCCACTGATTAACTCTGTGGAAGACTTCAAGTCAATCTGGCATTTTTTGGGATGGATCGAAGAAATTCCAGGCCAGGTGGGGGAGTACCGCCCCTCGCAGCAGCTACTTGACCGCTTGGATGCAACTGGCCTGGTGCCTTCTGACCCGGGCTTCATGGCCGCGGCACGACGCGAGGTAATCGATCTTGGCATTGTTCGCCGTCGCAAAGTTGATGTGGCCAAATCGCTGCCATCGAAACGCATTGTCGATATGCCGATCGAACTCGATAGCGACGAGGGATCGTCGATTCGTCAGGCCGAGGTGGCTCTGGTGGAACGATTGCTGGCACGCTACGCGCGCATCCTCGCGGCGAGCGATCTGCCGCCGCACACGATCGACCTCAAGCGGCTGCAAATGGTGGCGCACCACGAAGTGCAAGAGTCAAAAGCATCCAGCGCCGGCGACTCGATTTTTGCCATGCTCCACCGCATCGGTGTGGCGAAATCCGAGCTGGCAGCCCAGTACACCGCCCAGCTGGCGCACTCGGTGGGCAAGGTTGTCTATTTCGCGAAACATGTTGAGGCGCTCGACCGCGCCGAAGCCGCCTTTGCTGCCGAGGGCATCCGCACCGTATCGATCCGCGGCGAGCAGTCGCAGCTGGCGCGTGACCGTGCCGTGAAAGCATTCCAGACCGATCCCGAGGTGAAGGTCGTGGTGTGTTCGCTGCTTGCGGCCGGTGTGGGAATTAACCTGCAGGTGGCCAGTGATGTGGTGCTGGCCGAGCTGAGCTGGACCGCTGCCGAACAGACCCAGGCGATCGACCGGGTGCACCGCATCGGGCAGGAAACGCCGGTTACCGCCTGGCGCATCATTGCCTCGCAGACGATTGACGCACATGTGGCCGATCTCATTGATTCGAAGCAGGGGCTTGCCGCGCGTGCCCTTGACGGCAGCGACGAGGATCTGGTGCATTCAGACGATCTGCAGGTGGACGCATTGGTCGGGCTCATGCTTGACGCGCTGCGGGGTCGCTAGCTGGGATGGCTGGCAATCTGCACCACGACTTGCAGCAAACTCTGTGCGAACGTAAAACGAATGCGGTTCATCTTGCGATAGGGTGAGAATTAAAGATGACCGCATCGGTGCGGTCGTAGCTTCGACAGAGGAAGGTCGCGGTTCATGGTTGACGGTCAGGACTACCGCATCGAACAGGATTCGATCGGCGAAATGAAGATCCCGGCTGACGCGTACTACGGTGTTAACACCGCTCGTGCGGTCGAAAACTTCGATATCGCTCGACGCAAGATTGGCGTATATCCCGACTTCATCGTGGCACTGGCACAGGTGAAGCAGGCCGCTTGCCGGGCAAACGTTGAAATCGGTCAGCTCGATCCCGAAATCGGTAAGTACATTGACGCCGCCTGCCAGGAGATCATTGATGGCAAGCTGCACGATCAATTCGTGGTGGGCGTTATCCAGGGTGGCGCGGGCACCAGCTCGAACATGAACGCCAACGAGGTGATCGCCAACCGAGCCCTCGAACTGGCCGGTCACAAGAAGGGCGAATACCAGTACATCTCGCCCAACGACCACGTCAACATGGCGCAGTCGACCAACGATGCCTACCCGTCGTCGGTGAAGATCGGCATCGTGCACTCGATGCAAAACCTCGTTGCCGAATACCGCCTGCTGCAGGATGCATTCCTCAAGAAGAGCGTCGAGTTCAGCCACGTTCTCAAGGTTGGCCGCACCCAGATGCAGGATGCTGTGCCGATGACTCTCGGTCAGGAATTCCACGGCTGGGCCACCACCATTAGCGAAGATATCGACCGCCTCATCGAGGTGCAGAAGCTCGTTCTCGAGCTCAACCTCGGTGGTACCGCAATCGGTACTGGTATTAACGCACACCCCGACTACGCTGCCGCGGTGGTTCCGCACCTGCGTAAGATCACCGGGCGTAATGACATTGTCGGCGCGAGCGACCTCATCGAGGCCACCAGCGACACGGGTGTGTTCATGTCGGTTTCGAGCGTGATGAAGCGCGCCGCTATGAAGCTCTCGAAGATTTGTAACGACCTGCGCCTGCTCTCGTCGGGCCCGCAGGCTGGTTTCAACGAGATCAACCTGCCCGCGCGCCAGGCCGGTTCATCGATTATGCCCGGTAAGGTCAACCCGGTTATCCCCGAAGCGGTCAGCCAGGTTGCCTATGTGGTCGCCGGTAACGACGTCACCGTGTCGATGGCGGTCGAGGCCGGTCAGCTGCAGCTGAACGCATTCGAGCCGGTCATGCTGCACACGCTGATGCAGAACTCGACCTGGCTGCGCCGCGCACTGCGCACGCTGCGCGTCAACTGCGTGAACGGCATCACCGCCAACAGCGAGCGCACCGAGGCCCAGGTGCGTGCCAACATCGGTCTGGTCACCGCCCTCAACCCGGTGATTGGCTACTCCGCCGCCTCGAAGATCGCCAAGCGCGCTCAGCGTACCGGCGAGTCGGTTGCTGATATCGCGGTTGAAGAGGGTCTGCTCACTCGCGAGCAGGTTGAAGAGCTGCTGCAGGCTGAACAGCTGGCCGGTAGCATCCCAACCCTCGGCGACCGGAAGCTGCTCACCGACGAAGAGGTTGCCGAGTTCGAGCGTCAGATCGACTCGCTCGACCTGGTTGACCTCGACCGCATCGAAGTTGCCTAGCAGGTAGTGACCTGCTCATACGGGCGGGCCTCCCGAACAAGTTTCGGAAGGCCCGCCCGTTTTTATTCGCTTCGCGCCGTGAGACGGAGCGGAGCCGAGTTCTTAGGGCTGATTGAGATTGCGCTCGTCGGCGTTTGCAGAATCGATCATCGAATCATCGTCACTTTCGAGCTCGTCAATCGCATCCGCGTGGCGCTCGGCAGCGCCGAGCAGTCGCTGCGCCTGCGCATCATCAAAACTGTCGCTGAAGTCGACGGCACGGCGTTTGAGATCAGCGCGCAGCGATTCGGCAGTGTGAACCAGCTTTCCGGGGAACTCACGCGATTTTTCTTCGAGTTCGCCGGTGAGGCGGGCGATGCTTTCTGAGGCGCTATCGAGCTGTTCACGGGCAAATTCACCCGCGCGCTGTGCCGGCGCAGATGCGGCTGCTCGGCGCGTTAGACGGACGATCTGTTCGTAGCGTTCTCGTCCGGCGCGGGCGCCGAGCACGTAGCCAACACCCAGCCCTGTTACGAACAAGACTCTTTTGACGGTCACAATTCGTTTGTTGCCCATGCAGTAAATCTAGCTTGGGAATGCTCGTTTCGGCTGAGTGCGCGTCATCCGGCCAGATGTCGTAGGCGCGGTTTACTCTAGACGCATTCGTTTGTTCGCGCTTGTGGCACATGGTTTTGAGCCGCAGTGGGAAAAACCGACCGTTGTGATGAGGAGAATGCCCCAGATATGCACGCGCCGCGGCTGACCGATCGATCGATGCAGCTTGATGAGCGGCTTCGGCGTGTTCGGAACCGTGCGCGCTTGGTGCCGCTGGCTTGGCTCATTGCGCTGGCACTCCTGTTGCTGATCGCGCTCATTACGCTGGGGTGGATGCTCTCGACCTGGCGGGTGAACGCGCTCATCATGGTGCTGCCGGCGCTCATCCCGCTCTCGCTGGTGCTGGCCGCTGTCGCCTATCTCGATCGCTGGGAGCCCGAACCACCCCTTCTGCTTGCGTTGATGGCCATTTATGGCGCGGGGGCGGCAGTGGCCGGGACACTCTTGACCGGAAACTTCCTGGTGGACGTGGCCGAGCACTATGTCACCGAACAATTGTCGAAGGCGGTATTCTCGCTGCTGGTGCAGGCTCCGGTGCTCGAAGAAGCGATGAAATCACTCGGGCTGCTGCTGATAGTGCTTATCGCTCGTCGCGAACTGGGCGGCCCACTCGATGGTTTCATCTATGCGGCCATGATTGGCGCCGGGTTCGCCTTTACTGAAAATATTATTTATTTCGCCTCGAGTGAGTCGTTCGGCACCGAGTTTATGTGGATGCTCGTGGTGCGCTGCATCCTCTCGCCTTTTGCTCACGTGTTGTTCACGGGGGTGTTTGGCCTGGCGATCGGGTGGGCCGCGCGGCATCACGACGTGTGGCGTTTTGTTGTGGCCGGTGCTGGCGGACTGTTCTTGGCAATCGGGCTGCACGCACTGTGGAACGGTGGTGCGGTGCTGGTGCTACCGCTGCTTGGTATCGAGCCGGCAAACCCGCTTTCGTGGGTGATCTACTACCTACTCGTGCAGGTGCCGCTTTTTGGTGTGGTCGTCTGGATGCTGATGCGCCTGCAAGACCAAGACGTGGCGGTGCTGCGCCGCCGGCTCGACGAGTACCGCCGCGCGGGTTGGTTTACTCGCGAAGAGGTGCGGATGATTACCGATTGGAAGACGCGTCGAGCGGCGTTGCACTGGGCGAGAAAGCAGCCGCCACATGTTGCTGAGGCAATGCGCGGGTTCATCCGCAGCGCCACGCGGCTGGCCTTCGCACGCGAACACGCCGCGGTCGATAAGCGTGATCCACTTCGCAGGCCGCTTGAACGGGCACTTCTCGAGGCGACCCGCCAGCACCGCGAGGTGCTCAATAGCGCGCAACAGCAGCGGCACGCAGGCACAGCGCAAACAAATGTGGTTGCATCGAAGCATGACTGAACTGCAGAAGCCAGAACTTGATATGCCCGAGGGCCCGGCACCGACCGAACTCGTTATTGAAGACATCACCGTTGGTGACGGTGATGAGGCGCAGGCCGGCGGCATCGTAAATGTGCACTACCTCGGTGTCGACTACGAATCGGGCGCCGAATTTGACTCATCCTGGTCGCGCGGCGAGCCGATCGAGTTTCCTCTCGCGATGCTAGTGAAGGGTTGGCAGGAGGGCATTCCCGGTATGCGTGTGGGTGGCCGCCGTAAGCTTATTTGCCCGCCGCAGCTTGCTTACGGCAATGCGGGGGGACACCCGCTCTCGGGGCGCACACTGATTTTTGTAATTGACCTGTTGGGCGTGAAGTAGGCGTTTTTATTCGCTCGAATGCCGTGCCGGTCCGTAATTGCGGGCCGGCACGCGCTTTCCCCAATGCCCGCATGTCATCAGCATTTGCAAACCACTGCGATTGCCGGGTATAGTGGCCAGGTTGCCGTGTAATCGGCCGCGGATAGAGAGAGCTCTCACAATGGGTGAGGCGCGCCGCGCAGCGAACGAAGGGAATGCCCATGGCACTGGACGCACAGCAGAAGAACGAAATCATTGCCGAGTACGCCACCCACGAGGGTGACACGGGCAGCCCCGAGGTGCAGGTTGCACTGCTGACCGCTCGCATCAAAGAGCTCACCGAGCACCTCAAGTTCCACAAGCACGACCACCACTCGCGCCGCGGACTGCTGCTGATGGTTGGTCAGCGCCGTCGTCTGCTCAGCTACCTCGCTGACGTCGACATTGAGCGCTACCGTTCGCTCATCGAACGTCTCGGCCTGCGCCGCTAGTTACAAGTTCACATTGGTTTGACTGTGTCCCCACCGATCTGCCGGTGGGGACACAGTTTTTTTTGCTCGACGTACAGCGTTTTCGAGGCCCGTTATGAACGGCATAAAATTAAGGCATGAGTCAGGATCAAGAGCCCAGCATCAAGGCAACCGCAAACAAGAAACCGAACCAAGAAAGCAAGGCTGCCGCGGGTGCCGCCGCAAAGCGGGCAACCACCTTCACCACGCTCGATTCGCTGCGCGCTGATGATGCATCCACCTATCGACTCGACAAAGCGGGCCTGCCCGATATGGCCGATGAAGTCGACGAACTGCGCGAATTGCGCGGTCACAGCAGTGCCGACCCGGATGCGTGGCGCCAGGGATATCCCTACGATAAAAAACTGACCCGTCGTGTCTACGAGCGTCAGAAGCGGCTGCTGCAAATTGAGCTGCTCAAGCTCCAGACCTGGGTGAAAGAAACCGGTCAAAAAATCATCATCATTTTTGAGGGCCGCGACGCAGCGGGTAAGGGTGGCGCGATTAAACGCTTTATGGAGCACCTGAACCCGCGCGGCGCGCGTACTGTGGCGCTCGAAAAGCCCACCGAAAAAGAAGCGACGCAGTGGTACTTCCAGCGCTATGTCGAGCATCTTCCCTCTGGCGGCGAGATCGTGCTGTTTGACCGGTCTTGGTATAACCGCGCCGGTGTTGAGCGGGTCATGGGCTATTGCACGCCCACCGAATACCTCGAGTTCACCCGTTCGGCACCCGAATTTGAGCGGATGCTCGTGAACTCGGGTATTCACATCATCAAATTTTGGTTCTCGGTGGGTCGTGCCGAGCAGCTCTCACGTTTTGCCTCGCGTCGTGACGACCCCGTGCGTCAGTGGAAGCTATCGCCGACCGACCTCGCTTCGCTCGACAAGTGGGACGACTACTCGGACGCTAAAGAAGCAATGTTCTTCTACACCGACACTGCCGAATCACCCTGGACGGTAGTGAAGTCGAACGACAAAAAGCGTGCCCGACTCGAAGCGATGCGCCACGTGCTATCGCTGTTCGACTACCCGGGTAAAGACCACCGGGCTGTCGGTACTCCCGACTCAAAGATCGTCGGCTCGCCCCGCGAAATTTATGACCAGGGTGAACAGCCCACCGGCGAATTCCCGAACGTGCATCCCTAGCTGAGTCCGGCCGCAGCTGGCCGGCGCGGAGATAAATATGACGTGATATGGCGCCGTGTGACGCACTACTGCGCCGCATTGGCGCCTGTCGCGCATCCTCAACTAGGTTCGCCTCAACCTGTCGACACCGGCAAGACCGGATTCAGAAGACGCGAAAGAGGCGAATAGTGACCGAGCCAACCGCACTCACCCAGGCCATCCGGGCTGGAATCGAAACCGACCGCAACCACGGAGCTGTCGTGCCACCGGTGTACAGCTCGACCAACTACACATTTGCAGCGCTCGGCGAACCGCGCGAGTTTGACTACACCCGATCGGGCAACCCAACCCGGGCACTGCTCGGCGAGGCGATCGCAAAACTCGAGGGCGGTGTCGGCGCTACCGTCGTCGCCACCGGTATGGCGGCAGTGCTGCTGCCGATCGTGGCGCTGCTGCGCGCCGGCGACACGGTCGCATATCCGCACGACTGTTATGGCGGCTCGTGGCGGCAGTTTGAGCAGTTGGCAAGCAAGGGGCTTTACCAATTTGAGCCCGTAGATTTCTCTGACGCTGAAGCCGCTCGAGCGCGCTTGCAGCAGCTGAAACCGGCACTCGTGTGGCTTGAGACCCCTTCGAACCCGCTGCTGCGGATAACCGACTTGCGAGCCGTAACGGCTGCCGCCCACGAGATCGGTGCGCTGGTTGTTGCCGACAACACCTTCCTGACGCCGCTGCTGCAACAGCCTTTCGAGTTCGGTGTCGATGTGGTCGTGCACTCGGTAACCAAGTACCTCAATGGCCACTCGGATGTGGTGCAGGGCGCGGTGGTAGCCAAGACCGCCGAGCACGCCGAACTATTTGACTGGTGGGGCAACGTGCTCGGGCTGACCGCTTCTCCTATCGACTCACACCAGGTGCTGCGCGGGCTGCGAACACTCGAAGTGCGTGTTGAGCGGCACCAGCGCAACGCCCAAGACATCGTCGCGGCAATCGCGGAGCATCCGGCAATTACTCGCATCAACTATCCGGGACTGGCAGCGCATCCGCAGCACGAGTTGGCTGCGCAGCAGCAGCGAGGCTTTGGCGCGATGCTGTCGATTGAACTTGCTGGCGGCCTGGATGCGGTTCGCAAATTTGTCGATTCGCTGCAATTGTTCAGCCTGGCTGAGTCGCTCGGCGGCACCGAATCGCTCGTTGCGCATCCGGCCACGATGACGCACGCTTCGATGACTCCGGAAGCTCAAGAAGCAGCCGGAATTAGTGCGGGACTGGTGCGGATCTCGGTTGGCATTGAACCGGTTGCCGATCTGATCGCCGATTTGCAGCGCGCCCTGGATGCGGCACGCAACTAGGCATCGCCGCCGGTGTGCCGCGGCTGGCGTTTTGCAGGCACACCGGCGGTTTTGCAGTGTCTCGGGATACACTGGGCTAGTTCGTATCCATCCGCATAGCGCTTACGCGACTGATTGTCGGTGGCGGAGGGCTGGAGCAATTCCAGAACTTGGTTACTGATGGTCAGCGCGAGATGCTTGGCACCGCTCGGTGTTGAGCCACGCCAGCACTGTGCGGGCGACAGAAGGAGGAGACCTTGGAGGGTCCCGAAATCAAGTTCGCCGAGACCGTCATCGATAACGGTAAATTCGGCACTCGCACAATCCGTTTCGAAACCGGCCGTCTCGCCCAGCAGGCGCAGGGCTCGGCCGTGGCCTACCTCGACGGCGAAACCATGCTGCTGTCGGCCACCAGCGTCTCGAAGCAGCCGAAAGATCACTTCGACTTTTTCCCGCTGACGGTTGACGTTGAAGAGCGCGCCTATGCGAAGGGCGCGATTCCCGGCTCGTTTTTCCGCCGCGAGGGTCGTCCCTCGACCGAGGCGATTCTGGCATGCCGCCTGATCGACCGCCCGATGCGCCCGTCGTTTATCGACGGCCTGCGCAACGAGGTGCAGATCGTGGTTACCGTGCTTTCGATCGCACCCGATGAGACCTATGACGTGCTCGCGGTGAACGCGGCATCGATGTCGTCGCAAATTTCTGGTGTGCCGTTCTCGGGTCCGATTGGTGCGGTGCGAATCGCGCTGATTGACGGCCAGTGGGTGGCATTCCCGAAGCACTCGCAGCTGAGCGAAGCGGTGTTCGAGCTGACCGTCGCGGGCCGTCTGATCACCCGCAAGGACGGTAGCGAAGACATCGCCATCATGACCGTTGAGGCACAGGCCACCGACAACGCCTGGGATCTCATCAAGGCCGGCGCACAGAAGCCTGACGAGCGCGTGGTCGCGCAGGGCTTGGAGGCATCGAAGCCGTTCATCGCCCAGCTTATTCGCGCCCAGCAGCAGGTTGCTGACCAGGTCAACAAGCAGGTTGCCGAATACCCGACCTTCCCGGCCTACACGCCTGAGGTGCTCGACGCTGTGCGTGAGCTCGCTGAGGCTGAGCTCGGCAATGTCTACCAGATCGCCGAGAAGATCGCGCGTCAGGATGCCGACGACGCACTCAAGGAGCGCGTGAAGGAAGCCATCGCGGCGAAGGTTGAGGCCGAGGAACTGCCCGAGGGCTCGCTCGAGCAGGTGTCGGCAGCGTACAAGAGCGTCACCAAGGACGTTGTTCGCGGCCGCATCCTCACCGAGGGCGTGCGCATGGATGGCCGTGGCGTTGCCGATATTCGCCAGCTTGATGCTGAACTCGACGTGGTTCCCCGCGTGCACGGATCGGCTATCTTCCAGCGCGGTGAAACCCAGATTCTCGGTGTCACCACGCTCAACATGCTCAAGATGGAGCAGCAGATCGACTCGCTCTCACCGGTTGAGAGCAAGCGCTACATGCACCACTACAACTTCCCGCCCTACTCAACCGGTGAGACCGGCCGAGTGGGTTCGCCGAAGCGTCGCGAAATCGGTCACGGTAACCTCGCCGAGAAGGCGCTGATCGCGGTGCTGCCCACTCGCGAAGAGTTCCCCTACGCGATTCGACAGGTGTCAGAAGCCCTCGGCTCGAACGGCTCGACCTCGATGGGGTCGGTCTGTGCGTCGACGCTTTCGCTGCTCAACGCCGGTGTGCCGCTGCGCGCCTCGGTTGCCGGTATTGCCATGGGCCTCGTTTCGGCCGAGATCGACGGCCAGATGAAGTACCAGGCGCTCACCGATATTCTCGGTGCCGAGGATGCGCTGGGCGATATGGACTTTAAGGTCGCCGGTACCGCTGAGTTCATCACCGCGCTGCAGCTTGACACCAAGCTCGATGGCATCCCCAGCGAGGTGCTCGATGCGGCGCTGCAGCAGGCGCACGATGCCCGCATCCAGATTCTCGACCAGGCCATTAATGCTGTGATCGATGAGCCGGACGAGATGGCACCCACCGCACCGCGCATCATTTCGGTGAAGATCCCGGTTGACAAGATCGGTGAGGTGATCGGCCCCAAGGGTAAGGTCATCAACCAGATTCAGGAAGACACCGGCGCGGAGATTTCGATCGAAGACGACGGCACCGTGTTTATTGGCGCAACCGACGGTCCTTCGGCCGAGGCTGCTCGCGACGCGGTGAACCAGATCGCCAACCCGCAGACCCCCGAGGTTGGCGAACAGTACCTCGGTACGGTCGTGAAGATCGCTTCGTTTGGTGCCTTCATCTCGCTGCTGCCCGGTAAAGATGGCCTGCTGCACATCTCCGAGGTGCGCAAGCTTGCCGGCGGTAAGCGCATCGATGATGTTGAGTCGGTGCTCTCGGTGGGGCAGAAGCTGCTCGTGCGCGTCACCAAGATTGACAGCCGCGGCAAGCTTTCGCTCGAGCCGGTGCTCGACGAAGATGAGGCCGGCGACAAGGCCGAAACGGAAGAGTCGGCTGACGAGTAGCCAGGCGCGGCTCGTTCGAAACTAGCCGCCCCTAACTGAACTGCTCCCCACTGATCAAGCTGATCGGTGGGGAGCAGTCGTTTGCGGTCGGCAACTATTCGGCGGGCTGCTCGAATACTGCCATCACATGACCGCGAGCAATGACGTGCTCACGCAGCATGAAGTGTACGCGAGCGGCGGTCAGCTCATCGGGCAGATCGAGTCGCGAGTCGAGCGCCTGAACCGTAAAAAAATAGCGGTGTGGTCCGTGGCCCGCCGGGGGAGCGGCGCCGATGTATTCGCGGCCGAGCGCCTCGTTGAAACCGAGGCTCGTGCCCTCGGGAAGGTCGGCCAGATCACCACCGCCGGCGTTCTCGGGCAGCTCGAGGCAATCGGCGGGCAGGTTGTACACCACCCAGTGCCAAAAACCCGACATAGTGGGAGCGTCGGGGTCGTAGCAGGTGACGGTGTAGCTTTTGGCGCCCGGCACGGCCTCCCAGCGCAGTGCGGGTGAGCGTTCGGCACCGCCGTGGGATGCGCCCACATGCGCCATTGGAAGCGTGTCACCATCCGAAAACTCGGCTGATACCTGCAGTGCGGCGACCTCGGGGAGCTGTTCGTAGGGGTTATTGGTGGGAAGAGTCACGTCATACCTCGCAGTCACGATCGGTCGGTAATACCTGAGACTTACGTTGCCATGGGGGAATCTGCGAATCCTGGAGGAGTTCGGGGCTGACGTCACAGGCGGCGGGTAGGCTGTTCGCCGATCAACATGACTACGCCCATTGAACTTTCACTCACGCTGCCCGAAATTGATGCCGAAGTTGCCGGTGGCGCACGGTTGCGACGAACCGTGCTGCCGAACGGACTGCGGCTCATCACCGAGGATGTGCCCGGCGCCGCCTCGGCAACGGTCGGCTTTTTTGTTCCGCTCGGTTCTCGAGATGAATCGACTGCCGAGTACGGTTCGAGTCATTTTCTCGAGCATCTGCTGTTTAAAGGCACTCCCAGCCGTAGCGCGCGCGACGTGGCCACCGAGTTTGAGCGCGTAGGTGGCGACTTCAACGCGGCCACCTCGCGCGAACAGACCTACTATCACGCCCGGGTGCGTGACCACGATTTGCCAATGGCACTCACCGTGCTCGCCGACATGATCACTTCGTCACTGCTCGACCCGACCGAATTTGCCACCGAGCGCGGGGTAATTCTCGAAGAGATCGCGATGAGCGATGATGATCCAATTGATGTGCTGTGGAATGCGGCGTGGGCAACCCACTTTGGTGAGCATCCTCTCGGCCGCCCGATTGCCGGCACCGTCGACTCGATTTCGGCGGTGAAACGCGACGAGGTCTATGACTTCTACCGCCGCAACTACGAGCCGCACCGAATCGTCGTGGCGATCGCCGGGCGCGTCGATCACGATGAGGCACTCGCAATTCTCAGCGCCGGGCTCGAATCGGGCGGCTGGCCCGCTGCCACCGGAAAGCCGCCCGTGGATCGACGCAACGGGGCACTCGTGCAGCCCGCCGGTGGTTTTACACATATCGATCGCGCACTCGAACAGACCAATATTGTGATCGCCGGGCCGAGCATCCACGCAACCGATGAGCGCCGCAATGCAAACGCAATGCTGCATCACATACTCGGTGGCGGGATGGCTTCACGGCTGTTCCAAGAGGTCCGGGAAAAGCGCGGGCTCGCTTATTCGGTGCACTCGTTCAGCGCCGGTCACACCGATGCCGGTATTGGCGGTGTCTATGTGGGCTGCCGCCCCGATCGTGCCGCCGAAGCGGTGGACGTGGCCGTTGCCGAACTGCAACGCATTGCCGATGAGGGCGTGACCGAAGCCGAACTCGCCGACGCGGTGTCGTCGGGAGCTGGTGCCGGCGCACTCGCACTCGAATCGAATGTCACCAGGATGCATCGGCTCGGTCGTGCCGAAACGGTGCTGGGCGAATTTGCCGACCTTGATGTTGCCGTGGCGAGACTAGAGGCGGTGACGCGCGATGAGGTGCAGGTGCTCGCGCAAGACCTGGTGGCGAACCTGTGCACGGTATCGGTAATCGGTCCGCTGACAGCAGCGGCGGGAACGCGTCTGGAGCAGGCACTATGAGCCACTACCTGTATCTCGTTCGGCATGGCGAACAAGAAAACGCTGAGTTCGGTATTGACGAGGGGCCGCTCTCACCGCGGGGCCAGAGCCAGGCACACGCTCTCGGCGCACGGCTGCGGCAGGTGCCGTTTGACGCGGCATTTACCTCGCCGCTGGAGCGTGCAGTCGAGACCGCGGCAATTCTCGACAATTACACGCAGGGGCCGGCTATCGAGCCGTCAAACCTGCTGTTTGATTGCATCCCCTCATCGGGTGAGGACGCTCCCGAGGCCTACGCGACGTTTTTTTCAGGGGTGAGCGAAGAAGCTATTGAGGCCGGTGAGGCGCAGATGCACGATGCTGCCGAAACCTGGTTGACCCGCTCGGGGGAAGACCGGCACACACTGCTCGTTACCCACAACTTCGTGATCGGAGAGTTTGTGCGGCGCACTCTCGAACTTCCGCGCTGGCGCTGGCTCGCGCTGGGTACCGGCAACTGCGCCCTGACCGTGATCCGGTTGCGCACCGGTAAGCCGAGCGAGCTCGTGTTGTTTGGGGATGTGTCGCATCTGGCGCCGGCGGAACGAACCGGGCGGTCGTGGTTCCCGGCGATTTAGGTTTTGCTGGTTGTCGCGCGCAGTGGATGATTTTTTACCGCAGCGTACAGTGAGCGGTGACGACCTAGGCTGGAGCCATGACGATTTCAATTGCCATTACCGGTGCCACTGGGCGAATGGGGCGACTGATCAGCGACCTTGTTGCACAGTCGGATGAGTTTACGCTGCACTCGCAGCTCGACAGCTCGAGTGAACTCGATGAGATGCTCGGTGCCGATGTGGTGATCGATGTCACAAACTACGAGGTCTCTCGCCGAGTGGTTGATTTTGCCGTGCAACACGGCCGCAATGTCGTTATCGGCACAAGCGGCTGGAATAGCGGCCGCATTGCCGAACTCGAATCGACGCTTCCCGAAGATCGCGGCGTTATCGTCGTCCCGAACTTTTCGATTGGGTCGGTGCTCGGCACCAAGCTCGCGACCATGGCGGCGAAGCTATTCGAGTCGGTGGAAATTATTGAGTCGCATCACGACGGCAAAATTGATTCTCCCTCGGGCACCGCGGTGCGCACCGCCGAGGCCATTGCGGCTGCGCGGCAGGCACCGCTAGAGCCGCCGTTTGCTGAGCAGCGGGCCCGCGGTGAAGCGGTTGCCGGAGTGCCGATTCACTCGCTGCGGCTGCAGGGTGTGGTCGCCGATCAGCGCGTGATTTTTGGCGGCGTGGGCGAGACTCTCGAAATTCGCCACGAAACCCTTTCGTCCAAGGCGTATGCCCACGGCATCCTGCTGGCATTGCGGGCCGCGGTGACGGCTCGAGGCGTTACCGTCGGGCTTGAGCAGCTGCTGGGGCTGGATGACAGCGATGCACGGGGGAGTGGCGCCCGATGAAGCGGTGGCCACCTGCGATGTGGGGCGTGCTATTTGTCACGCTACTCACGGTCATCTATCTGGTCGTTGTTGTCGGAATTGCTTGGGGCCTGATGACATCGGGCGATCTCATCGCGATCCTCATGGGTGCGGCGCTGATCGTTTTTCCGCTGTTCGGTGCGGTGCTCGTGGTGCGTGACCTGATCTTTGCGATGCAGGGAAATCACCTGTTGCAGCAGCTGGCCGAAGCGGATGCGCTGCCCGAAGATAACCTCCCGAAGCGCCCCAGTGGACGCGTGGTTCGCGAAGCCGCCGATGTCGATTTTGAGCGCTGGAAAACCGAGGTAGAGGCTGCCCCCGAATCGTGGGCCGCCTGGGCGCGTCTTTCGCTCGCCTACCGTGCCGCCGGCGACACGAACCGTGCCCGCGCCGCGATGCGGCAGGCGATCGGTCTCGAGCGTGCCGAGCGCAACCAGGCAGGGTAGGCTGTCGGCGTGAGTGACGCGATTGAATTCCGTGATGATGTAACTGTCGAACTGGTGCGTGCCCAGGCGAGTGACACCGATGTGCTCTATTCGGCGCGTGTTTCGACGGTTGGTGAGCAGACCCTCGAGACCGATGCTGCGGCATCCGAATCGACAGAACTCGCCAAGCGTGACCTGGGGCTCATCAATTTTTTGATGCGCGACCGTCACGGCACTCCGTTTGAACACAACTCAATGACGTTTTACGTATCGGCGCCGATTTTTGTGTTCCGCGAATTTCAGCGGCACCGGATGGCCAGCTATAACGAAGAATCGGGCCGCTACCGGCAGCTGCGTCCGGTGTTTTATGTACCGAACCGCGAACGCATGCTCGTGCAGGAGGGCCGTCCCGGTAAGTATGAGTTTTTCCCGGGCACTCCTGAACAGCACGAGCTGGTCGAAAACGAGATTCGCGACTCGTCGACTCGCGCCTATGAGTCGTACCAGCGGATGCTCGCAGCGGGGGTTGCTCGCGAGGTTGCCCGCTCGGTGCTGCCGGTGAATATTTATTCGAGCATGTACGTCACGATGAACGCGCGTTCGCTGATGAATTTTCTCTCGCTGCGTACCAAGCGTGAAGACTCAGCGTTTCCGTCGTTCCCGCAGCGTGAGATCGAAATGGTGGCCGAAAAGATGGAGGCGTTCTGGCGTGAGCTGATGCCGGCAACGGCCGCTGCTTTCGATAAGAACGGTCGAGTTGCCCCCTAGCGCGCTGCCGCTTGGCGAACCGGTACCCGCTGACGGTGCGCTACCGCTTGATGAGGTGGCGCCGGGGCGGCAGTTTGGCGCGTATCTGCACATTCCGTTTTGTCGGGTGCGCTGCGGCTATTGCGATTTCAACACCTACACCGCTGATGAACTCGGTTCGGTGAGTCGCAGTAACTACGCCGACTCGGTGCTGCGTGAAATCGCCCTGGCGCGGTCGGTGCTCGACCGCGTGGGGCATCGCGAGCCACTATCAACGGTGTTTTTTGGCGGCGGCACGCCGACGCTTCTAGCGGCCGATGATCTTGTCACGGTGCTGGCCGCGCTGCGCGACACCTTCGGCATTGTTGCGGATGCGGAAATAACAGTCGAGGCGAACCCCGACACCGTGGATGCAGAAAAACTTGCCGCGCTGCGCGCCGGTGGTATTACCCGGGTGAGTTTTGGGATGCAGTCGGCAGTTCCGAGTGTGCTCGCGACGCTTGATCGCACCCACACACCCGAGCGGGTACCCGAGGTGGTTGCCGCCGCAAAAGCTGCTGGGCTCGAAACCTCGGTCGACCTGATTTATGGCGCTCCAGGCGAAACGCTTGCCGATTGGGAACGTTCGCTCGAGGCCGCAATCGCCCTGGAGCCGACCCATATTTCTGCCTATGCGCTGATTGTTGAGCCCGGTACGGCGCTCGAGCGGCGAATCCGCAGGGGAGAGCTGCCACCGGTTGATGACGATCTGCAGGCCGAAATGTATGAGCTCGCAGACACCCGGCTGCAGGCGGCAGGGTTTAGCTGGTACGAGATTTCCAATTGGTCGCTTGCCGGTGAGCACCCCTCGCGTCACAATCTGGCCTACTGGCACGACACCGACTGGTGGGGGTTCGGCCCCGGTGCCCACAGCCATGTCGCCGGCGTGCGCTTTTGGAATGTGAAGCATCCCGCCGCCTATGGTGACCGGCTCGCTACCGGTGTTTCACCCGCGCACGGCCGTGAGGTGCTCGATGCCGATGCGCGCCAACTTGAGCGGGTGCTGCTGCGCACGCGACTGGCCGAGGGGCTGCCGATTGCCGAGCTGCCCGACCGCTCACGGGTGGCCGAACTCATCGCTGGTGAGCTGGTGGATGCGACAGCGGCGATGCGGGGGTGGATCGTGCTGACGCTGCGTGGCCGGCTGCTTGCCGATGTGGTGGCGCGAGTGCTCACCTAGGCGAAACGGCCCGGCCTACCCGAGAGCTTATTTCACGAGGTTGAGAGTGAACGGGTAGCGGTAGCCGCCCTTGTTGCTGGTCTCGACGGCTGCGTAAATCGCAAAAATAATGTTCACAAGCCCAACAGCACCCAAGAGAGTGCCGCCGATTACCCCGCCAATAAAGGGGATGATGTAAAGCACGCTGCAGGCGATTGATGCGATTGCCACGGTGATGCCCCAGTTGAGCGCCTCTTTACCTTCGCGATCGTGCGCTTCGCTGTTTTCACGCGTTGCGAGCCAGTACACGAGTGGGCCAATAACCGAGACGATATTCAGCAGGTGGCCCCACATGAGCGATGAACTGGCCCCCGAAAGTTGGACTGGTTTAACTCTAGGCGGTTAGGGCTTCAAGGGTCTGATTCCGATATTGCATCGGAGTCAGGCCCTTGAGTCGTTGTTGGATGCGTTCGGTGTTGTACCACCCGATGTACTCGGCGATCGCTTTGTTGAACTCTGCGACGGTGTCGAAGACTTCACCGTGGTACATCTCGGCCTTCACATGCCCGAAGAAGTTCTCCATGACCGCGTTGTCGTAGCAGTTGGCTTTACGCGACATCGACTGAACACCGCCGTTGTCGCCGATCAGGTTGCGCCACGAGGAATGTTGGTACTGAACTCCTTGGTCGGTATGCACCATCCACCCGGGTTCAGGAGCACACGCCGCGATTGCCTTGGACAAAGAGGCAGCGGTAAACGCTGTCGACGGTGATGTGGCCACGGTGTGAGCGACGATTGAGCGGTCAAACAAGTCCATCACCGGTGACAGATAGACCTTGCGGCCTGCGACCCTGAACTCGGTGACGTCGCTGACAAAGACGGTGTTTGGCTGATCCGGGGTGAACTTGCGGTCAAGCTTGTTGTCAGCGATGTGGCTGATCGTCCCGGTGTAGGAAACATAAGGTCTACGTTGGCGGATCTTGGCTCGAAGGCCCATCTCACGCATGAGTTTGTAGACGAGTTTGTGGTTGACCACCCACCCCTGGTTACGCAGGTCAAGTAGCACTCGTCGGTAGCCGTAGCGATGCTTGTTACGTTCAAAACTTGCCCGGATCGCGTCTTTGAGCTCGGCGTGCTTATCTGGCTGGCCGAGGCGTTTCTGGTGGTAGAAGAACGTCGACCGTGGGATACCCGCTGCCGCTAAGAGGTACTCCAAGCGGTGGTGCGACTTGAGGATGACAATCGCCTGGACTTTTAGGCGCGTCCCTGATTCCTCAAGTCCCGCAATTTTTTTAAATAAGCGTTTTCTGCTTCCAACCGCGCGATCTGGCGGCGCAGCTTCTCTTCTTCTGTAAGCCGCTTCGGGGCGGCCGAGCCTTTGGGTCTGCCCTTCGGCTTCGGTTTTAATGCCTCATCGCCACCTTTGCGCCATTTACAGGACCAACTAGCGACGAGCTGGTCTGACGACAGGCCAAACTCACGCGCAAGATCCATCTTTGTCTCGCCGGCCAGGTGGCGTTGGACAACTTCCTTTTTGATCTCGAACGAGTACTGCTGCTTTGCCGGCTTCTCCACAAGACATAGCCTGCCACGCAGCTGAAACCGCCGATAGAGTTTGCGCGTCACATCTCTCGAAACCCCAACCACCTTCGCAGCAGCTTGGCTCCCCATGCCCTGCTCGAAACACTCCACCAACTGCTCGCGCTGATATTCACTCAGCGAACTTCGTGCTCTCAATGAAAACTACTCCCCACTAGTCGGTAACTGATTTCTCAGTCCAACTAATGGGGAGCAGTACAGTAATCCTCGGCTGGGGGTCATTTTGTTTCCACGATTATGCTCGCTCACTCCCCAGTGATGGCAGATGCAGAAGGTTCAGCCACAGACGCTTGCTCGGCGAGCGCCGCGCGCAGCTTGCGATGCGCATCCCAAATCTCGGCGGGAAGGTCGGGCAGTTCTGCCAGGTGTTCTTGCCGGTACTGGCACTCTTCCATCCAGCGGTCGGTGTCGATCTGCAGCAGCTGTTCGAGATCGGCCGCGGGAATCTCGAGTCCGCTGAGGTCGAGCTCGGCTGCCGTTGGGATAACGCCCACCGGGGTCTGCTGTCCGTGTACATCTCCCGCTCGGTACTGCATCAGCCAGTTGAGTGCGCGCAAGTTTTCGCGGTAGCCGGGCCACAGGTAGTGCCCATCTTCAGGGGCGCGCTGGAACCAGTTGACGTGCGCGAAAACGGGCAGCTGTCGCACCTGACTCAACACGTCGAGCCAGTGCTGGGCGTAGCGGCCTTCGGAGTACGAGAAGAATGGACGCATCGACATGGGGTCGTATCGCAGCTGGCCGTCGAGGCCCTCGGCGGCAAATGTTGCCTCGGCGCCCAGCGTGAGCCCGTCGTAGACACCGTCAGCAACCGTTTCGATCGCGCGAATGAGTGGTTCGCGGTCGCGGGTGCGGCCACCGAAGATAATGGCGTCCACCACCACACCGGCGGGGTCGGCGGCATCAGCAGCGAGGTTGGGGATGCGGTCGAGTGCCACCGTGAATCGGCTGTTCGGATGCGCCCACGGTGCGGATTGCTCTGCTGGTTGACGCTCGGCAATCGATGCGCCGGTCCAGTCGAGCCAGCCATCGAGGTTGGCTGGTGGCTGCGGGGTGAGTCCCTCCCACCACACCTCGCCGGTGCGTTCGTTGTAGGCGGTGTTGGTGAAGATGGCTCCCGAACCCGGTGCGATTGCTTCCATTGCGGTCGGATTCGTGACTTCGTTCGTGTTCTTGGCCACGCCAAAGGCGCCGTTTTCGGGGTTGATTGCGCGTAGGCAGCCGTCGTCATCCACCCACATCCAGGCAATATCGTCGCCATAGAAGTCAACCCGGTATCGCTCTCCGAGTGCTTGGGGCGGTAGCGTCATGGCCAGGTTCGTTTTGCCGGAGGCGCTGGGGAACCCGCCGCAGATATGTGCGGTCTTGCCGGTTTCGAGGTCGCGAACGCCGAGCAGCAGGAACTGTTCTGCGAGGAATCGACCTGAACTGCGGCCGTCGTAGGAGGCTTGACGTAGGGCGTGCGCGATTTTGCCGAGGAGGGCATTGCCGCCGTAAGCCGAGCCAAAGTGGAGAATGGTGCGCTCGTCGGCAATGGTGGCGAACAGTCGTTGGTCATTGGCAGTGCCGTGGCCGAGTGCATCCGGATTGCCGGTGACCTGCACGCCGCGCACAAAGAAGTCGGGGTCGGTAAGCGTGGCGAAGTGGTCGATTCCCACGCGAGCCATGCGGATCATCTGCAGCACGACGCCGCGATTGTCGGTGAGTTCGACACCGGCGGCATAGGGAGCAAGCGGGCTACCGGTGGGTGCCATGAGGTAGGGGACGACATACATTGTCTTGCCTCGGGATGCGCCGCGCATCCGTTCGATGAGCTGCGGCTTCACTTCCGCTGTTGGCTGCCAGTTGTTGTAGCGACCGCGATCGGCGGGGTTGGAGGTGGCCACAAGCGTGCGCTCTTCAGAGCGGGCGGTGTCGCCCGGGTGTGACCGCGAATAGTAGCGGTTGTCACCGGCGGGAAAGAGCTCACCGGCAGCGAGCGCCTCATTGATGAGCCTGGCATCGTCGGCCGCCGAAACTAGCTCGATGCGCTCGGGTTCGGTGATCTTGGCCCATTCGGATACGAACGTTCGGATGCTCTCGTTGGAAATTTCGTCAGGAATTGGAATCCTGTTCGGTTCGCTCATCGCACAACCTCACTCGTTGACTTTCGGGCCGCGCACAGCCCGTGTGGAACCGCGAATCGGACGGTTCGCAGCCACCCTGATATTTGCGCCAACTCTAATGTTCGGCAACACGAACTCTCAAGCATGGGCGTGTCGTACTTGAGGGTGTACTGTTCAATCAGACACTAGATGTTGTGCTGATTGCCTGAATGCCCACTAGATGTTGTGGCGAGTTGGAGGGGGGAGTGAAATGAGCACAGGTGCAAGTGTGCGCCGATCAGTTTGTACCACCCAGGACGTGCGGGTCTTGGAAGGAGCCGACTCACCCGACCTGGTGTACTTCTCGAGCGTTTCCGAAAACACCCGGCGGTTCGTCGACCGGCTTGATCGAGATGCGGTTCGCATTCCGCTGCGCCCCCGAGTTGAGGGGATGATTCGGGTCACCCGGCCGTTTGTACTGGTCGTTCCCACATATGGCGGGGGAGAACGTAGCGGCGCCGTGCCCAAGCAGGTGATCCAGTTTCTCAACGACCCCGCCAATCGCGCCCTCATTCGCGGCGTCATCACCGCCGGAAACACCAACTTCGGTGAGTACTACTGCCTCGCTGGCCCCATTATCTCGGCCAAGTGTCGGGTGCCCGAGCTCTATCGCTTCGAACTGCTCGGCACCGACCGGGATGTGGAGCGGGTCAACGAGGGACTCACCGAGTTTTGGGCGCGCATCCAGCCGAAGCCCATCGATTTGCGCGATCCGTCAGCTTCCGAACGCAGCCAACCATTGATCACCGAAGGACAACCTGTATGACCGACTCATCTGCATCCCCTCGACTCGTCACCGAACTCTCGGTCACTCCGCCGAGTTATCGGCATGACCCCACCGCGCGGCTGCGCCCCATCAACTGGAACCGCATCGCCGACAACAAAGATCTCGAAGTGTGGAATCGGCTCACCGCCAACTTCTGGCTCCCCGAGAAGGTGCCGCTTTCAAACGACCTGCCGGCCTGGCAGCAAATGAGCGAAGTGGAACGCACCCTCACCATGCGGGTGTTTACGGGTCTGACCATGCTCGACACCGTGCAGGCCACCGTCGGTGAGATCTGCCAGATTCAGGATGCGCGCACCGAGCACGAAGAGGCCGTCTACACCAACATCGCGTTCATGCAGTCGGTGCATGCCCGCTCGTACTCGTCGGTGTTCTCGACGCTCACCTCAACCCCCGAAATCGACTCGGCCTATCGCTGGGCAATCGGCAACGATCTGCTGCAGGAACGGTGCAAAAAGGTGCTGCAGCACTACTACGGGTCGGATCCGCTGAAGCGGAAGGTGTCATCGACGCTGCTCTCATCACTGCTGCTGTACGCCGGGTTCTATTTGCCGCTGCACTTCTCGGTGCACGCAACCCTCACCAACACCGCCGATATGATCCGGCTGATCCTGCGCGACAAAGCAGTGCACGGGTATTACTCGGGCTACAAATACCAGCGCGGACTCGAAACCTATGGCGAAGCCAAACAGGCAGAAATGCACGACTTCACCTTTGCACTGCTCGAAGAGCTCTATGAACTCGAACTGCAGTACTCGGGAGAACTCTACGAGCCGCTCGGACTCATGGATGATGTCGCGGTATTTGTGCGCTACAACGCCAACAAAGCCCTCATGAACCTCGGCTATCCGCAGCGATTCACCGCCGAAGAAACGCAGGTAAAACCCGAGATCCTGGCTGCGCTCTCACCCGGCAGCGACGAGAATCACGACTTCTTCAGTGGTTCGGGATCGAGCTACGTCATTGGCAAGGGAGAGGACACCACGGATGACGACTGGAACTTCTAAGCCATCTCCCGAACCTATGCCGCGTCCCGACAGTGGCTCGTGGCTCGAAACCATCGCGTTGTTCGAAGCGATCCGCGAAGGTAACCAGCCTGCGGCCCATCGATTGTTGTGCACCAGCGCTAAACGAGATGCGGTGCTTGGCGGTCTCTTGTCGCTGCTCGGGGTCTTGTTGCGCGCGGAAGATGCCATGGACAGAGCCAAACTCGATCGCTTCATTGAGGTGTCCCACCGTTCAGGTCCGCCGCCAGCGTTTGGGGCGCGACCATTTATACCGCCTCAAAGCTGAGCCCGCCTCACCAACTGAGTCGTCCGGCAACCGGCAGCGAACAGATGCTGCTGTGGCCAGGTGTCATGACCACTGCAATGCCACTGAACCCACCACCTACGAAAGTGAATCAACTCAATGACCAAGCACATCAGCGTAATTGTCGGCAGTCTGCGCCGCGGCTCGTTCGCGCGAAAGATTGCGCAGAACGTCATCCCGCTGTTCCCCGAGGGCTACCGGGCCAGCATCGTCGAGATTCGAGATCTTCCGCTCTACGACTTCGACTACGACGACCCGGAGGTCACCGACAAGCCAGTCCCCACCGAATACACCGCCTTCCGAAACACGATCAAATCCTCTGACGGCATCCTGTTTGTGACACCCGAGAACAACCGCACGATTCCGGCGTGTGTGAAGAACGCAGTCGATGTTGGTTCCAAGCCCAATAGTGATGTGGCCTGGAAGGGATTGCCGGTGGGCATCATCAGCCACTCGGTGGGCCGAATGGGTGGCTACTCGTCGCAAAAGAATCTGCGCCTAGCGCTCTCCTACTTCGATATGCCGACAGTGGGGCAGCCAGAGGTGTTCCTGTCACAATCACCGGAGCTGTTCGAAGGCGGTGACACGATCGTGCGCGAATCGACTGTGGCGTTCCTGCAGGACTACATTGATCGCTTCAGCAGCTTGGTAGCCGACCACAGCCGCAGCTAAGCCCGCTCGCTGGCCGTAACGGCAACTGCGGTCGAGTAACCGTCGACCCCATCACTAGCGGGATTGCGTGGTCCACGGCAATCAGTCGCGGTGCCGCCACCGGTTTGGCCCCGGTGCGAATTGGCGTGAGAATGGCGGGTATGAAACGAGCGACCGCGGCCCTGGGGCAAGACGTGCGCCAGGGGCTGGTCGACAGCTTCCCGGTGCTGTTTGCGTTCCTTCCGCTCGGGCTGTCGTTTGGGATGTACGCCGTTGCACTGGGGCTCGACTGGTATTGGGCGCCGATCACCGCGCTGTTTGTCTTCGCCGGTTCGCTCGAGTTTCTCGCGGTGTCGATGCTGCTCACCGGAGCGCCGCTACCGGCTGTTGCCACGACCACGTTTTTCGTGAACGCACGCCACGTCTTTTATGGTCTCTCGGTGCCGCTCGAACGCATCCGGCCGCTACCTCTGCGGCTCTACTCCATTCACGCGCTCACCGATGAGTCGTATGCGGTGCTCGGCTCAAAAAACCGCGACGAGCTCACTCCCACTCGCATGTTGACGGTGCAGATCTCCACCCACTTTTATTGGACTGCCAGCGTCATGGTTGGCGCGCTCGCGGCCACCGCGATTCCGTTTGATCTCAGCTTTATGGGTTTTGCGATGACGGCGCTGTTCGTGGTGCTGGCCCTCGAGGCACTCAAACGCAGTCGTGAGTTTGGTTTGGCTGCGGCAGCCCTGGTTGTCGCAGTGATTGTCGCGATGGTGGCCAGGGAGGGGATGCTGGTGGCCTCAATGCTCATTTATCTTGTGATTGCGCTCGCGGTGGTGCTGGTGCGGAGGCGGTCGCTTTCGTGAACCTGACGCATTCGATCGCCATTATCGCGGTGATGGCAGTGATCACTTTCGCGCTGCGCGCACTGCCGTTCGCGTTTGGTAAGTGGCTGCGCGAACAGCCCGTGGTGCGCGAGCTCAGCCTGCTGCTGCCAATCGGTGTGATGACGGTGCTGGTGGTTTATTCGCTGCGCGACACGAGTTTTGTCGGCATCGACTGGGTGGCGCCCACCGTTGGGGTTGTGGTCACCGCCGGGCTGCATCTGTGGCGCTGGAATATCCTGTTGAGCCTGATTGGTGGCATCGGAGCCTATGGTGTCACGCTGCTGATTTTGGCCGGGTGAATAGCCGGCGCAGCTGGTCGATGCGAACGGGCAGTTCGAATAACCAGTACATATAGCAATAGGCGTAGGTCAGCAGCAGCGGGAAGCCGAAAGTGAACAGGGCGATGATCAGCCAGGTAATAACTGGTGGGAGCGCGACCTCCCAGACGGCGAGTGCCCGTGCCGCAAGCAGCATCGAGACCGGATGCGCGCAGAACATCACGATCGAGTGGCGGCCAACCAGTTCGAGGAAGGGCAATCGCGGTAGCCGCGGTGCCAGCCACAGCAAAAATGCCAGCCCCGGAAGCGAAGCGAACACCCCGAGCGGATAGTCGGGGAGCACCAGGATGAATCGGGTCACGGATGCGTAGGCAATGACGATTGCGGCGGTTCCCATCACGATCGGGAACCAGACCCCCAGCTGCTGTAGGCGAGTCAGATGGGGAGCGAGGGCTACTCCGGTGAAGAAGAAAAAGCTCCAGAACAGAAAAAAGCGGATGTCCTGGTCGGTTTCGCCAATCAGTAGCAGCGTGATCGGTCCGATGAGTGCGAGCACTGCGGCGGGAATGAACCGCACCAGTGGTGCGACCAGGTACACCCCGAGCAGCACGGTCAAATACCACAGGTGCAGCGGTCCCGAACGCCAGTAGTTGATATTGAACAGATCGACCTGGTCGACCACTGTCACGGCGGTGAGCGCACCCCAGACGAGGTAGGGCCACAGGATGCGTGAAACTTTGCCCCATAGATAGGTATCGAGCGGTTTTTTTAGCGAGGGCAGCAGGAGCAACCCCGAGAGCACCATCAATAGCGGCACCCGGTACGGCTCCAGCGAGCCAAAAAGGATTTGGCGCCCCTCGAATCGGAAATCGAATCCGAACTGGCGGGGGAAATCGAACGAGTGATTGAACGCAATCAGGATGACGGCCAGTCCTCGCAGCGCATCCATCCAATACAGTCGGGTGCGGGCAGGTTTGGATTGTGCCATCGCACCTCCTGAGCACGTTCATCGACCGGGTCTGCTGCGTGAGTTTTGAAAACACACCGTATCGCAGTTACTCGTGCGCCCGGGTGGTGAGATGCGGGGTGCCGTGAACGGTATTCATCAGGGTCGTAAGATAAGGAGCATGAAGGCACTGCTTCTCGAGAACATTCACCCCGACGCGACCCGAATTCTTGAAGGCGAAGGAATCGAGGTTGAAACCCGTAAGGGCGCCCTCGACGAGGACGAGCTCATTGCCGCCCTCGACGGTGTGCAGCTGCTCGGTATTCGTTCAAAGACCCGGCTCACGCGGCGAGTGCTTGAAGCTCATCCGCAGCTGATTGCCGCAGGTGCCTTCTCGATCGGCACCAACCAGATCGACCTCGAAGCCGCTGCCGAACACTCGGTGGTGGTGTTTAACGCTCCCTACTCGAACACGCGCTCGGTGGTTGAGCTCGCCATTGGTGAGATCATCGCGATGGCCCGTCACCTCGGCGACCACAACCGCATGATGCACGACGGTGTGTGGAACAAAACCGCGAAGGGGTCGCATGAGGTTCGCGGCCGCACGCTGGGCATTGTGGGTTACGGCAATGTTGGGTCGCAGCTGTCGGTGCTCGCCGAAGCGCTGGGGATGCACGTGTACTTCTACGATGTGGTCGACCGGATGGCCATCGGTAATGCCGTGCGCTGCCGCACCCTCGAAGAGCTTTTGGAGACCGTCGAAACCGTCTCGATTCACGTGGACGGGCGCCCCGAAAACGCCAACCTTTTCGATCGCGAAACTATCGCCATGATGCGTCCGCGCTCGCTGCTCATCAACCTGTCGCGTGGTCATGTGGTCGACCACGAGGCGCTGCGCGAGGCGATCGAATCGGGCCACATTGCCGGTGCTGCGGTTGATGTGTTCCCGAACGAACCGAAGAAGATGGGCGACCCGTTTGAGTCGGTGCTGCGCGGGCTCGACAATGTGATCCTGACCCCGCATATCGGTGGTTCTACCGCCGAGGCGCAGGAGGGTATCGGTCGTTTTGTTGCCGGTAAATTCCGCGACTACCTCAGCTCGGGTTCGACTTATATGTCGGTGAATCTCCCCGAGATTCAACTGGCTCCGGTCAGCGACGGTGTGCGTTTGTTGCACCTGCACCGTAACGAACCGAATGTGCTCGCTCGCGTGAACACGCTGCTGGGTGCCGCCGGGACAAATATTGACAGTCAGCAGCTGGCCACCAGCGGCAGCATCGGTTACGCCGTTACCGAGTGCTCGAATGGTGTGCCCAGCGAAGTGATCGACCAGCTTCGCGATCTCGAGGCCACGATGCGCCTGACGGTGCTCGGTGGTGCCGACCGCCGCTAGATTCGCATCGTACCTCGGGCCGGTTTGAGGTACTGCCGACTAAGCTGGAGGCATGGCAGAAACGATGCAGCCTTCTGGCAATCTCACGCAGTACACCAGTTACACCGTTTTCCGTCGGCCGGTATCGGCGCCGGATATTGACGATCTGGCGGGCGCAACCGCCGCCGTCGAGGCTGCGGTGGCCGAGGTGACTGCGAATGGTGTTACGGTTCGTGGTCTTTACGATGTGTCGGGATTCCGGCATGACGGCGATGTGCTGCTGTGGCTGCACGGCGATGACCCCGAGGCGCTGCAGGCCGCGATTCGTCGCATCCGGATGACCGCGCTGTTCGCACAGCTCGAAACCACCTGGAACGTATTCGGTGTCCACCGTGCCGCCGAGTTCAATGAGCGACACATGCCGGCGTTCATGTACGGCAAAGAGCCGAAAAAGTGGATCAGCATCTACCCGTTCGTGCGCTCGTATGACTGGTACCTGCTCGACGAGGCCGACCGTAGCGAGATGCTGCGCGATCACGGGATGCGCGGCAGCAAGTTCAAATCGGTGCTCGCCAACACTGTGGCGGCGTTTGCGATCAGCGACTACGAGTGGATGCTCGCATTTGAATCGGATGAGTTGTACGAGATCGTCGATATGATGCGTGATCTGCGCTACACCGAGGCGCGTCGCCACGTGCGTCACGAGACGCCCTTCTATGCGGGTCGCCGTATTGCAGCGAACGAGCTCGGTGCGGTGCTTCGACACGGGGCGGGTGCCTAGTTGGCAGCCCAAAATCTCGGACGCAACAACTCGGATTCATCGCAGTCACCGCTCGGACGTAAGCCAGCACCGGCAACGGATGCGCCGCTGTGCCCGGGGGCGGTGGTTTCGGCAGCCACCGAGCCTGCTCGCGACGGTAGTGCCTGGGTGAAAACGGGAGTTGACTACGACGGCATCCTGCTCACCTCGTTCGGTGGGCCCGAGGCGCAGGAGGATGTTATTCCGTTCCTGCGCAATGTGACCGCGGGTCGCGGCATTCCGGATGAGCGGCTCGAAGAGGTCGCAGTGCACTATCGCACGCACGGCGGGGTGAGCCCCATCAACGACCAGAACCGGCAGCTGCGCGATGCGCTCGCGGCCGAGCTTGAGCGGCGCGGTCACCAGCTGCCCGTGTACTGGGGAAACCGCAACTGGCATCCCTACATTGTTGATGCGCTGAACGACGCGCACGAAGCGGGTGCGAAGCGACTGCTGGCCATCGCCACCAGCGCATACGCATCGTATTCGTCATGCCGGCAGTACCGCGAAGACTACGCCGACGCTCTCGAGGCGTTGCAGCTGAATGGCGAGGTCGAAATCGATAAGGTGCGCCAATTTTTTGACCACCCGGGTTTTGTGAAGCCTTTCGAGTTGGGCTTGCGCGAGGCGATCGACAGCATCCTGGCCGAACTTCCCGAGCTGCAACCAGACGATATTGAGGTGCTGTTTACGACCCACTCGATCCCGACAGCGGATGCGGAGCAATCGGGTCCCGACAGCCGCGACTTTGGTGCTGGTGGTGCCTACGCCGCGCAGCACCTCGAGGTATCGCGCGCTGTTGTGACAAGCGTCGAGGAGGGCCTGCGAGGCACCCCGCTGAGCTGGCAGCTGGTGTACCAATCGCGTTCGGGTCCGCCGAGCCAGCCCTGGCTCGAGCCCGACATTAACGATGTGATCGAGGGCCTGCCGGCTGCGGGGAAGCGCGCCGTGATCGTGGTGCCGATCGGCTTTGTGAGCGACCACATGGAAGTGCTTTGGGATCTCGATAATGAGGCGCGTCAGAGCGCGGCGGATGCGCAGCTGGCGTTCCGACGCACCCCGACCCCCGGCGTACATCCAGCTTTCGTGAGTGGCCTGGCCGATCTGGTTGAAGAACGGCTGGACGGTACTCCGAAGGCAGATCGTCCCGCCTGTACCGGCATTGGTCCGTGGTATGACGTGTGCCGGGCCGGCTGCTGTGAAAACACCAGGTTGGGTTTCCGTCCCGCGATCGCCGGTCTGCAGCCCTAGCGAGCGCACCTCGAATCATCCCGAGGTCATTGCACTGCTTCGGGACTGTTGGTCATCCTCTGGCGTGAAATTACCCGCTAAAAAATGACTGCAGTCTCGAGGCGTGCGAAGATAGCCGCAACATCATCAACGCGGAGGGAAGCATGTCGAATCAGTATCCGCCTGCCGGAGGGCAGGGTAACTACGACCCGAACTACCCGGGCGGTGACCAGCATGGTCAGTATGGTCAGCAGGCCGGCGGTAATGACTACGCCTCCTATTCGCAGGGCGGTGACCAGCAGGGATACGGCCAGTACGGTGGCCAGGATGCCCAGCAGGTCTATGGCGGCGAACAGGCCGGTTACGACAACTATGGTTACGACGGCGGTCAGTACGGCGACGGCTACGGCGACCAGTATGGCGGCGGTTATGGCGACCAGTACCCGCCGGCAGGTGCCGGAAACGGCTACGGTGGCGGGCAGCCCGAACCCGAGAAAAAGGGTGTCGCGCCCTGGGTGTGGATTGTTGCCGCGGTAGCCGCTGTGGCGCTCGTTGTCGGTGGTGTTTTTGGTGTTATGGCGCTGATGAACAACGGCGACAACGGGTCGAACACCGCCGAGGAGCCGGCGAGTGACACCGGTGGCGGTGGGAACGGCGGCACCGATAATGGCGGCGGTGATAATGGTGACGACACCGATAATGGCGGCGGCGATAATGGTGACGACACCGATAACGGTGACGACGATAACGGCGGCGGTGGCGACTACAGCCTGAGCTCGCGCGCCGGCGTCAGCGACATCAGCATCGAAGGCTATGGCGGTAGTGACTTCACCCCGTACGACGCGGGTAGTGACCCGCACATGATGAGCGCCATGTCGAGCGACGGCTCGTGCCTGATCATGGCGCAGGTTATGCCCGACAGCGCCAGTGGCGTCAGCACCGACCAAATGCGTGGCCAGATGGGCGCGGCCCTGAGCGCCATGGGTGACCCAAACGGTAAGGCCGACGACCTCGGCACTGCCACCTACACCGACTCGAACGGCGAGCAGGTCGAATTCCTGCTGGTGAAGTTCTCGGGTAATTTCAGTGGCATCTCCGAAGCCTATGCGGCCGTCCACACCTTCCCCGAAAGTGATCACATGATGATGTTCGCGGGTATGTGCAGCAGCGGAACGATGTCGCAGTCAGATTTCCAGAGTGCGGCCGAAAAGATTGAGTTCACACTGAAGCCGTAGGGCACAGTATTTGAAGTGGCACCGACGCCTTAGGGGCGTCGGTGCCACGCTTTTCCCGCAACCTAGCCGTGTGCATCCTGCTTACCGGCCGAGACGACTGTGGCATCGGGTGGACGATAGACTTAGCCGTAGATCGGAGGAAGTGCTCATGAGTGGGTTTAAAGAGGCAGTGAGCCGCGACCATCGAATTCGCAACCTACCCGACAAGCTCTGGCTGTCGATGCTGTTGCGAGCCCTGCCCGCGATCGTCGGTGCCCTCGTGATCGCCTTTACGCCAGATCACTCGCCGCGTTTCGGGTTTTCTGTCTTTGGCGCGGTGGCGCTGTGGTCGGGCGTGATTGTTGGGTTTGAAGCGATCGGTATCAAGGGCCACCCACTGCGGCCGCTGGTCTTCACTCGCTCGATCATCACCGCACTTACCGGCGGATTCTCACTGTTCATGGCCACCGGCGGACACGACTGGGCCACCGTGCGCGCGTTCATTCTGACCATCGCCATCTGGGGTATCGTCACCGGCATCGTCGAATTGATCGGGGTGCCGTTCACCCGCAAACAGGCAATGTATGCGGGCGAAATTGTGATTTCGGGTGCGCTGACCCTGCTGCTGGGCGTGATCGTCGCCTTTGTGCCACCAGAACTGGATGCACCCTACGGCGGCCTGGAACACATCGAAGGTTCGCTGACCGCATCCGTGCAGGCCGTGGGGCTCGTTGGTGCCTACCTCGCGGTGCTCGGTGTGCTCCTCGTGATCGAAGCCATTACCCTCTACCAGGCGCAGCGGAAAGCGGCGGCGGTAGAATCCACGCAACAGGAGGTTGCAGCGGAGTGACCAAAAACAACTCGAGTCAGGCCGATAACACAGACAAGGCGCAGCGTAAGGCGCTGATGAAACCGTTTGAGGTGCTCGCGATCTCAATTGGCATGGGCCTGTTCGTGGCCCTGCTGGTGATTTTTACCCTCAAAAATGTGGTTGCCGCCCTCGTGCTCGGTGCCGGCGTTGCGGTGCTCGCTCTCGTGGTGATCGCGCTGCTGCTGCTCGGCTACAAACCAAACCCGGATGTGCCGGTATATCTCGACCGAGATCTTTACGACTCGGGCGAACCCGGTGCGCAGCAGGCCGCACTCAAGGTCGACCCCGATGCGCTCGGCAAAAAGCTGCCGCGCGAAGAACCAGACACCGACGACTAGTCGAGTTGCCAACGAAAACCGGCCGGGTGCCAGCGTTGAGCGCTGATACCCGGCCGGTTTATTCAGTGGGATTATTCGAACGTCACTGCTAGCGCAGCCGGTCGACGAGCTCGTTCGAACGACCCGTGTAGCTTGCGGGAGTGAGCTCACGCAGCTGCTGCTTTGCCGCATCCGAAATATCGAGACCATCAACGAACGCGATTAATTCGTCACGGCCAACCGAGTGACCGCGGGTGAGCTCTTTCAGCACCGCGTACGGGTCGTCGATGCTGGAGCGGCCGGCCACCTTCTCGGCACGAATAACGGTCTGAATGGCCTCGGCCAGCACCTCCCAATTACCGTCGAGCTCCTCGGCGAGACGGTCAGAGTTCACCGCCAGTGCATCCAGGCCCTTGGCCACGTTCGAGATGGCCAGCAGTGAGTGACCAAAACCGACGCCGATATTGCGCTGCGATGACGAATCGGTGAGGTCACGCTGCATCCGCGAAGTGACGAGAGTCTGTGCGAGCGAGTCGAGCACGGCACACGACATTTCGAGGTTCGATTCGGCGTTTTCGAAGCGGATCGGATTGATTTTGTGCGGCATAGTCGACGAACCGGTCGCGCCCGGAGCCGGAATCTGTTTGAACACACCGCGCATGATGTACAGCCACACATCCGAGCAAAAATTGTGCAGGATGCGGTTGAAATGGCTGATGGCACCGTAAAGTTCAGCCTGCCAATCGTGCGACTCAATCTGTGTGGTCAGCGGGTTCCACACCAGGCCAAGGCGGCCGGTGAACTGCTCGGCCACCGACTCCCAATCGGTTTCGGGGCTCGAAACCAGATGCGCGGCAAAATTACCGGTGGCACCGGCCCACTTGCCCAGATACTCTTGCGATTCAATGCGCCGCAGCTGGCGACGCAGGCGATAGGCCACCACCGCCAGCTCTTTGCCGAGGGTGGTGGGGGTTGCCGGCTGACCGTGCGTGAGCGAAAGCATCGGCTGGGCACGCTCGGCAACGGCGAGCGCGCCGATCTGGTCGACGAGCGCGGTGGCCGCGGGCAGCCAAACCTGTTCGATCGCATCCCGGATGGTGATCGCGTAGGCGGTGTTGTTGATGTCTTCTGAAGTGCAGCCAAAGTGGGTCAGTTCGGCAATCGAGTTGAGGCCGAGTTCGTCGAGCCGCGCCCGAACGTAATATTCGACGGCCTTCACGTCGTGCTTTGTGACCGCTTCGATCTCGGCGAGCTCGTCGATTGCTCGCTGATCAAAATCGGCAACCACCTGGCGCAACGCCTGCTGCTGTTCGGCCGACAGTGGTTCGGTACCAAACATGCGCAGGTCGGTGAGCTGGATGAGCCACTCGATCTCGACCTTCACCCGGGCGCGGTTGAGGGCGGCCTCGCTGAGGTGCTCACCGATCGGTGCCACCGCGGCAAAATAGCGATTGTCGAGGGGGCTGAGGTACTGGTCTGGCAGGGGGCTCATGCGCATCCATTCATCTGTTCGTTTCGCGGCGGGCGGCGCGAACTGCGGGTTCAATCTGGGTGAGCAGATTCTTACAGGCGCGCTCGATCTGCTCGAGAACGCGGTCGAATAGCTCGTCATTCCCATAGTAGGGATCGGGCACCTCGCCCGCCGCGTTGCTGAGCGGGTCGAATTCACACAGCGGGTGAATCAGCATCCGCTGCGCCTCATTTTCTGCCCAGGCGCGCAGGATGCGGCGCTGGCCGCGGTCGAAGGTGACGATGAGGTCGTAGTTTTCGAAGGTGGCCGGGTCGAACTGTTTGGCGCGGTGGTTGGGCACCTCGTAGCCGGCGCGTGCGAGGGCCGCGCGGGTGCGGGGATCGGCCTGCTCGCCAACGTGCCATTCGCCAGTGCCAGCCGAAGTGATTTCGAGGTCACGTTCAAAACCGTGCTCGCGCGCGAGCGATCGGGTGATTGCCTCGGCCATTGGTGAGCGGCAGATATTGCCGGTGCACACAAATGTCAGCCGAAAGATCGGTGAATGGTCCACGGGCGCCATATTTCTATTGTTACCCATTCGGCGGTCGCATAGTTCGGGGTGGCTGTGGAAATCCAGTTATCCACCGAGACCACACCGGCACCAGCGTGCCCGTGCCAACGCCGCCACAATCACTGCATCCGCATTCACGGCAGGACAGGAAGGCATATGAGCAGGCAGGCCCTTATCACCGATATCAATCTCGACGAATTCGAGCTGCTGCGCAAGCAGCTGCAAGAGCTCGCGACCAAGGCTCGCGAGGTGCGTGCTGAGCTGTACAACACGCAGATTCCCCTGGTTTCGGGAGCACACATCAGCGATTGGCAATCCGTTGCGAAATACGCCTACGACCTAGCGCTCGGGGTGATCACCGCCGAGGCGACGGGTCTTGCTGAGGGATGCTCGCTGATTGCCGCCAGCTATGACGGGCTCGACTGGGTGCTCGAACTCGAAAAGGGAGTGCAGTTCCCGTGACAGTGGTGGTGTATAGCGGCGATTCATTCGCGCTGGCAAACGATCGCCTCGATGAGGCGGCCGCATCGTTCCGCAGGCTGGCAAGCGATTGTGAGAGCGCCGCCTGGTATCCGGCGCTTGCCGATCACGTGTTGGCCAAACCCACGATCTATTTGGCTTCGCTCGAGAGCGTGCTGCTGATTGAAGGTCTGAACCTGGTTAGTTCGAAAGCCGACCTGGTTGGTGATCACCTGGTACAGGCCCGGGAATGGTACGAGAGCGCCGATCAATTTGTTGTAGATGCGATGGAGAACATCACCGAGTTCGCGTACGTGGCCGGCGCCGAGCTGCTGACCTGGGTGGGGAGGGCTGGTGCCGGTGCACTGGTGATGTTTCTTGCCAATCCTGGCGGGCAGGCATTGCTCGCGGGGGTGCTTGCCGGTGGCGGTGTGCTGGTCAGCACCGGTGTTGTCGATCCAGATGAGGTGAAAGCGCAGCTTGGCAAATTGGGCGAGCTCGCCACCGATCAGCTTGGGCCGCTGCTGTCGAACCCCGTCACGGTGATGTTCTTACGGGGATTGGTGAGTTCGAGTGATGATATTGCCAACAATGCCATCTACGACACCGTGATCCCCGCGCCGATAGCAGCCGGGGCGGGATCACTGCTCACAATTCTCGGGGTAGGGCCGTTGCGCGACGCCCGCGATATTGCGGGTCGTTCAAGGCAAGCTATTCAGGGTGACCGGTCGCCAAATCTGCAGGTGAGAGCCCAAAGAACTGCTCCGCGCGCCGCGCCCAGCTCAGTGCGGCAGGTGGTGGACCACATTCCACGCTCGCAAGACGGATCAGCGCAGGTGCGCATCAGCACCTATCGAAACCAGCAGGGCAAAGAGGTGCACCTGGTGTCGGTTGCGGGCACCTCGTCGGGTGAGCTCGGCGGCGACAATGTTTTTGATAATCTCAGCAATCTCGCGGCCTATGCCGGTGATGACGATCAGTCGATTGCGGCGGTTGAGCTGGCGATGGCCGAAGCCGGCATTGAGCCGGGTGATGAGGTGGTGTTTTCGGGCTACTCGCAGGGCGCTCTGGTGGTGACTCGGCTCGCTGAAAGTGGGCAGTGGCAGGTGCAATCAGTGGTCACCGCCGGATCGCCCGCTCACGGCAACGAAATTCCTGGAGATATTCCGGTGGTGCAGCTCGAGCACAATAACGACCCGATCACCGCGCTGCAGGGCATCCCCGACCCGCCTCGAAATCAGGTGGCACTTGTGGTGCGCAACACCCACCCCGGCGGGGTCCCGCCCGGATCAAACCCGCTGGCCGGGCACATGTTTGACGAGTATCAGCTCACCGCCGACCAGTACGACCAGCTCGAGGGAGAATACAACGCCGCGCACCGCGAACGTACGCTCGCCGCGCTGCAGGGTGCCGAGGTGGTGAGTTCAACCGACTACACGATTACGCGTAAACCGTGAATTAGCGGCGGTCGTCTTTTTCGTGGTTGAACAGGCCGTTGAGCACTGCCGAAAGTAGCGACAGCAGGATGGCGCCACCCACGGCCCAGCCGAACCCATCAATGGTAAGACCGAAGCCGAGCAGACCGCTAATCCAAGCAACGATCCAGAACAGCAGACCGTTCACCACCAGGGCGAATAGCCCCAGGGTGAGGCAGTACAGCGGCAGCGAAATAACCTTCACGACGCTACCGATAACCGAGTTCACCAGACCCCACAGCACGGCGATGAGCATGTAGGTGAGTACGAGCGCCAACTGCTCATTGTCGCTCTTATAGGGCGTTACGTGAATGCCCGGCAGTAGCGAGACGAGCCACACGGCGATGGCGTTGAGGACAGTGGTGAGCAGAAAACGCATGTGGCCATTGTTGCAAGCCCAGTTGGATACAAGATGAACACGACTGGCTTGCGTAGACTCAAGCCATGTCCGATGTCGTACCCGTAAAGCTGCGTCCCGAAATTCTCGCGCAGCGCGCCTACAAGCAGGGCCAACCCGCCCCCGCCAACTCGTTCAAACTTTCATCCAATGAACTGCCCTTTGCGCCGCTCGACAGCGTTGTCGCCGCAGCAACGGGTGCCACCGAGTTCAACCGGTATCCCGACGCGGCAGCAACCAAGCTGCGTCAAGCGCTGGCCGAGCACTACGGACTCACCGCTGACCAGGTGCTGGTCGGCGCCGGTTCGGTATCGCTTCTCTACCAGGCCGTGCTCGCCGCAGCGGGCGCTGGCGATGAGGTGATGTATCCCTGGCGCTCATTCGAGGCCTACCCGGGCATGGTGACCGTTGCCGGCGCATCCTCGGTGCAGGTGCCGCTCGACCGCGACAGCCGCGTCGACCTCGACGCCATGCTCGATGCCATCACCGACCGCACCCGGCTCATCATCGTGTGCTCACCCAATAACCCCACCGGAACCTACACGCGGCAGGAACAATTTGAGCGTTTTCTCGAGCGGGTGCCGAGTGACCTGCTGGTAATCGCCGATGAGGCCTATATCGAGTTCGTCACCGACACCGAGGCGCTCAACGCCACGCGCCTGCTCGCCGACTACCCGAACCTGGTGATTGCGCGCACACTCTCAAAAGCCTATGGACTCGCCGGGCTGCGAGTGGGCTACCTGCTCGGTAACCCGCGCGTGCTCAACGCATTCAACACCACGGCAATTCCGTTCCTGGTTTCGGCGCAGGCGCAGGCCGCGGCGCTCGCGGTGATGCAAGAAGCCGATTCGGTGCGCGCCCGCGTTAACGAGATCACGATGCGACGCGACGAGGTGCGGCGAGCGCTGATCGACCAGGGCTGGCCAATTCCCGAATCACAGGCCAACTTTGTGTGGCTGCCGTGTGGTGAGCTCGCCGAGCGGGTCGATGAGATCCTGCGTCAGGGCGGCATTGTCGCGCGCACCTTCCCCGGCGACGGCATTCGAGTTTCGATCGGTGAAGAGGCGTCGACATCGCCACTGCTGGCGGCCTGTGCCCGCGCTCTCGAACGCTACCCCTACCTGCGTCGCGAAGAAGCCGAGGCCGAATAACGCCGTAGCCCGCGCCCATCTTGTAGGTTCCGTGAATAAATCACGCTGCTTACTTGTGGTTCGGCGCTAGCATTTGTGTGTCACGCGTTCATAGACTTTCCCGTGACGAGTGGCCAGGAGGGTGAATCTATTGCAGCCAGTTGAATTCGATGCGACACAGACCGTGCGCATCCTTTCGCCCGATGGGAAGCTGGAGCCGAGCGCCGCTGCCGAGCCCTATGCGGAACGCTTGAGTGCGGTAGACGATGCCTTTTGGTTCACCGCGCTGCGACACATGAAGTTCGCGCGGGCTTTCGACCGCGAGGCCACGAACCTGCAGCGGCAGAGCCAGCTCGCACTTTTTGTGCCCTGCGAGGGGCAGGAGGCCGCGCAGGTGGGTTCGGCGCTGGCAACACGGCCACAGGATGCGATTTTCCCGTCGTATCGCGAACATGCGGTTGCGCACGTGCGTGGTCTCGATCTTTTTCACGTGCTGCGACTGCTGCGCGGCGTCACCAACGGGGGCTGGGATCCAGCCGAGCAAAACAACTTCCGCAACTATGTGCTGGTGATCGCCTCGCAGGCGCTGCACGCAACCGGCTACGCGATGGGGCAACGCTTCGACGGCGCCTGCGGCACCGGCGACCCCGAGCGCGATGAGGCAACCATCGTCTACTTCGGCGACGGCGCCACCAGCCAGGGTGACCTCAATGAGGCGCTCGTGTTTGCGAGCAGCCAGCAGACCCCGCAGGTGTTTTTCCTGCAAAACAACCAGTGGGCAATTTCGGTGCCGGTGCGAGTGCAATCACGCACCCCGCTGTATCGCCGTGCCGATGGGTTCGGGATGCCCGGGGTGCAGGTTGACGGTAATGATGTGATGGCCAGCTGGGCTGTCACCCAGCACCACCTCGACCGCGCCCGCGCCGGTGAGGGGCCAGCGTTCATCGAAGCGTTCACCTACCGCATGGGCGCCCACACCACCAGCGACGACCCCACTAAATACCGCAGCGGCGATGAAGAATCGCACTGGCGCGCGCTCGACCCAATCGACCGCCTCGAACGGTATTTGCGCGCGGCCGGTGTGGCCGCCACCGAGATCACCGAGGTTGACGAAGCCGCCAGCGATTTTGCGAGCGATATTCGCCGCCGCATCCTCGAACTTCCCGATCCCGATCCCATCGAAATGTTTGCCCACGCCTACGCCGAACCGCACTCGGCGATTGAACAGCAACGCCTCGACTACCTCGATTTCGAAGCCTCGCTGAGCGAGGAGTATTCCGAATGACGACCGTTGAGACCCTGCCCATGGCACGCGCCCTCAACCGTGCGCTGCGCGACGCGATGAGTGCCGACGAGCGCGTCATGCTGATGGGCGAAGACATCGGCAAACTCGGCGGCGTGTTCCGCGTCACCGAAAACCTGCAGCGCGACTTTGGTGAGAACCGCGTGCTCGACACTCCGCTTGCCGAATCGGGAATTATCGGCACGGCGATCGGCCTGGCGATGCGCGGCTACCGACCAGTGTGTGAGATCCAGTTCGATGGTTTCGTCTACCCCGGTTTTGACCAGATCACCTCGCAGCTGGCGAAATTCCATGCCCGCACCGAGGGCGCGGTGAAATTTCCCGTGGTGATTCGGCTGCCCTATGGCGGCCACATCGGCGCGGTCGAGCACCACCAAGAAAGCCCCGAAGCCTACTTTGCGCACACCGGCGGCCTGCGCGTGATTGCCCCGTCAAACCCCAACGACGGCTATTGGCTGCTGCGCCAGGCAATTGAGTGTGATGACCCGGTGGTGTTCCTCGAACCCAAGGGCCGATACTGGCACAAGGGCGAGGTCGACTTCGCTGCCCCCGCCGGCGACATGGAGGCGACGCGGGTGGCAAAAAATGGCAGCGCCATCACCCTGATCGGCTGGGGCGCACAGACCGCCATGAACCTCGAGGCCGCACAGCTCGCAGCCGAAGAGGGCGTCGACATTGAGGTGCTCGATATTCGCGGGCTCTCGGCGGTGGATTGGGAACCGATTTTTGAGTCGGTGCGCCGCACCGGCCGCGCCGTAATCGCGCAGGAGGCCCCCGGCCACGTGTCGTTCGCCAGCGAGGTGGCGGCCACCATCACCGAACACTGCTTTTACACGCTCGAAGCGCCGGTGCTGCGAGTGAACGCCTACGATGTGCCGTTCCCGCCGGCCCGCCTGGGTGACGCCTATCTGCCCGACCCCGACCGCATCCTCGATGCCGTCGACCGAGCGCTCGAATACTAAACCGGAGGATCCCAGGATGAGTCAGCTGTACGAACTGCCGGATGTCGGTGAGGGACTCACCGAGGCCACGATCGTGTCGTGGCGGGTGGCCGCGGGCGACACGGTTGCGGTGAATGACGTGCTCGTTGAGATTGAAACCGCCAAGTCGCTCGTTGAACTGCCAAGCCCGTTTGCCGGAGTGATTGGTGATCTGCTGGTGGCCGAAGGCGACCTGGTTGAGGTTGGCACCGCCATTTTGCGGATGCGTGAAGAACCCGGCCAGGCAGCGAAAGGCGACGGCGAGGGCGCCAATCTTGTGGGCTATGGCAGCGGCGGCGGTTCGCGCTCGCGGCGTGGCCGTCGCCGCGGTAGCGCCGCCGAGCGTCGCGCAGCCGCACCGAAAGCACCCGCTGCCGCACCAGAACCGTCGGCACCGGCAGCTGCCCGGGTGCCGGCCGCATCCGCCTACCCGGTGATCGCCAAACCGCCGATTCGGAAGCTGGCACGCGATCTGGATGTGGATCTCGAGCGAGTGCAACCAACCGGTGCCGCGGGTGAGGTGACCCGTGAAGATGTGATTCGGCACGCCGAGCAGGCGCGCATGTTCGCGAATATTGAGACTCCCGAGTGGAGCGATGTTCGTGAGGAGCGCCACCCGGTTGAGGGCGTGCGCAAGATGATCGCGCAAAACATGGTGAAGTCGATGTTCACCGCCCCGCATGTGACGCTTTTTGTGGACGTTGACGCCACGCGCACGATGGAGTTCGTCAAGCGGTTGAAAGCCTCACCCGACTATGCGGATGTGAAGGTTTCGCCGCTGCTGATCGTTGCGAGGGCCGTGATGTGGGCGATTCGCCGCAACCCCACCACGAACGCGACCTGGACCGACAGCGAATACACCATTAAGCACTATGTGAACCTCGGGATTGCGGCGGCGACCCCGCGCGGGTTGATCGTGCCGAATATTAAAGAGGCGCAGTCGATGTCGATGCGTGAGCTGGCGCAGTCGCTGCAGGAGCTCACCATGACGGCTCGTGAGGGGAAGACCACACCGGCCGACCAGCAGGGCGGCACGTTCACGATCACCAACATTGGGGTGTTTGGGATGGATTCGGGCACCCCGATTCTTAACCCCGGTGAGGTGGGCATCCTGGCATTCGGTACCGTGCGGCCCAAGCCCTGGGTGGTGGATGATGAGGTGCGGGTGCGGCAGGTGACGACGCTGACCGCATCCTTCGATCACCGGCTTGTTGACGGCGATGTGGCCTCACGCTTTTTGGCGGATGTGGCGAAGATCGTTGAAGAGCCGGCGCTGCTGCTCGATTAGCTGCGTTATGGCAGTGCGATGACGGCGCGGATCGCGTCGGCGAGGATGCGCAGGTCGTTATTGTCGATGCGCTGCGAGTTGGCGGATGGCGAGATGCCGGCGGCTTCGGCGGCCGACTGGTTGTCGTGGCCGTCGATGAGTGCGAGCAGTGATTGCGCGGCTCCGGTCCGCAGTCGCCCGAGCGCAGAGTCGATGAGCTGCAGCGCGGGGGTGATGAGCGGGGACTCGGGTTCATCTGCGTCGGCATTAACCAGTGCGGTGCGCACGGCTCGGTAGCCGCGGGTTTGGGCAATGGATGCGACCTGGCCGATGGCATCGCGGGCGGCGTACCAGGCTGAGCCGTCTTGGATGCCGTGCTCGGTGTCAATTTCGACCACCTCGCCACGGCCCAATCCGATGCGCAGGTCGACGGTTCCGGCCAGTTCGAGCCGGAGTCGGTAGCTCGCCTCGAGTGCTTGGCCGAGGGTGGGGTAGACGCCCTGAAGCTCATCGCCCACGGTGACGCGGAGCGCATCGAGGCTCGGTACCTGCTGATTGATGTGCGGGAGGGTGTTAAGAATTGCGGTGTGGCTTTGGGCTCGATTGCTATCCCGCGAGCCGACCTGGTCGGCGAGCAGCGCCACGCACGGGGTTGGATGCGATAGGTCGACCGGGTTCTTGACCTTCATTTGCTCCATATGAAGATAATAGCTTCACCGAACTGCTGTGGAGAAGCGAGCTCCTCGGGCAAGCGGCGATGTTCGTTCACCGAGCGGTGGCCAGTGTTGTCGGTATCGCTCGTTAGCATTTGCGTGTGGACCCACTGCTCAGTCAGGTATTGAAAGCCCTTATCGTGGCGCTATTCGCTGTGATCGCAGTGGCGGCCAATCCGCTCATCGGCTGGCTTCTTGCCAAGATTGACCAGCCCACACCAAAACAGGATGATGATCGCTTGCTTGAGCCGCAGCGTGTGCTTCCCGGCGGGCGTTGGATTGGCATGCTTGAACGCGTGGCGACCTACAGCACGCTCATGGCCGGGTTCCCCGCCGGGTTGGCGATGATCGTCGCGGTCAAGGGCCTCGGCCGTTACCCAGAACTGCACGCACAGGCGAGCCCGCGCATCGGTGAGCTGTTCATCATTGGCACGATGCTCAGCATGCTGTGGGCTGCCGGATGTGCGGGGCTGGCCTACTGGTTGATCCGGCTTTGGTAGCGGTGGTTGGCTGATGGACACCGTAACTTATTGCTGATCGCGTTAAATCAAACCTTGCGCCCAGCTGCGGCGTAACAATCCGTGTTCTTGTGTGTTTGCATAGCCAAGAGTGCCGCGGCCACAAGGAAGAGCGCGTAAATGAACACTGCGACTTGGGGGAATTCAGTGGCATTCACGACGATTGCCAACCAGCTTCCGACGCTAGTGCCGAGAGCAGTCGCGGCGAAAGACCAGCTCATGATGCGCCCAAACCGTGAGCCTCGAAAGCTACGCTGACGCAACGTCGTTGTGAGGACTGCCCGCATCCGGGCGAGGAAACCAATGAAAAGTGCGTAGACAATACCGATCCACCATGAGATTTGGCCATTTGCGGTCGCGAAAGCGATGCTCAAGGCGAGAAGAAAGACAACCGTCATCCAAAGGAGTCTGGAAACAGTACGGGAGAGATCTCCGAGTTTAGAGAGTGCCTTTGCTATCCAGGGGCCGATGGTTGCGCCAACACCAAAGGCAGCTACGGTGAGCCCGAGTGCATCGGTGGGTGGCATGTCTGAGGAGGCTGCCCCCGCCAAGTAGACATAGATTCCACCCACTGTGGCTCCCGTCGCAGTGAGAAAGCTGAACAGCGGCGAGGCTACGCCAGTCGTAACCAGATCTTTCATAAACGGCTTGAATGCCATACGTTTTCCGAAGACTGCGAAGTCCTCAGCATCCTGTTCTACTGGCGGGAGCGTAACCACTGTTCGTGAACTTACGAAGCGAAGCAGTGTGCCGGCTGCGGACAAGGTCATGTTTGCGGCCAGCAGCACGTGAATTGATACACCAGCCAAGACACTACCTAGCGGCATGGCGAAGACGATTCCGATGAACGCGAGGATCGAGTAGATCGACGCGTTAAAGGTCATGGCTTCATCAGGGTCTGCCTGGGCGAGCTGTTGGCCGTAAAACTCCTCGACCACATCGGTAATCGCTGGGAACACTACCGAGATGAGCAGATAAACAATAAGCACGGGGACCAATAGCGACGGGGCAACCAGGATGATGATGAACGCCACTGCACTGACAACGGCCTCTAGCAAGTCGGAGGCGATGAGAACACCCGCGGGACTGAACCGGGCGAAGAAACTGGCCATCACAGGAGACGCGAATGAGATCAACTCACCGGCGGTGGTCAAGACAGCTACCCACACGACTGGAAGAAGGCCTAGAGCGACGAGACCATCTGAGCCGCCTTCGATCAGTCGTGTACCCAAGATGGAGACAACAAGTCCTGCGGTCATCCAGCGGCGAGCATGCGTCAGCGTGCGTGCGGGAATGGACGAAGAACTCACAGGGACACATTAACGGACGGAGGATCTAAGCGCGCTCCCCTTAGGGCCTGCACAGGACCAAACCGTAGTCTCATTGCGACGGTAGGACCGTCGGCATTAAATACAACATCTGATAAGAGGGGCGGACCAGTAGGAAAAGGAAAGACTAATAGCGGAAAACTTAATTCAGCTGCGCCAGAACAGGCAAAAACCGCGGAGGACGAGTTCTTCGCTTTTGCGGCAGAGGCATCAGACAAGTGAACCAAACTCGAGGCGCGGACCTTACCGCGCCTCGCTTGGTTTCCATGGAATTCCTCGACGGCGACCGATTCATCAGCGCAAATGTCGCCTGGAATGCAGCGCGACGTGAAGCGAACCGACTTGGACTACGCGTCGTGCAGCCGCCACCTCCGGCGAACGAGGCACTGTTCAAGAGCCACGTGGTCCCTACCTCACTGTGGTTTGAAGAAACGAAGGTATCACAGTCCACGGGTAAAGGACTGGGGATTCAAGCTTGGGCAAGCGGGTTGTTCGAGGCGTTTGAGCATGGTGCGGCGACATATTCTCTTCCCAATCAAACCTCACCTGTTGTCTCGCGTACCCTCAACTCTTCTCAACTTGAAGAGAGTGACCTTCGCTATAGATTTGCCGCGTCAAAGCGACGAACTCGACCTCAACCAACAGTCGAATTTGAGAACGTGACCACGGGGGAGCGGGTTCTTTATCCTGCGGTGGCTGCGGACTTTGGATATCAGATTTTAGACCAGGATTTCGATTTGTTGTACTTGGATCGCACTTGCACGACCAAGGGGTATGCAGCAGGGCACACGGTTGCAGACGCACAAATTCATGCATTGAATGAGCTAATCGAGCATGATGCCCTCTCGGCGTTCATGCTCTCACCTGTTATAAGTTCATGCGCCCCAATTGATATTTCAGTTGAAGGGTTTGCTCCCGCAACTAATGTTATCCGGATTTTAAAGAATTCTGGCGCCAGTGATATTGCGATTGTTAAGTTGCCTTCAATTGCTTCGACTGTAATCTATGTCTGGTTGCGCGCACCCTCTGGCTCAATATTGACTGGCATTGGTTGTAGCTCAAACCCGATGGTAGCGCTTTTGCGGGCATTAACTGAATCACACCAAGAGCTTGTCGCTGATCAGAAGGGCATCACCTTCCTGGATGAAGGCGGAGTATCTCTAAGCAACCTGGACAGATATCCAGTGCTGCGCCGTTTGGCGATACCTATGCGTCCTCAGGGCGCAGGGCGAGTCCACATAATGGATCTGGCATTACAGGAAGCCGGCCGCCCTCAGGATCCTTCAAGACAGCTTCAGGAGAACGGAATTGACTGCCTTCGCCGAGTGATATTCGAAACGTCGAGTGTGGTAGTGATTCAGGTATTAACGCCTCAACTAGAACGCTTCGCTGAACTGGTATTCGGTAGGCCAATAGTTCCGACTGGAAGGCTCGCGAATCCTGGCCTAGTAAAAATACTCACTGCAAAGGAAATCGAGTAATGTCTATTCTTGCTAGCGGTCCCTTTGGTGAGGCAGACCTGATTGCTGACAAAGCGGCACATCTTTTCATTGCGGCGGGGGCGAATGAGGAAGCGGTGCGCTACGCCGTGCACCCATTACTCGACAACTACGTCTGGGAAGCGTGCCGGACAGGGATCATTCCCGAACCGGCCCCAGGACTGCTGACTGCGCATGTTCCAGGACATCCAGGGGAAACTTGTAGGTGGTTTGATCGCAGTCACTCGGCCGACTCGCTCTTGAAGGAGGAACTCAAGGACGCGCTAATCGTAGAACTCGATCAGAATGTCGGTGTTCAAGTGCCATCCCGTCAGTTTCAAGACTTCATTCGCGATGCAGGCAGGTTCTCGTCCGGGCTATTCCTGATATTTGGGACTCGACAAAGCCTTTTGTGACCCGGGTCTATGACATGCAAACCGAAATGGTTAATAGTGCCACCTTCGATAACATCGGCGGAGCAGTAGTACTTAGTTCGTCATTGATTTCCCACAACAAAGAACGACGGAAGCAGGTCATAGCCTTGGCGGAGTGCCTTCTCCACGAGGCCGCTCACAGTAAATCATTCCGAATCTTCCGCTCTTTTAAGCGAGTTAGTGTCCCGGAGTCACCTGAGTTCATTGATATCCCATGGTGGCGTACTGGTAGGGGGACGTGGAATTGGGATATAGATCGTTCAATTGTGGCTGCTCATGTGTATACGCATCTCTCTACGTTCTACAAGGTTCTTGCTGCAGAGGATTCTGATTTTGAATATCGCGGTAATATTATGGCATTCCGGGCGCGCTTTCTTAGCAACGTGCTACTTCAATTAGGAAATGAGTGGATTGACAGCGAATGGAGGGCTTTCATTGAATGGTTCTCGCAAGCGATTCCCACTATATCTGGGATAAGTGAGGCGGGTGCTCGTGAACTCAATCGAGACATCAGGACCCTCGATAACTATCATTTGATCTCAGCTGGACCGGCGTAACACGAAGCAGTTGTTGTCGGGTGGCTATGTGTGGTCGCGAAGATGCTTCGAGGTGGTCTCGAGGTGTGGGCCCGAGAAGCGCACGCCTTCCTTTCATTGTTCGTACTCTGGCCGCAAGTGGGATGTATTTAAAATAGATTAACGGCTCATCGCAATTGAGGGTGTAGTTGGTTTCTGAACCCACCGCTTTCGAGGAGTGATCGGGCGATGTAGTTGGTCAGGTTTCGGAAACCCAGAGCATTACCGCGCAGGTGTTCCAGTCGACCGTTGATCGCTTCAGTTGGCCCGTTACTGGTGCCGGGCTGTCGAAAAATAGGCGAGCACGTCAGCGGCGCGTTTGGTTAGCGTGCGACCAAGACTACGGACCTCCTTGAGCGCGGCGGGGACACGGCCGCCGATGGAACTGATCACAGCGCGCATCGTTTCTCGGCCGCGGGCACGGTCGGGATCGCGGTAAGCGGCGATCATGCGTTGGTAGATGCCCCAGGTGGCTTCCACCTCGACGTGCACTTCGTTCGAGAACAGCTCCTCGAGGCGTTCTTGCTGGCTGGGTGTGAGCAACCTGTGCCCGGTGAGCAGGGTGCGGCGGGCGCGGTAGAGCGGATCGGTCTTACGGCCACGGCGACCGCAAAGCTCTTGTTGCACGCGGCGACGGCACTCGTCCAACGCCTCACTGCCTAACCGGACTACGTGAAATGGATCAAGAACCGGAACCGCTTCAGGCAATTCCTCGAGCGTTGCGGTCTTGTAGCCGGCGAAGCCGTCCATGGCGACAACCTCGACACCATCGCGCCAGGCTTTCGGACGGGCCTCGAGCCACCGCTTGAATGCTTGCTTCGTGCGGCCCTGGACCATGTCCAACAATCGGGCGGGACCGGTACCGGTGTGCGGGCCGGTCAGATCGATGATGACGGTAACGCATTTGTCGCCACGACGCGTATGCCGCCACATATGCTCGTCTACCCCGACAACGCGCACGCCGTTGAGCCGGGCGGGGTCATTGATCAGAACACGCTGACCTTCCGCCAGCACCGCCGTGTTCGCGGTGTTCGAGGACACGGCCAGGGCATCGGCGACACGGCCAACGGTCAGGTGCTGGGTGACGAGCCCGACCAGCGCCCACCGCAGCGCCCGGCGAGAGAGCTTCGAGCGTGGTTCGGCTGCCTTGCTCGTGTCCTGGCGCCACGCATGCCCGCACTCATGGCACCGGTAGCGGCGGACCCGGACCTGTAGCACGGTGGGCAGCCAACCCAACGGTTCGTGCGCCAGGCGGCGAACGACGGTGTCACGGCGCGAACCTTGACCGCCACAGCGTCGGCATCACTGATCGGGTTCGACAACACGGCATTCGAGGATCGTGAGATCCGGTTGGAGGTGTTGGCCCGTTACTTCCAAACCGAGCTCGTCCAGACGGCAGAACGTGGTCAAGTCAGGGGTGAGGAGGGTAGCGTTGGACATGTCGCGGTCTTTCGGATGGTGAGTGTGAGAACTTCCATCCTCGAAAGGCCTCGACCCCTATCCAGGTAACGACGCGCCTCCACAGTTCACCCGCCCGCTACACCCTCAATTGCGAAGAGCCCCTAGTGTTCGGCAGCTCGTCATTCACTATTAACTAAGCAGGGTTCTATTTTCACTACAGTTATGAACAAACTCAAAGGTGAGGTGTAGATGACTGTGGTCAATGTAACTAAAAGCAATAGAGTGGCATGGATTGTTTCCGTCTTGCTGGTATTGTTCATCATGGCAACATCAACGGGTACTGGGACTGCTTGAGCTAGTGAGTCCTTCGCACGGCCACCAGAGGGATATCCAATGACGGATAGAATGTTGATGGTCAATAATCCAAAGGTAAGGCTGCGCGTCATTCCCGTTCACCGTGGCTATTACGACGCAAGTCTCGATGGTAGGCCCGAAGCGGGGTTTGGTTATGATAAGGCACGGCATCGACATGGATGATCAGATATAGAATCGATCCGATGGATACTGAATTCAGATAGTGTTCAAGTGCAGGGCACTACTGCTGTATTATTAGGATATAGTCAGCGATTCAAGTGTAGTGGGAATACGTGCACTGAAGTTGAGCGTGTGCAGATTAAGGGAATCGCTATCCAGGACGCTCGATCGGAGTGGTATGGCCATAAGTTCCCCAAGCCGGTAGACGCGCTCGGTCTGCAAACCATGTACTGCAATTATCCTGACGGAGATAAACGACTAAAATGCGATTCATGGGTGTACGAACAGGTCTACGCAGCGGCCCGAGGGCTTCCTCTCGTACCTTTCTACGCGGATTCCGATGAGGGGACAGGGCTAGCCTCTGGGGGTGGCGAGAGTGTCACTATTGAAGTAGCGGGATATCAACCATTAACAGAGCAGGAAGTATACGATTCGTTGCATTAAGGGAGAGGTGTAGATGTGACAAGCTCAAACATCCGATTCGTCATGGAAGAATATGATGTTGAACACCTTGACCGGCACCTTCTGTGGATGTACCCATTCATTATAGGGCGTGAATTTTACTGTCCAGAACTGCGGGTGACCTGGGTTGAAATATCCGGAGAAAGGCCAGCGCTTAATTATTTGTTTTGGGACAAGCGGGTAGGTGGGTTGGTTGGGCAGTCTTTCGTTCTGCCAAGGCCAGGGTTGCGTAAGGCGAGGTTGGTTGATGCGGAGATTGCTGCATCGGAGTTCGCTGAGCCAATGGGATATCTCGGGCGAGACGCGTATGGTGTGCTTTGGGAAGACGGATGCGGGCCGATTCCTCCCTCTCGGTGCGTTGTTAATCCCAGCAATTTCGCTGCTTGCGTATTTGATGAAGAGAGTGAATCCTCATCGCCGAGTCTCGTAGAACCCAATTTCTTTACTGGAGCAGTCGAAAATGCGGAATCGTTAATCCGACGCCGCTTTCCTTCGGCTCATCGCGTACTGTTATTTCTTAATAATGGTGTAGCTTCTCAAGTCGGTTCGCCTATTGATTGAACAGTTTGGTGCCTCCGGATACATTTTTTGAAGTCGTCCGCAGTTGGCTGCATGAACTCCCGCCCAGCGGGGCAGATGATGGCGTGTAATGCTGAGGTCGTCGCTTCGGCGAAACTAGCCGTTCTGTTCAGCGATGAGCTTGACGAGCCGGTCGGCGATCACATCCGCATCTTCGCCGTCCACCACAAGCTCGACGGTGTCGCCCTGAGCAATACCGAGTGAGAGCACCGCGAGGATGCTGGCCGCATCCACGCCGGGTTCACCAGGAGTTTTCGAAATGGTGACTTTGGCACCGCTCTCGCCCACGGTTTTTACCAGCTCGGATGCGGGGCGGGCGTGCAGGCCGACCGGGTCGTTGACGGTAATGGTGCGAGTTGCCTGTGACATGGGTATTCCTTCCGGGGTGTATTGCACTCAAGTGTGACTTCGCGGGTGGAGAACTTGTTTGCACCCTAGGGTGTGTTGGCCAGCCGAACTTCAAGGCCAGCGTCGCGGATCACCTCGGCCTGTTCGGGGTCGACTGCATCGTCGGTGATCACGGCGTCGAGCGCGCTCAGCGGTACGACCTTGTTGAGCGCGGCAGTGCCAAACTTGCTCGAGTCAGCCAGCAAATAGCTGCGGTTTGCGTGCGCGATTGCCTGGCGCGAAAAGTCGGCTTCGAGCACGTGAAAATTGGTGACGCCGCGTTCGGCCGAGATGCCGGCGCAGCCGAAAAAACCGACATCAAAATAGAGCCGCTGCAGGTTCCACATGGCCAGCGGTCCAGAAATCGACGACTCATCGGCGCGCACATTGCCACCGGGGATGACTAGAGCGATTTCTGGGTTGGCCAGTAGGGTGCTGGCGATCGGTAGGGTGTTCGTCACCACCGTGAGCGGGCTGACCTCGACGATTTGTTCGGCGAGTATTTGCGTGGTGGTGCCGTAGTCAAGAAACACCGTCATGCCGGGTTCAACCAGGGATGCTGCCTGCCGGGCGATAGTGCGCTTGCGTTCGACGTTGAGCGTGCGACGCTGCTCGAACGCTGATTCGCGCCGCTGGTCGCGCAATACAGCGCCGCCCCGGACGACAGTGGCGACACCCTCTTCTTCGAGACGGTAGAGATCTTTGCGGATGGTCTCGCGGGAGACCTGAAATTTTTGGGCGAGGTCGCTGATGCGCACCGTGTGTTCGGCGCGCAGTGCGGCCGTGATCTCGGCGCGGCGTTGGTTGGTTGCCATACTGTTCACTCCAGACCGACGGGAGCGGGGGATACTTCTATTTTGCGTTTGCAAAATTAAGTTTGCAAGTAATTTGCCGCAGAATTGGCAGCTTGCGGTCTTTAGTTTGCCTCCGGCACGTTCAGCTGGATGATTCAACATCAACTTGGCAATTGCAAGGCCGGATGCTGCTGCGCATCCTGGCATCAATTGACAATGATTATTGTTAATCGCTACGGTTGGCTGATTCTGTTTGACGCGCGTGCAAATGAGAGGAACAGGATGCGCAAGTTTTCGAACCTGCTCGGAATGGCCGGTGCAATTGGTGCCGTATCGCTGGCACTGGCCGGCTGCGCAAGCGGTGAATCACCTGCTGCCAATAACAGCGACGGGATTTCAGTGGTGACTACCACCACCCAGCTCGATGACTTTGCTCGCGAGGTGAGTGACGGCACGGGTGCTCAGGTAACAACGCTGCTGAAGCCCGGTCAATCGGTACACGGCTTCGAACCCACCGCAGCTGACCTCGAGGCGCTCCGCAACGCGGATGTGGTGATTTACAACGGCGTCGACCTCGAACCCTGGCTCGACGACACGCTCGACGCTGCCGAGTTTAAGGGCGCGCGCATCGACGCATCGGTGGGCATTGACGTGCACGAAGATGATGATGCGCATGACCACGATGATGATGCGCATGACCACGATGATGATGCGCATGACCACGATGATGATGCGCATGACCACGATGATGATGCGCACGATCACGACGATGATGCGCATGACCACGATGATGATGCGCATGACCACGACGATGACGCGCACGAACACGACGATGACGACCATGACGACCACGGCCACGGCGGCCACGGCCACGGCCACGGCGGCCACGACCACGACCACGGTGGTGTAAACCCGCACATCTGGACTTCACCCAGCAACGCAGAAGACATGGTCGAAAACGTGGCCAAGGGTCTTGCTGACACCGACCCCGATAACGCTGCCACCTACAAGAAGAACGCTGAAGCCTACAACGAGAAGCTCGACGACCTCGACGAGTGGGTCGAAAGCAACATCGACCAGATTCCCGAAGACAAGCGTCTGCTGGTTACCAACCACGACGCTCTCCACTACTTCAACGACGAGTACGACGTCACCTTCGTCGGTTCGATCATCCCCAGCTGGGACGACAATGCCGAACCCAGCGCTGCCGAACTCGACGAGCTGATTGCCAAGATCAAAGAGCACAAGGTTCCCGCGATCTTTGCCGAACAGCAGCTATCGCCCGACACCGCGAAAGCAATCGCCAACGAAACCGGCGCCAAGGTCTACTCCGGCGAAGACGGACTCTACACCGACGCGCTCGGACCGGAAGGCAGCGACGGCGAGACCTACATCGGTTCGCAGATCCACAACGTGACCCAGCTGGTTGACTCGTGGGGCGGCAAGGTGAGCGAGGTGCCCAGCAGCCTGAAAGACGATAAGTAGGCTAATCGGGTGACTCACACATCCAACGAACGGCACATCCCCGAAACCTCCTCGCAGGTTCGGGGATGTGCCGTTCCACCCACCGCGCAGTCGGCGCAGTCACCGGTCGTGGAATTCCGCTCGGCCAACCTGAGCTACGACGGCTCCGCCGTGGCGGCCGCCGGCGTCACCCTCACCGTCCGGCCCGGTGAGGCGGTGGCGCTGATCGGCCCCAACGGCGCCGGAAAATCAACCGTGCTGAAAGCACTGCTCGGGCTCGTATCAGTTATCGACGGTGAGCTGCGCGTGTTTGGCGGCAATCTCGATCGGGCCAGCAACCGCATCGGCTACCTCCCGCAGCGAGCCGACCTCGACGCAAACTTCCCGGTCTCGCTGCGCCAGGTGGTCATGATGGGCCGCTACCGAGAACTTGGTATCTTCCGCTGGCCGGGTAAAACCGATCAGCAGGCGGTGGATGCGGCACTCGAGCGGGTGCGGCTCACCGACCGCGCCGACCGTGTTTTCGGTGACCTCTCGGGCGGACAACAGCAGCGCGGCCTGCTCGCCCGCGCGCTCGTATCCAACCCGAAACTGCTGCTGCTCGACGAACCCTTCAACGGGCTCGACACCACCAATCGCACGGCTCTGCTTGAAACGCTGCGCGAATTGCGAGGCGAAGAAATGGCCATCATGGTTGCAACCCACGACCTCGAAATAGCCACCCAGGCCTGCACCCACGCACTACTCATCAACCACCAGCAGGTCGCATTCGGGCCCGTTGCCCAAGTGCTCACCGACGCCTCGGTGGTCACCACCTTTGGTGAATCAACCGATCACCGAGAGACGCACTCCGATGCGATCGCGCATCCGCATCCCATTCCGCACACGAGCACAAGCGAGCCGCTGCCGTGACCGATCTCGTGACCATTTTCGGTGCGTCATTCATGCAGCGGGCACTGTTTGCGGTCATCTTGATTGCCACTGTTGCAGCCGTGGTGGGGGTGGCCCTCAACCTGCGCGAACTCGAGTTTTTGAGTGACGGAATCGTGCACGCGGTTTTCCCGGGCGTGGTGATCGGGTTTCTTGCGGCCAGCTACGACGGCATCTATCTCGGCGCAATCATCGCGGCACTGATCGCCACCGTGCTGCTCACGCTGGCGGCGCATCGCGGCGTGGGCGAGGATGCGACCACGGCCGTGCTGCTTTCGGGCTCGTTCGCGCTGGGCGTCGTACTGATTTCACGATCAACCAGCTACGCGACCGGGCTTGAACACCTGCTGTTCGGGCAGCTACTCACAATCCGAACCGCCGATCTGGTAGCAATCGCAGTGCTGGGAGGCGCAGCGCTGGCCACCGTGCTGCTCACCTGGAAGCAACAGCTGTTTATTTCGTTCGATCCCGCCGGCGCGCAGGCAGCCGGACTGTCGCTGCTCGCCTACAAGCTGGCCCTCAACCTAGCGATTGCGGCGGTTGTGGTGGCCGCATCCCGGGCGGTTGGTAATCTGCTGGTGCTGGCCATGCTCATCGTTCCCGCAGCTATCGGCCGGCTGGTATCGCGTCGACTGCACGTGATCGTGCCGGTGGCGATCGTGAGTTCGGTGCTGGTTTCGGTTGCCGGGCTGATCTGCGGCTATTGGCTTTCGGTGGATGCGCGGCTCACCATCTCACCCTCGGCCGTGCTCGTGCTCATGATGGTTGCGGTGTACCTGATCGTGGCAGCAATTAGCACGACTTCAACGCGAGTGAAACTTGTTAAACAACGCTCGCAGCGGCCGAGTCGTGCCGAGGCGGTAGCCACATGACGCTCTTTCAAACAGCACTCTTGGCGGCGGTGCTCGTTGGATTTTTGTGCGGGCTGGTGGGTTGCCTCGTGGTGCTGCGCCGCCGCGCCTTTTTCACCGTGGCGCTCACCCACGCCACTTTCCCCGGCGGGGTGATGGCCGCGGTGCTGGGTGTCAATATCGTTGTTGGCGCCGGGGTGATGGGCGTGGGGCTCGTGGCGCTGATGGTGGCGCTCAGCCGCATCCACCGGCAGGGTAAACAGGTGGCCTCGGGCATCGTGCTCTCGTTTGGCTACGCCCTCGGCGTGTTTTTGCACGCGCTCAACCCACAGCTGCCGGTGAAAGTTGAGTCGTATCTCACCGGCTCCATCCTGGCGATCCCGCCCGAAAACATTGCCATCATCGGTGTCGTGCTGCTGATTGCGCTGCTCGCCGTCGCGCTGTGGTGGAAAGAACTGCTGTTTTCGAGCTTCGATCGCGGCGGGTTTGTCGCCAGCGGCTACCGCGAGTGGCGCACCGAGGTGCTCGTGCTGCTGTTGATCACGCTGACCGTCGTGGCAACCATGCCGGCAATCGGTTCCATCCTGGCGATCTCGATGATCGCGGCTCCGGCTGCCGCCGCGCGGCTACTCACGCAGCGCATCGAACGCCTCGTGCCGCTCGCCTGCGCGCTGGGCGTGGGTTCGGCAGTGCTCGGACTCTACGTCTCACGCTGGTTCAACCTGGCCGCCGGGGGAGCGATGGCAATCACTGCAACCATGATTTTTTTGCTGGCGTGGGGATGGAACGCGGCACGTGCGAGCATCCCGGCACGCACAAAGATTGCCCGCGGGTGACGACCTCGCCCTAGAGTAGAGGCCATGAACAGTGACGTATCCCGGGCACCCCAGCGCCGCCGCACCTGGCAGCGCGAGGCTGTGCGTGAGCGGCTCGAGGCTGAGGGCGGTTTTGTAACGGCGCAAGAATTGCACCGGTTGCTTGAAGAAAGCGGACAGCGCATCGGTCTGGCAACCGTGTACCGGGCACTCGGTACGCTCGTCGCCGATGGGCTTGCCGACAGCATCCGTCATGAGGATGCAGAACTCTACCGGTTCTGTGACGATGACGGGCACCACCATCACATCGTTTGTCGGCGCTGCGGAGCTGCCGAACAGATCGAAGACAACGAAATTGAGTCGTGGGCCAGGCAGGTGGCAGCCGAGCACGGCTATAGCGAACCCACCCACGTGCTCGAAGTGTTCGGACTGTGTGGCAATTGCACAAAAACTGCTGAAAAAAAGTGACGACGGCGAAAACTCGCCTAGACTGCTGACATGTCACGCAAGAGCTTTCTTGGCTGGCCGGTTCTGCGCCAGCTACGCACCGGTGATACCACCGGTCGCGGGCCTGCCGTGACTTCGGCTCGCACCGAATCAACCGAGCCGCGTATTGCCACCGCCGACAGTGTGGCACGCAGTGTCTGCCCCTACTGCGCGGTGGGATGCGGTCAGCTTGTCTACACCAAAGACAACAAGGTGATTCAGGTCGAGGGCGACCCCGACTCACCAATTTCGCGCGGGCGCCTGTGCCCCAAGGGCTCGGCCAGCGAACAGCTTGGCAACAGCCCCAACCGCGTCACCGAAGTGCTCTACCGCGCACCCCGCGCACGCGATTGGCAGCGCATCGATCGCGAAAAAGCCATCGACATGATCGTCGACCGCTTTCTCGAAGCGCGCGCCAATTGGTGGGAAGACCGCGACGAAGACGGCCGTCCGCTGCGCCGCACCATGGGTATCGCATCCCTCGGTGGCGCCACGCTCGACAACGAAGAAAACTATCTGATCAAAAAGCTGTTCACCGCAGCCGGCGCGATTCAGATCGAAAACCAAGCCCGCATATGACACTCCGCCACGGTTCCCGGTCTGGGAGCCTCGTTCGGGCGCGGTGGTGCGACCCAGTCGTTGCAAGACATGGCAAATGCCGATTGCATCATCATTCAGGGTTCCAACATGGCCGAATGTCACCCCGTTGGGTTCCAATGGGTGATCGAAGCCAAACTGCGCGGTGCCCGCATCATTCACGTTGATCCGCGATTCACCCGCACGACCGCGAATGCCGATAAACACATTCGCATCCGCGTGGGAAGCGACATCGTGCTGCTGGGCGCGCTCATCAACCACGTCATCACGAACGAGCTCTACTTCGACGAGTACGTGCGTGCCTTCACCAACGCCACCTCGGTGGTGAGCGAAGGATACGAAGGCCCAGAGGACCTCGACGGGCTGTTCTCGGGATTCGACCCCGAAACCGGCAGCTACGACAGGTCAACCTGGCAGTACGCCGCACCCGACGGCTCGGATAGGACGGTCGCGGCTGGTGAAACCTGCCAGACCGACCCGACGATGCAGCATCCCCGCAGCGTTTTCCAGATCCTCAAACGCCACTACGCGCGCTACACGCCCGAAATGGTTGAAGAAGTCTGCGGTATTTCGCGCGCCGACTTCCAGTACCTGGCCGACTCAATCGTGCAAAACTCGGGGCGCGACCGCACCACTTGCTTCGCCTACGCCGTTGGCTGGACCCAGCACGCTCAGGGTGCCCAATACATCCGCACCGCCACCATCCTGCAGCTACTCATGGGCAACATCGGTCGACCCGGATCGGGCATCATGGCGCTGCGCGGCCACGCCTCGATTCAGGGATCTACCGACATCCCCACGCTGTTCAACCTGCTGCCGGGATACCTACCGATGCCCAGCGCCGGCGTGCACGACACCCTCGACGACTATCTCAACGCGGTCGGGCCCAAGAACCAGAAGAGCTTCTGGGCAAACGCCGATGCCTACACCATCAGCATGCTGAAGGCATGGTGGGGCGATGCAGCCACACCTGAAAACGACTTCGCCTACGACTATTTACCACGGCTCAACGGCGCCCACGGCACCTATCAGACCGTGATGCGGATGCTGCGCGACGAGGTCGACGGCTACTTCATCCTCGGCCAAAACCCAGCGGTTGGTTCGGCAAATGGTCGGATGCAGCGGCTCGGCATGAGCCACCTGAAGTGGCTGGTGGTGCGTGACTACTCGATGATCGAATCGGCCACCTGGTGGAAGGACGGCCCCGAGATCGAATCGGGTGAGCTGCGCACCGAAGACATCGAAACCGAAGTATTCTTCCTGCCTGCCGCTAACCACATGGAAAAATCCGGCACGTTTACGCAGACGCAGCGCATGTTGCAATGGCGTGAACAGGCCGTCACCCCGCCGGGTGAGGCACAGAGCGAACTCGAGTTCTTCTACGAGCTCGGAAAGCGCATCCGTGAACGCCTGGCCGACAGCACCGACCCGCGTGACCGGCCGCTACTCGACCTCACCTGGGACTACCCGGTAGACGAGCATGGCGAACCCGACGCCGAGGCTGTGCTGCGCGAAATCAACGGTTACCGGCTCGCCGAGGGCCCCAATGAACAGGGGCTCGTGAAGGGCTTCAACGAGCTGCGCGCCGACGGCTCCACTGTTGGTGGCTGCTGGATTTACGCGGGCGTGTTTGCCGACAACGTCAACCAGTCGCGCCGCCGCCCCAAGCGCGACGAACAAAACGAGATGCAGTCGAACTGGGCGTGGGTGTGGCCGGCGAACCGCCGCATCCTCTACAACCGCGCATCGGCCGACGCCGACGGCAAGCCCTGGAGCGAACGCAAAAAACTTGTGTGGTGGGATGCCGACACCGGCAAGTGGGTCGGCCCCGACGTGCCCGACTTCCCGGCCGATCGCGCCCCGGATGCAAGCCCCGAGGGTGATCCGGCGGGCCCGGCATCGCTCGCGGGTACGGATGCGTTCATCATGCAACCCGACGGTAAGGCGTGGCTGTTCGCGCCGCAGGGCGTGATCGACGGGCCGCTGCCGGCGCACTACGAAGCGCACGAATCGCCGGTCGGTAACTCGGTGTACTCGGTGCAAAACCCGCCGACGCAGGTCGAATTTAGCCGCAGCGACAACCTGCTCAAACCGGTCGCCGGCACGCCCGGTGCCGAGGTGTATCCGTTCGCGTTCACCACCTATCGACTCACCGAGCATCACACCGCCGGCGGTATGAGCCGCTGGTTGCCGTTCCTATCCGAGCTGCAACCAGAAATGTTCGCCGAAATTTCGCCCGAGCTCGCCGAACTGCGCGGTCTCGAAAACGGTGGCTGGGCCACAATCGTCTCGCCGCGTGCCGCTATCGAAGTGCGCGTGCTGGTTACCGAACGAGTGCGCCCCGTCGTGGCCAACGGCACCACCGTGCATCAGATCGGTCTGCCCTACCACTGGGGTGTCGGCGGTGACGCGATCGTCACCGGCGACTCGGTCAACGACCTACTCGGCCTGACGCTCGACCCGAACGTGTACATCCAGGATGCGAAAACCGGTGCCTGCGATATTCGCCCCGGCCGCCGCCCGCAGGGTGAAGACCGTGAGCGCTTGGTCAACGAATACCGAGAGCGCGCGGGTATCCTGGCATCCGGCAGCGACGCTAAGGAGGCATGACGATGACCATGACCCCGGAACGCCGCGGCGCAATCAACCTCGGCCGCGTGAACGATCTCGGCAGGGTCTATGCCGGTAACCCCAGTGCAGACGCCGCCGACCCCGCCGCGGCGGTCAACTGGCAGCACACGCACGAGCGCAAAGGGTTTTTCACCGACACCTCAATCTGCATCGGCTGTAAGGCCTGCGAGGTCGCGTGCAAAGAGTGGAACCAAAACCCGCAGGATGGCGACTTTGAGCTGCTCGGCTCGTCATACGACAACACCGGGTCACTCGGCGCCAACACCTGGCGGCACGTCGCCTTCATCGAACAGGACGGCGAGCGCATCGAGCAGGCCCGCGAATCGGGCCGCCAACTGGTGAACCTCGGTATGCCGACCGTGCGGCCGCCCGAGGGGCCGGCAGCCGCGGTGGCGAAACAGTACGCATCCGACACCGATACCACCATGCCCGACACCCCAGAGTTCCGCTGGTTGATGTCATCGGATGTGTGCAAACACTGCACCTACGCCGGCTGCCTGGATGTGTGCCCCACCGGTGCGCTCTATCGCACCGAGTTCGGCACTGTAGTGGTGCAGGCTGATGTGTGTAATGGCTGTGGAACGTGCGTAGCCGGCTGCCCGTTTGGTGTGATTGAACGTCGCGACGATGGCACAGTGCAGACCAAGGCGCAGCGCGACGATCACGTCAACGAATTCGAGCAGGAGATACCCAACCGAGGCACCGCCAATAAGTGCACGCTCTGCTACGACCGGCTCGTAGTTGGCGAACAGCCCGCCTGTGCAAAAACCTGCCCCACCACCTCGATCAAATTCGGTGACCGCGCCGAGATGGTGGCGCAGGCGAAAGCGCGCGTAAAGCAGCTGCACGAGCAGGGACTCACCGAGGCCCGACTGTACGGTGCGAATGAGCTCGACGGTGTGGGCGGTACCGGTTCGGTGTTTTTGCTGCTCGACGAACCCGAGACCTATGGGCTGCCGCCCGACCCGCGAGTTCCCACGAAAGATTTGCCGCAGATGTTTAAGCACGCGGTGGTGGCCGCTGCCGGGATGCTCGGCGCGGTTGCGCTCGCATTTCTCGGCGGGCGGAAGTAGACGAGCGAGGCCGGAAACGAATGAGCACCTCAGTATTTGACGGATACCGCCCGCCCGAGCCGCCGCGTCGCCGACGACGCCGCGACGGTGATCAACCGCGTCGCCGTCCGGACGGTGGCGGTGATGGCTCGCGTGAGATGGCGATGGTCGACGATGTGGAGTTCTCGTCGTATTACGGCCGCCCGATCGTGAAGGCGCCGCCGTGGAAGCACGAGATCGGCATCTACTTCTTTCTCGGCGGTGTGGCGGGTGGCTCGTCGCTGCTCGCGCTGGGGGCGCAGGCGACGAAGCGGCCGCGACTGCTGCGTAACACGCGCATCACTGCGCTGGCCGCTATCGGTGTGGGTGCGCTGGCGCTCATCAAAGACCTCGGCCGCCCCGAGCGTTTCATCAACATGATGCGCACCTTCAAAATCACCTCGCCGATGAGTGTCGGGTCTTGGATTCTCGCCGGATTCTCGAGTCTTGCCGCCATTCCTGCTATCGCCGAGGTCGACCGTGCGACGGGCCGCCGGCTGCCGCTACCGAAGTTTGCGCGGCGCCTGGTCGATGTCACGGCCCCGGTGGCCGGGGTCGGTGCGGCAGCGATGGCTGCGCCGCTTGCCACCTACACCGCGGTGCTCATTGCCGACACCGCTAACCCGGTGTGGAACGCAGGCCGACGAGAGCTGCCGTATCTGTTCGCCAGCTCGGCGTCGCTGGCCGCATCCGGCGTGGCGATGGTGACCACTCCCACGGCCGAGATCGGTCCGGCACAGAAGCTTGCCGTGGCTGGCGTGATCGGTGATGTGGCCGCCATGCACCTGATGAAAGAAAATATGCATCCGGCCGAGCGCGAGCCGCTTGAAAGCGGACAGCCGGGCAAAATGCTCAAAGCTGCCGAAGTGCTCGCGATCGCCGGTGGGGTTGGCGCGCTGCTGGCGCGCGTGCATCGTGTTTTCGGGGTCGTTTCGGGGCTGGCGCTCGCCGGAGCCTCAGCGCTCACCCGTTTCGGTGTGCTCGAGGCTGGGATCGAGTCGACGCACGACCCGCGGCACGTGGTCGAGCCGCAAAAAGCGCGGCTCGCGGCCCGTCGCGCCGCGGGCATCGTCGACGACTCCATCACCACCGCCGGCTAGCGCCCGCCTCGCGAGGGCGCGCGGTGCTCGCCTTCGCGTCGTGCCTTCGCGTCGTGCCGTCGCTTCGCGTCGCCGCCGAGCGCGCCCTCGCACCCGCGCTCGGCGCCGCATCCCCGCCGCGTCGTGCCCCGCCGCGTCGCATCCCCGCCGCGTCCTGCCCTGCGGTCTTGCGCTTCACCCTCGCGGCTCCCATTTCCCGGTTCTGTGTGCCTTCGCGTTATTTGTATGTGGCACAACACCCACATTTGACGCGAACCCACACAAATCCCGGGGAGGAGGCGCTGGATCCGGGGGAGGAGGCACGAGGGCCGGGGGAGGAAGCGCTGGGTTCGGGGGTATCGACGGTGTTCCGTGACCAGAGGGGGATGCGCATCGCGGCGCAGTGCTCCCGCGCCGGCTCGTTCCGCGTTGGCAGGCGCGCTCGCCGCGCACCCGCCAGTGCCGAACCCAGCGCTCCACTTCTCTCGGGTTCTGTGTGGGTTCGCGTTATTTGTATGTGGCAGGGCACACACATTTGACGCGGACACACACAGATCCGGAGGGGCGGCGGTGTTCTGTAGGCAGAAGGGGGTGCGCGCACAGGTTGCCGCGCACTGCGTCGGGCCGCGCCGGGCACCCGCGTGCACCGGTCGCGCCGGGCGCCCGGCGCGACCGCGCGCTCGCGCTAGCGGATGTGCACGCGACCCGTGCCGGCCACGGTCTCACCGATCACCGGGTAGCCGGGCACCTCGCCGATCACGAGCAGACCTCCCGAGGTTTGCGCATCCGCCAGCAAAATCAGGTCGTTTTCGGTCACGGTCGTCGCGACATCAAGGTGCGGGCGCACCCAGTCGAGATTCCGCCTCGAACCGCCAGAAATGTATCCCTCAGCAATCGAGCGACGCGCAGCCTCCAGCGACGGCACCGACGAGCGGTCGATCACCGCATCCACACCCGAGGCGCGGCACATCTTGAACAGGTGACCGAGCAGCCCAAACCCGGTGACATCGGTGGCCGCTTTCGCCCCCGACTCGAGCGCCTTACGCGATGCCTCGGCGTTCAGCGTGGTCATCACCTCGATCGCCTCGGGGAACACCTCACCGGTCGACTTGTGCCGGTTGTTGAGGATGCCCACACCGATCGGCTTCGTAAGCGTGATCGGCAGCCCCGGCTCAGCAGCGTCATTGCGCAGCAGTTTGTCGGGATGCGCGGTGCCGGTAACCGCCATACCATACACCGGCTCGGGCGCATCAATCGAGTGGCCACCGATCACCGGGCACGACACCTGCTTGGCCACATCGAGCCCGCCGCGCAGCACTTCGCGCATGAGTTCCATGGGCAGGGATGCACGCGGCCAGCCCACGAGGTTGATCGCGACAGTCGGGGTGCCACCCATCGCGTAAATATCCGAAAGTGCGTTGGTGGCGGCGATGCGGCCCCAATCGTAAGCGCTGTCGACCACGGGCGTAAAAAAGTCGGCCGTGCTCAGGACCGCCAGCCCATCCTGGATGCGAACAGCGGCCGCGTCGTCACCGTCATCGAGCCCGACGATCACACTGTCATAGTCTTGACCGGCGAGTTCACTCACCACGTTTTCGAGCTCGCCCGGCGGGATTTTGCAGGCGCAGCCGCCGCCGCTGGCCGTGGTAGTGAGTCGCAGCGCGGATTCGTCATTGAACTGTGCAGTCGGTTCCATGCGGCTAGCCTACCCACGGCCGGCAACCGCGTCGTGAAAGTTCTTTGCTGGTAAGTTGTCGCTCACTGGAGGCGTCTGGTGCCCTGGTGGGCCCCCCGGTCTTCAAAACCGGTGAGGCCGAGTAGCTCGGTCTGGCGGGTTCGATTCCCGTCCGCTTCCGCCACCGTGATGCCACCGTGCATCGCAACCCGCACAAGCTCGCCGCGCCACCACGCCCGGCAGCCGCAATGAAGCAGGTGACATGACATCCCCCGACGACCCGCGCCGCCGCATCCCACGCACCGACACGCTGCTCGCGCTGCCCGAGGTGCGTGCCGCCGCTGCCGGTCTGGGCGAACAGGTGCTACGCGGGGTGATTCACGCCACGCAGCAGCGCGCCCGCCGCGGTGAAATCGCGCCCGAGCAGGTTGCCGCCGAGGTCGTCGCATCGATCGCCTCCACGCGTCCTGTCTCGCTGCGGCCGGTGCTCAACGCCACCGGGGTGATCGTGCACACAAACCTCGGCCGCGCACCGCTTTCGGCCGCCGCCACCACCGCCATTGTTGAAGCCGCCGGATACTGTGATCTTGAACTCGACCTCGCCACCGGCACCCGCTCGCGACGCGGCGTTGGGGCGCGGGCGGCGCTCCTTGCCGCCTGCCCCGCGGCCGAGGATGCGCTCATCGTCAACAATGCAGCCGCCGCGCTGATGCTCGCCACCACCGCGCTCGCGGGCACCGGCGCCACCGACGAAAAAGGTGTCGGTGCGAAAGAAATCGTGCTCAGCCGCGGTGAATTTATCGAGATCGGAGCCGGATTCCGCATCAGCGACCTGATCGCCGCAACCGGCGCGCGCATCCGCGAAATTGGCACCACCAACCGCACGCATCTGGCCGACTATGACGAGGCCGTCACCACTGAAACCGGATGCGTGCTGAAAATTCATCCGAGTAACTATTACGTTGCCGGGTTCACCAGTTCGGTCGAAACCTCGCCCCTTGCCGAACTGTGCCGCGAACGGGGCGTACCGCTGATCGCCGATATTGGCTCGGGGTTGTTGGCGCCCGAGCCGCGGCTACCGAACGAACCCGATGCCACAACCGCCCTGGGTGAAGGCGCCGATTTGGTGATCGCGAGCGGTGACAAACTGCTCGGCGGGCCGCAGGCCGGCATCATTCTCGGCCGACGCGACCTCATTGGCCGCATTGCCAGGCATCCGATCGCTCGCGCGGTGCGCGCCGACAAACTCACACTGGCGGCAGTTGAGGCAACCGTCGCTGCCGGAACCTCACCGGTGCGCGAGGCACTGGGCGCGGATGCAGACCAGTTGCGGCAGCGCACCGAGCAGCTCGCCAGCCGCGCGACAGCCGCAACCGACATCGAAATCGCTATCGTCCCGCACGATGGTCGCGTTGGCGGTGGCGGCGGAGTTGGGGTGCCGCTTCCCGGCTGGGCGCTCGCGCTTCCCGAGGCCGCCGCCACACCGCTGCGCACTGGCACTCCGGCGGTGCTGCCGCGCAGTCACGATGGCGCCTGCCTGATTGACCTGCGCTGCATCCCCGCCGACCGTGACGCCGAGCTGGCTGACGCGATTATTGCCGCACTGCGAGCACTGCGGTGACCGGGCGTTTTGTGGTCGCCACCAGCGGGCATGTCGACCACGGCAAATCGACTCTGGTGCGGGCGCTCACCGGCATCGAACCCGACCGGCTGGCCGAAGAGCGCCGCCGCGGGCTCACGATCGACCTCGGTTTTGCCTGGTTTGAACTCGACTCGGGCCGCTCGGTCGCATTCGTGGATGTGCCCGGTCACGAGCGATTCATCGGCAATATGCTCGCCGGGCTCGGCCCCGCGCCGGTGGTGCTCTTCGTGGTCGCCGCCGACCAGGGGTGGCAGCCGCAGTCGACCGACCATCTTGCCGCGGCGGTGGCGCTCGGCATCCGGCACGGTGTGGTGGCACTCACCCGCACCGACCTTGCCGACGACACACAACTCGACGCCACCACCGCGCAGGTGCGGCAACAGTTGGCGGGAACCGCGCTCGCGGATGCGCCGATCGTGCCGGTGTGCGCGCTGGAAGGCAGCGGGCTGCACGAGCTGCGCGAGGCGCTCGACGCGACACTGGCGCAACTGCCTGAACCGGACGCATCCGCCCCGATAAGAATGTGGCTTGACCGGGCATTTACTATTTCTGGTGCGGGTACCGTGGTCACCGGCACGCTCGCCGAGGGTGCCCTCGAAATTGACCAACAGCTTGAGCTGTGGCGCGGGGATGCCGACCCGGTGGCGGTGCAGGTACGCGGTCTGCAGCGCGGCAAACACGACGAGACTCGAGTCACCGGGGTTAGCCGAGTGGCGGTGAATTTGCGGGGTGTACCTTCCGGGGTTGCGGCCCGCGGACAGGCACTCGTGACCCCGCAGCGCTGGTGGGCGAGCGACTCGGTGGATGTGCGTCGCGTCAGTGGGCCAGCGTTCGATGAACTCCCGCGCGAGGTGATCGCCCACCTCGGCACCGCGGCGATTGCGGCGACCGTGCGCGATTTCGGTGCCGAACACGCGCGGCTACATTTTGCTGCCGAGTTGCCGTTACAGATTGGTGACCGGCTCGTGCTGCGCGCACCGGGCGCGGCCGTGGGAATTGGCGGCGCGCTGGTGCTGGATGTTGACCCGCCGCAGCTGCGTCGGCGCGGTGCCGGCCGCCGCCGCGGTGCCGAACTCGCGGGCATGGCCGACACCGGGTCGATCGTGCACGAGGTGGCGCGGCGTGGTGCGATGCCGGCGGCGAGGATCGAACAGTTTGGCATCGAGGTGCCAGATGAACTGCCGAATGAGCTCGTGCGAATTGGTGCGTGGCTTGCCACCAAGGATGCGCTGCTGGGCTGGGCGCGGCAGTTGCGGAAGCTCGTGGTCGATGACGCGGCTGCTGATCCGCTCAGCGTGGGTATAACCCGGGATGCGGCCGTGGATGCGCTGGCGGTTCCGGATGCGGAACTGCTGGGCTCGGTGGTGCGGCTGGCAAAACTCGAGGTGCGTGACGGGAGAATCTGCGCCGCACAGCGCGCCGCCACACTCGGACCCATCGAGGCGGCGGTGGCAAAACTTGAAACCCAGTTGCGCACGGCGCCGTTTGTGGCACCGGATGCCGACACGCTCGCGGCGCTCAAACTTGGGCGTCGAGAACTCGCGGCGGCTGAGCGTGCGGGGCGGCTGCTGCGCATCGCCGAGGGGATCGTGCTGCTACCGGATGCACCGGCGCGGGCGGCAGCAATACTGCGTGAGCTGCCGCAGCCGTTCACTGTGAGTGAGGCGCGTCAGCGGCTCGACACCAGCCGACGCGTGGCGGTGCCACTTCTCGAGCTGCTCGACCGTCGCCGACTCACCAGGCGTGTTGATGACAGCCGGCGCATGGTGTTGTAGGTGCCCTGAGCCAGCCGCGATACGAACTAGCATTCGACGACGTTAACCGCGAGCCCGCCGAGCGCGGTCTCCTTGTATTTTGCACTCATATCGCGGCCCGTTTCGCGCATCGTGACGATCACATCATCCAGTGACACAAAGTGTGACCCATCACCCATCATCGCCATTTTTGCCGCGTTCACCGCGGTGGATGCCGCAATCGCATTGCGTTCAATACAGGGAATTTGCACGAGCCCGGCAATCGGGTCGCAGGTGAGCCCGAGGTGGTGCTCCATCGCGATTTCGGCAGCGTTTTCAACCTGCGGGGGAGTGCCGCCGAGCACCTGCGCGAGCCCGGCGGCAGCCATGGCCGAGGCTGATCCCACCTCGCCCTGGCAACCAACCTCGGCACCCGAAATGGATGCGTGGCGTTTAATAAGTCCCCCGATTGCGGCCGACGCGAGCAAAAAGTCGGCGATCACGGCCTGTTTTTGGGTCGCATCCCAATGTTTTGCACCGGGCAGATAGTGGGTGGCATAGAACAATACGGCCGGAATAATTCCGGCGGCGCCGTTGGTTGGGGCGGTCACGATACGCCCGCCCGAAGCGTTTTCTTCATTGACGGCCAGTGCTACGAGATTCGTCCACTCTTGCCAGAACCGTTCTTCGCGATCGGGATCAAGCTGGCGCAGACGAGTGTGCCATGCGGGTGAACGGCGATGCACCTGCAGTCCGCCCGGAAGCGGTCCGCTGCGGCGGATCGCCGAGTCTTTGCACGCCTCCATCACCTCCCACAGTTCGTTCAGGCGCGCCCGCACCTCGGTTTCGGGGCGGGATGCGCACTCGTTCGCCAGCATCAGCTCGGCAACCGACAAGCCCGTTTCAGCGCAGGTCTGCAGCAGCTCCGCACCCGAAGTGAACGGATGCGGCACGGCGACGGCGGCGCCAGCTGCGGCACCCTGGCCCTCGAGTTCGACCGCGCCGCCACCGATCGAGTACCAGGTCTGCGTGAGCAGTTCGGTGCCGTCGGCACCCACCGCAGCTAACCGCATCCCATTGGTGTGCCGCGGCAGGATGGTGAGCGGGCGCAGCACAATATCGTCGACGCCGAGTTTGATGGGTACCGACGCTTTTCCGAGCTGTTCGGCGACGCGCACGATGCCGGTGGTGTGCTGGCGTTCGCGAGCAGCATCAGCCTGGTCGGGGAGTGTTGCGGAGGGATCGTATCCCTCAAGCCCCAGCAGCACCGCCTCGAGGGTGCCGTGGCCCTTGCCCGTGGCTGCGAGCGAACCGAACAGGTCGATGCGGATTGTGGCGAGGTTGGCGAACCGGTCGTCGTTGACCAGGGTTTGCACAAATGCGCGCGCGGCCCGCATTGGGCCGACAGTGTGTGAGCTTGAAGGTCCCAGACCGACCTGAAACAGCTCAAAGCAACTGATATTCACGGGCAAGATGCTAAACGGCGCGGCTGCCTGCTTGCTGGGCTATTGCTGGGGTTTGGATGCTCGCAGCGGATGCGTTGGCTGCCGGGCGCGGCTGCCGGTTTGGGGTGCTTGTTTTGGGGCAGATTCGTCATTGTGTGGATGCGCGCGCTCGGGTATAGTTGTCAGCTGGCTCACTTGGGTTCCCCTCGAGTGAGACCGTGGCGAGTTGCTGACAAGCAGCGCTTGCTGCAGACAAGAGATCTTGGGCGACGCTTCCCGGCGTCGCGGTATTGAAGGAGAAACCATGGCAGCAGTGTGCATGGTGACGGGAACCACCCCCGGTTTCGGTCACAACGTATCCCACTCACACCGTCGCACCAAGCGTCGGTTCGACCCGAATATCCAGAAGAAGACGTACTACGTGCCGTCGCTGAAGCGTAAGGTGACCCTCACGCTCTCGGCCCGTGGCATCAAGGTCGTCGACGCCCGTGGCATCGACGCGGTGGTTGCCGACCTGATCAAGAAGGGTGTGAAGCTCTAATGGCGAAGAAGTCACAGGACGTCCGTCCCATCATCAAGCTCCGCTCGACCGCGGGTACTGGCTACACCTACGTCACGAAGAAGAACCGTCGGAACACCCCCGACCGCCTCGTGCTGAAGAAGTACGACCCGGTGATCCGCAAGCACGTTGAATTCCGCGAGGAGCGATAGATCATGGCGAAGAAGAGCAAGATTGCAAAGAACGAGCAGCGCAAAGAAATCGTTGCCCGCTACGCCGAGCGTCGCGCGCAGCTGAAGAAGCAGCTCATCGACCCGAACGGCACCGACGAGTCGCGCGAGGAGGCCCGCGTGGCACTGCAGAAGCTGCCCCGCGACGCCTCGCCGGTGCGCGTGCGCAGCCGCGACGCCATCGACGGTCGTCCCCGTGGTGTGCTCTCGGAGTACGGCATCTCGCGTGTCCGTTTCCGCGAGATGGCGCACCGTGGCGAGCTGCCCGGCATCCGCAAGTCGAGCTGGTAAGCACCGCTTTTTAACTCACGCACGAGCCGCATCCTTTTCTCTTGGGGATGCGGCTCGTCGCGTTTCCGCCGGGGACGCGCCGCGTTGCGCTGCCGCCGCTGTGCACCCGACGTCCGCCCACCCGCCGTCTGCCCACCCGCCGTCCGCCCACCCGCCGTCCGCGCACCCGACGTCCGCCCAGGTACACCGAAACCGCTCGGGTACACCGCTATAGGGGTGGCTTCCGGTGTTTGCGGTGTACGCGAACGACGCGCGGGGTGCACGTCGCGCCCCCAGCGCTGCGTCGCGCCCCCTCGCTGCGTCGCGCCCCCGCGTTGCGCCGCGCCCCCTCGCTTCGTCGCGCCCACCGGGCTTCGCCCCCGCGCATCTGCGGGATTTGTGTGTCTCCACGTCAAGTGTGTGTGCTGTGCCACGTACAAATGACGCGAACCCACACAGAAGGTGGGGAGAGTGGTCAGCGGTCAGAGCGGTGAGAGCGGTGGGAGTGGTGAGTGGCGGTGCTGCTGGTGTGCGGCATCGCGCTGTGCTCACTGCCGCGCCACGCCGGGCTTCGGCCGCCGCGTCGCGTCCCGCCCGCGTCTACGCACCCGTGGTGCGCCGTGAAAGCCACCGAAAACGCTGGGGTACACCGCTATAGCGGTGGCTTCCGGTGTTTGCGGTGTACCCGAGTGGCCGCGCTGGTGCCTACAGAGTTGCACCACAGCGGCGGCGAGTCGCGCGCTCCAAGCTCAAGCGCACGCGCGCCCTGGAAACGGCGAAGGCCGCCCCAAACGGAGCGGCCCACGCGGTTAGCAGCAAAAACTACTTCACAGCGTTCTTGAGCTTCGAACCAGCCGAGATCTTGACGCCCTTCGAAGCGGGGATCTGGATCTCTTCCTTGGTGCGGGGGTTGCGGCCCACGCGAGCGGCGCGCTGGGTCTGCTCAACCGAAAGCCAGCCGGGGATGGTGACCTTGGTGCCCTCAGCAGCGTGCTTGGCGAACTGCTGGAACAGTGCGTCGAGCACACCGTTCACGGTGGCCTGGCTCTGGCCGGTCTCAGCGGCGATCGCTGCGACGAGGTCGGTCTTGTTAACGGTTGGCTTCTTCTCTGCCATGGGTCCTCCTGGGAATTCTGCGTCCACGGATGCGGTCGCAATCCGGGTTAGGTTAGGTCGTGCCCGGCACTTCATCTGTGCAGCGCAACGTCGCCAAACTAGCACCGTTCAGGTGAGTTGCCTGTGTTTTAGCGGGTTTTGGATGAATTTCGTCACGATTTTCGGCAATCTCCCGGGTAAATCGCCCGAAAACAGTCGAAATCGGCCATAAACAGCGGCACTTCCGGCATCGAAATCGGGTGCCAGGGATGCGTGGGTCTTTCGGTTGCTGAGGGGCACGGTTACGAATGTGAATGGGCTGGCGTCAGAGACGCAGGGCCGACCCTTCTGATTCCCCTACCAGATCAGGTGTGCCCACCTGGTGTCAGGGATGCGCACCAACCTCTCGATGAGCGCATGTGGACGGTCGACTGCCGGGAATGCGCGGGCCGACTAGGCTGGTAGGCACCATGTCAGTAGCGGATGAGCGCCTGGGGCGCACGCGCGTTCAGCGCAAAGGATCGGGCCTCGATGAGGCGACGCTGAATCGCGTCAGCCAGGCAGGGTGGTCGCCGCTCACCCGGGATCTCATCGTGTGGGGCCCGGCGGCGCTGGTCGCGGTGGCTGCTTTTGCCACCGTCATCGGTCTGCTCATCGGCGGCGCTGCAGACCCACTTCAGGTTGGCGATCCAGGCCCGGTGGTTCGCTGGGGCCTGCCGTTTGCACGGCTGCTTTATAACCTCACCGCCTCGCTCACCATCGGCGGTTTGGTGGTGGCGATGTACTGTGCCAGCCGATCCGAACCTGAGCATGAGCGGGCGATGCAGCTCGCCCAGGGCGGTGCAGCTGGCTGGACACTCGCGACGATGTTTGCGGCGGTGATGTCGTACCTGTCGATTTCGGGCGTGCCCTTCTCGACTTCGTCCGACTTCGGTGCGGGCCTGTGGTATTTCATGCGCGGGCTTGAAGCGGGCCAGCAGTGGCTGCTCAACACCATCATGGTGCTGATTTTGAGCGTCGCGGTGTTCGCCACCCGCAGCCGCTGGGGCACCTGCCTGAGTACGCTCTACGCGCTGCTTTGTCTGTGGCCGTTGGCGGCGCAGGGCCACGCTGCCGGTGCCTCGAATCACATCACCGCGGTGGGCGGCATCACGCTGCACTACACCGGTGCGGCCGTGTGGCTGGGCGGGCTTGTGGCGGTGGGTGTCGTGGCGGCACTCGCGCCCGCGCCGCGTCGCCTGCCGCTGCTCGAACGTTATTCATCGCTGGCGCTGGTGGCGTTTTTTGTGACTGCCACAAGCGGTGTGGTCGCCACGTTCATCAACGTCGGTGATCTTTCGCGCCTGTTCACCACGGGATACGGCACGCTCATTTTGATCAAGACCGTGCTGCTGGTCATCCTGGGGATTTTTGGTGCCGCTCAGCGGCGGCGATTCATTGACCGGATGCGCGCGAATCTTGTCGAGGGCAACACCAGCAGGCGCCCGCTCGCCTGGCTGATCGCGGCCGAGATGCTCGTGATGGGTGCGGTGGCCGGTATTGCCGCGGCACTGGGACGCACCGCATCCCCGCAGCCGCAGCTGACCGCTGACCAACTGGATGCACCCACGCCCGCTCAGCTGCTCAGTGGCGACCGGATGCCGCCCGAGTTTGAGTTTTCGAAGCTGTTCACCGTGTGGAATCTCGAGCCGGTGTGGACGACGCTCGTGGTGATGGGGCTCATCTACTATGTGCTGGGCGTGCGCCGGCTGCGCAAGCGCGGCGATGATTGGCCGCTGTGGCGCACGGTTTCAGTGTTTATTGGCGGTCTCATCCTGCTTTATAACGTGAACGGTGCGCTGTTTGTTTACGGCCGCTTCCAGTTTTCGTTCCACATGACCGAGCACATGATCCTGTCGATGATCATCCCGATCTTCCTCGTGCTTGGCGCCCCGATGACGCTGCTGTTGCGTGCCGTAAAGCCGCGTTCGGATGGCTCGATGGGGATACGCGAGTGGATGCTGCTGCTCGTGCACTCGAAATACGCGGCCTTCTTTTCGCATCCGATTGTGGCGGGCGTGAACTTTGCGGTAGCGCTGCTCACGTTTTATTACACGCCGCTTTTCCGTTGGGCGGTCACCGACCACGTCGGCCACATGTGGATGGTTGCACACTTCCTCATCGTCGGTTACCTGTTTGTTGAGTCGCTCATCGGTGACGACCCGAGCCGCACCCGCGCTCCGCACGCGATGCGGCTGATTTCGCTGGTGCTGGTGATGACCTTCCACGCGTTCTTTGGTCTTGCGGTGATGGTCGACACGAACCTGCTGGTTGCTGACTGGTTTGGTGTGACCGGCCGCACTTGGGGCCCGGCGACGGCGCTTGAGGATCAGCAAATCGGTGGCGCTATCGCCTGGGGCCTTGGTGAATTCCCGACGGTGATGCTTGCGGTGCTTGTTGGGGTGCAGTGGGCGCGTGTCGACACCAAGCGGGCCCGCACCTACGACCGTCGTGCCGCGCGCGATGAGGATGCCGAGCTGGCTGCCTATAACGCCCAGTTGCAGGCGCTTGCTGACCGTGAGGCAAAGTCGGAATGACGGTTCAGCTCACCCCTGAACAGCAGGGCGTGTTCGATGCGATTGAGAACACCACCGAGCATCTGTTTGTGACCGGCCGGGCCGGCACGGGCAAGTCGACGCTGCTCAATCATCTTTCGTGGCACACGCAGAAGCAGCTGGTTATTTGTGCGCCCACCGGGGTTGCGGCGTTGAATGTTGGCGGGCAGACGATCCACTCGCTGTTTAAGTTGCCGATTGGGGTGATTGGTAACCAACCGATTGAGCAGCCGCGTGAGGTGCGTAAGCTGCTGCAAAAAATTGACACGCTCGTCATTGATGAAATTTCGATGGTGTCGGCCGACCTGCTGGATGCAATCGATCGGTCGCTGCGGCAGGCGCGTCAGCGTCGCGCCGAGCCCTTTGGCGGGGTGCAGGTGGTGATGTTTGGTGATCCGTTCCAGCTGGCACCGGTGCCGCCGTCGGATCCGCAGGAGCGTGCCTGGGTCGAAAAAAACTATCGCTCGATGTGGTTTTTTGATGCGCATGTGTGGCGGGAAGCCGAGATGCGCATCCACACCCTGCGAGAAATTCACCGGCAGCATGACGAGGAGTTTCGCCAGCTTTTGACGGCGGTGCGGTATGCGCGGGTGACGGCGCCGATGGCGCAGCGGCTCAACGAGGTGGGTGCGCGGCAGGCTCCGCAGGACGGCATCATCACGCTTGCCTCGCGCAATGCGACGGTGAGCCGTATTAATGCGCGCGAGCTGGCGCGGCTGCCGGGCCAGTCGATGACCGCCGAGGCCGAGATTGTGGGTGAGTTCACCGGGCGCGCGTTTCCTGCCGATGAGCGGCTTGAAATCAAAGAGGGCGCGCAGGTGATGTTCCTGCGTAACGATCCGGATCAGCGCTGGGTGAATGGTTCGGTGGGCACGGTTTCGCGTATTAAGCGCACCGTTTATGTTGAGGTTGACGGTGAGGAGCACGAGGTCGAGCCGATTGTGTGGGAGAAGCTGAAGTACAGCTACGATCCGGGCACGAATGAGCTGTCACGGGATGTGATTGGCGAGTTTCACCAGTTCCCGCTGCGGTTGGCGTGGGCGGTGACGATTCACAAGTCGCAGGGGAAGACCTATGACCGGGCTGTGGTTGATTTGGGTGCCCGCGCGTTTTCGCCGGGGCAAACCTATGTGGCGCTTTCTCGCATCCGATCGCTTGACGGGCTGTATCTGACGCGCCCGCTGCAGCCTAACGATATTTTTGCGGATGAAAACGTGCTGCGGTTCATGCACGAGGTCGCCGAGGCGCGGCGCGCGGCTGTACCGGGACTTGATAATTTATTGAATAGCAATGCTCGCTAAAAGCCGAGTGCCTTGAATCGGAAGTAGCGCGAGGGTCTAAATGGTATTCATTGGATATATATTCTATGAGGGTTCATGCGCGTGAGACCTCCAGGTTATAGATTTAGCAAGTCAGCCTGGTTGGAGGAGTTATGCCGTATGACTTTGAGACCCAGCATAAATTTGGATTTGCGACCCAGTTGCGAGAAACATTCAGAAATATCTGGATTCCGGTAGGGTTACTAATTGGCCATATCAGGTTCGGTTGCGACAATCGAACCCGTGATTAGTGCTCCAATGGCTAGGAGGGCGGATAGGCTTGTGCTAAATATTGCGATGATGAACCTGATTCGCGTTTGCGTTTGTATTCAGTGCAAGAAAGAAGAAGGACAGCACGCCAAGTGCCATCGGAAGGATCTGGAAAGTTAGGTTGAAGTCGCTGAGTCGCTCGTTCAATAGAACCGTGTCACCATTTGGTGTGATTTGAAAATATTTACAGTTTGCGCCGAGCGGAAATAATGAAAGCTCGCTTTTGATGTCTAGGTTCTCGTGGATGCCTTCGGGTGCATAATTTGGACATCTGTGTATCTCGATTCCTATCGAATTAATCAAGTACAGTGCAAGGCTGATTGCTCCGAGTATCGCAGAGGTGAGCATTACCGCTAGTCGTATTCTCTTTCTGCGCTGCATATGAAGTCTCCTACGTCAATGTAGTCAACATAGCGATGGTGTCACTCGTCGTAGCATATGGATCGAGTCTGAGAGGTCGCCGAGGCGCGGCGCGCGGTCACTGCGAACGGGCTGTTGCTGGCGGAACCCGGACGGGACTCCCGAGCCCAGACGCTTGCGCAGGCGCAGCGACAGGAGGCGTTTGATCACTTCGGGCTCGGCTGCGTTCGGGCTGGTGCGTGGTCGGGATGAGGGGTCGTGCATGGGTTCACCGTGCCGGTAGCGATCGGCCCGGCGTTTGGCTAGGCATACCGGATCCGTGCGGCGACTTCAGCGATGGGCAGGTCGTGGTTAGCGACCAGTTCCGTGACTTTCAGGCGGTGACGTAGGGTCAGTGCTGAGTTCGAGTGAACCATTGAGAGGACTGCTTGTGTGGGTTGGTTGAATCTTGATTACATTTCCATTCCACACCAGAGGTCTTTCTCAAATCCCCCGGTTCACACAATCTCAACCAACTTCTCCGATCAGTACAACTAGCCGAACACTTGGAACCCCGATTCTGCAACGTCGGCTGGGATTCCCTCGTGCCAGTGCAGCTCCCCGGTACCGGGCGTCATCGCGATCGTGATGAGCGTCTGCCACCGGTCGGCGAGATTCGGCGAGTCGGCGGGACGCATGCATACAGGCGCCGCCGCGCTGGCGTCGCCGCACATCGCGTGCGCAAGTTCAGCTACTTCGGCAGCGGCGGCCACCGGCGCGGCCACCGACTTGAGGTGCGCGAGCCGCACGTCTGTAGTCGACTGGGTTGAGGCTGTGTCGCCTGTCGCGAGCACAGGGTCGAGGAAGTGGTTCGTGTGTGCAAGTTGGCCGCCCGAGCCGCGCACAAGCGCGACCCCCGCGGGCGAGAGTTCGATGCTCGCCGCATCCCCCGCCGGTTTCGCCACGCTTGGCGCCTCGAGCACCGTCAGCACAGTCGAGGCGCCGAGCGGCGCGCCTTCGGCAATCGCGAGGGCTTCCTCAACGGTGTCGGCCTGCTCGAGTATGCGCCGCGCGACCGCGTGCACGGGCACGCCCGCGCCCTGCGCATCCCGCTCGTGACTCAGGATATTGAAGAACAGCGCGAGGTTACCGCCCATGCCGATCTTCGCGAGCATGCCGACCTCGGCGAAGGTGCGCACGCATCGGCCTCCGACGTTGGCTTCGAGCAACACGGCGTCGGGCACGAGCTCGGCGTGCCAGTCCCAGGTTTGGATCCCCATCGGTCCCTCAGCGGCGAGACGCACGACAGTGGAGCACTCGATCGCCTCCTGTGGGGCGTGCGCGAGCACCTCGGTGCGGGCGATGAGTGCCGCGAGGTCAAGGAGGCTCACGCCCGAGCCCGCGGCAAGCCCCCGAAGCTCATCGGCCTGTGTCTGGGCCCACTCCTCGAGCTGCGCGAATGACTCGCGGGCGACGCGTGCCACCGTATCGGTGTCAACGCCGAGCTCCCCGAACGCCCAGGTATAGCGTTCGACGGAGTCCCGCACCTGCTCGGCCAGGGCGCGCCCGTATTCCTGGCCGCGGTGGTACGGATCGGTCTCGACGAGCCGTAGTTCGTGTACGCGCATCAGTTCTCTCCCTAATTGTTCGGCTGTTCGGACAGAGGCAGGGAATCCATGAGTTTCGCAAGGTCGGCGTGCGGACAGCCGGGCAAGGGTTCGCCGCCCTCCCCTGCAAACTCGTCGCGTACCCGCCTGCGAATCTCGCTGGGTATGTCCTGGCTTAGTTTGAACACCGCTTGCTCTCCTGTGATCTCGATGCCAAACGCGACAACGCCGCCGATGATGGTGCGAAACACGTCGCGCGAATCAGACATGTCCCACTCGTGTTTTCGCGTGGCCTCGAGCTGGCGAACGGTCTGCTCAACGACTCGGAGCGCCCCCTCGTCATCGAACATCGTCACTCGGCCTGTGAGATGCACTGCCGTGTAGTCGACCGTCGGAACCGATTTCGGACGTTCGTAGAGGGTCGGCGATACGTATCCATGCGATGAAGTGTGGATGAGCAGCACCTCGGGGTTTTCAAGCATCCGTTCCCAGTGTGGGTTAGCGCGGCCGATGTGTGACCAGAGCATCTGGCCGATGAGCGATTCGTGATCGGTGGGATTGAGATCGGGCGGAAATACGACAGGCACGTGCGTCGCGATCGGGGCTCCGGTCTGCGAGGTGACGGCGACTGCGAACGGCGTTGCCGCAACGAAGTTGACTAGTGCCTTGCCGTCGGGCGCGTGGTATGCAGGGTAGGTGTACACGGTTATCGCACGCTTTCGATAATGGCGTTCCACATGGCTTCCGAAGCGATGGCGCCGACCGAGGCAACGCTTGGGCTCAGGGTCTTGCGTGCGTCGAAGCTCGGTAGCTCAACCTCGTCGGTGGTCACGAGGAACAGGGTGTCGCCGTCGAGGGCGGTATGGAAGGGTTGAATCGCGCGGTGCATTGACGAGTGCACCTGCGTCGCAAGTTGCGCGAGGTCGACATCGTTGACTTTCGCGTTCGTCACGACGGTCGAGATAGTAGTGTTGCCGGGCTGGTAGGGCGTGGCAGCGCTGGTCGGGTCAAAGGCGAGCATCCCGTCAACGATCGGATGGCGACGGCTGCCGTCGGGCTGCAGGTTGCCGCGCAGCACTCGGCCGTCACGATCCATGACAACTCCGACCGCGTTGACTACGACGATCGCAAGCACCTTGAGCTCGCCGACCTGCACGAAAGCGGCACCCTGACCAGCCCACTCGGTCGAGGTCGGGCTCATCTTGCCACAGCTGGCCGCGACGCCTGCGCCGACGCGACCGATCGCCACGTGCCCCGGCACCGCGTTCGCGTGCGCAGCACGGCCAAGAGCATTGTCGGGGGTGATCGCGTTGTCGCGCACCGCGAAGTCGTAGATGCAGGCGCCCGAAACCGGCACTAGGTCGGCGAAGCCCGTCTTGCGGCCACGCTCGGCCATGATCGCATCGGTGACGCCGCTCGCCGCGGCGAGACCCTGCACCGAGCCGCCTGTGAGCACGATCGCAGAGTTGTAGCTATAGCGCCCTGTGATACCGACCGCCCCGCCTCGGTCGTCGATCGCGGTGCGGGCGCCGCCCTCGAACTCAATAACGGTCACCCCGGTCGGCCCATCCGCGTACTCGGCGACGCCGACGCGAACGCCCGGGAAATCGAATTCGACGAGCTCTCGCGGCGTACCCGGCACCGGCGTACGTACCGCGTCGTCGTTGATCTCGAGCCCGGCGAAAGTCGACCGTTCGGTGGTGCGTGGCCCCGCATCCCAGTCGGTTTGCGGGAGCAGATTGAGGTTCGTCATTAGTCCTCCAAAAGTGATCGTGAGTAGGGATGCTCGGGGCCGGCCGCGAAGTCGGCGGCTGACGAATGTTCGACGACTTCGCCGCTGCGCAGCACGCAGATCGAGTCGGCGATGTACTGAACGACGGCCATGTCGTGGGTGATGAACAGTGCGGCGAACCCGTGCTCGGCCTGCAGCCGTCGTATGAGTTGCAGGATCTGCGCCTGTACGGACACATCGAGTGCGCTCACCGCTTCGTCGAAGACAATGAATTCAGGATGCGTGACGAGCGCGCGGGCAATCGCGACGCGTTGCCGCTGCCCGCCCGAAAGCTCGTGCGGGCGGCGATCTCGCAGCTCGGGTTCGAGCGCGACGGCCTCGAGCATCTCGTCGACGCAGCGCTCCACCACTGCGCGGTCGCGTGTGCGCACACGCAGTGGCTCGGCGACCGACGCGCCAATCGACATGCGCGGGTTCAGCGCCCACACAGGCTGCTGCAGCACCGCCTGCATGCGCCCAGCGAGCCTCCGTCGCGTGAGCTGACCGCCGTCAAAGCGCACAGTGCCGCTCGTCGGGTCGCGCAGGCCGAGCGCGACCGACGCGAGGGTCGACTTGCCCGAGCCTGATTCTCCGACGAGCCCGAGCGTTTCGCCCGGAGCAACGCTGAGCGACACAGCGTCGAGGGCGACATTGCGGGTCGCCCCGCGGCCGAAAACCACCGACACCTTATCGAACTCCAACAGAGTCATCTCACATCTCCTGCTCAGTGATCTCGCCGATCCGAATAAGCTGCGTGTACGTGCGCACTTCAACGTTGCGGTCGAGGCGCGAGGGCAGCGCGTCGAGCAGCGACTGCGTGTAGGGATGCTTTGGCGTCGTGAGTACCGTCGCAGCGAGCCCGTCTTCGACGACCCGGCCCCGGTACATGACGACAACGCGGTCGCACCATTTTGCGACGGCCTCAAGGTCGTGACTGAGCCAGATCACGGTCGTGCCAGCCTCGTCGGCGAAGTCGAAGATGAGCTGCAGGACCTCACGGCGCACGTTCGCATCAAGGGATGCGGTGGGCTCGTCAGCGATGAGCACGCGGGGTCGGCGGGCGATTGCGAGGGCGACGGCGACACGCTGCGCCATACCGCCCGAGAGCTCATGCGGGAATCGTCGCAGCACTCGTTCCGGTTCGCGGATGTGTACCCGCTCGAGCAGCTCCCCGAGCGAAGCGGCCGACCTGTCGCCGCCAAGGTCGCCGACGATGAACTTGAGCTGCTTACCGATGCGCTTCGTCGGATCGAGGGTCGCAATTGGGTCTTGCGGAATGTAGCCAAGCACGTCGCGGCGCAGCTGTCGCAGCTCACGCCTTGGTAACCCAAGCACCGAGCAGCCGTCGACCTCGATGTGCCCGGAGACGTAGCGCGCCGTGGCAGGCAATAGGGCGCCGATCGCGGAGCCAATCGTCGACTTCCCGCTGCCCGATTCGCCGACAATCGCGATGCGTTCGCCCGCGCTAGCATCGAAGTTGACGCCGTCGAGCGCACGCACGGAGCTGCCCGCGGTCGCAAAATCTACCGTGAGGTTGTCAATGGTGATGAGTTTCATGAGATATCCACCGCGGTTCGGGGTTCGAGGCGGTCGCGCAAGGCGTCGCCGAGAAGGTTCACCGAAAGAATCGCGAGCACCATCGTGCCGCCCGACGCGATCAGGATCCACGGCGCCGTGAGAAGGTACACGTTTCCTTCGCTCACAAGCAGACCAAGCGACGATGCAGGCAGCTGCACGCCATAGCCGAGGAACGATAGCCCGCCCTCGACGAGGATCGCAACGCTGAACGCGTAGGTCGCCTGCACGATGACGGTGCCCGACACGTTCGTAAGCAGGTGCCGCACCATGATCGCGGGCGCGCGCACGCCAGATATTCGGGCGCTCGTCACATAGTCTCGACGCATTACCTGCGCGGCGGCGGCCGTGACCATCCGCGTCATGAGTGGCAGGGTGACGAGCACGATACTCGCGATCGCGGCCGGCCAGCCGGGGCCGTAGGCGGCGGCGATGAGCAGTGCGAGCAGAATCGCGGGGAACGCATAAAGCACGTCACCGAGCCGCAGCACGATCTCGCGTACCCAGCGGCCTCGGTACGCCGCGACGATGCCAAGTGCGATCGCGAGCACCGAGGTGACGAGCACCGCGATCACTGACATGAGAAACGTCGTGCCGATTCCCTCAAGCAGCCGAGCAAGCAGGCTGCGACCAAGGCTGTCGGTGCCCAGCGGATGCACGAGCGAGGGCGGCTCGAAGCGACCACCGACGGTCGACTCGCCGTCGCTGAGGCCGGGCACGAGCTGCCCTAATACGCTTGCGACCACGAGCGCGACGAGCACGAGCGCGGCGAACCAGAAGATTGGGTCGCGTCGGCGGGCGGTCATGTGCGGTCTCCCGTCGTAGCGACCCGCGGGTCGATACGGCTCGAGGCGAGCTCGACGAGCATGCTCGCGACGACAAACACGATAGCTGCGAACATGACGACAGCTTGCACGACTGCGAAGTCGCGCCGATCCATCGCGCGGAGCATGTACGAACCGACGCCGGGGACGTTGAACAGGCCCTCGACAATGACCGCTCCACCGAGTAGTTGGGCGAGCAACGTCGCCGCGAGCGTGAGTATCGGAATCGACACGTTGCGCAGCACGTGACGGCGGATGATCGTGCCGGGGCTGTCCCCTCGGGCCTTCGCCGCTTGGATGTACGGCTCGATGAGCACCCCGAGCGTAGCGTCGCGGGTCGTACGGGCAGTCGCGGCGGCGCAGAATACTGAGAGCACAAGAGCGGGTAGCAGCAGAGAACCGATCCCCGCGAGAAAGTTCTCAGTGACAGGGGTCACCGCCCCGATAGTGATTCCGACCGGGATCATCGAGAACACGAGCACGACGAGCGCACCGAGTACGAACTCGGGCACGCTGATCGCTAGACCGCTCACAACGCGCGATACAACCGCGCCGCCGCGGCGATGTGCTCGTACCGCCTGCCAGATGCCGAGCGGGATCCCCACAGCGAGCGCCATGACGAGCGCGAGCACCGCTAAGGACGCTGTCACGGGTAGACGGAGTGCGAGTTCGTCGACAACCGGCTGCCGCGAGATGATCGACGTGCCGAGGTCGCCTTGCAGCACTCTCGTGAACCAGAGTCCGAACTGCGTGAACAGGTCTCGATCGAGTCCGAGTGTGCTCACAAGCGCTGCGCGATCCTCCTCCGAGGCAAGAGGTCCGAGCAGCACTCGTTCCGCCTGTCCTGGCACGAGCCGCACCGAGAGGAACACGACGATCGCGATTCCGAGCAGCGTGATGAGTCCCGTGGCGATTCTGCTAAGCACCCAGCGTGCCATGGCGCTATCCCTCAGTCAGGCGGTATTCGGGCACGCCGCGGAGGAAGTCGCCATAGCCTTCGCCGCCGAGGATACTCGCCTGCAGCTGATCGCTGCGATAGCCGATGATGGTGGGGCGGGTGGCGAGCGGAATCATCTCGGCGTACGTGTCGACGAGACGGCAGACCTCGGCGAACGCGGCATCGCGCTCCTCACCGACGGGCAGGCGCTGCGTCTCTGCGATCGCGACGTTGAGGTCTTCGTGCGACTGTGTGAAGCCGGCGTTGAAGAACGCCTTGTCTGGGTTCCACCACGATGTCACCATGGCAGCGTCGCCGTAGCCGGCGAACCAGCCAAGGGCCATCTCAAAATCGCCCGGCTGCGTCGAGTAGACGCGTTCCGAGTAGGTGCCATAGTCGAGCGTATCGAGGTTGACGGTCGCGCCGGCCTGCTCGAGCTGCTGCTTCACGACCTGGCCGACGGCCGACAGTGAAGGGTCACCACTGTAGATCAGTAGCGTGAACTCCTGGCCCTCGAGCGCCGTGGTATCGATCTCGGCCGAGTACGACGGCAGCGAGTCGGCTGCACAGGCGCCGGGGAGGTTCGCGGGTGTAACGGCGGTCGGTGAACCGGCGCCCGCAAGCGCGATGTCGACGATCGTCTCGCGGTCGAGCGCGGCGTTCACTTTCGAGCGCAGCTCGTCGTCGACGAACGGGGAGTCTGGGTTCACCGTGTTGAGGATGACGTAGAAGTAGTCGCTCTGTTCCTGGCTCACAGCGGTGACATCACCCGTCGACGCAAGCAGGCTCAGCGCGTCCGGGTTCGCGAAATTAGCAAAGTGGGTTGAGCCATCACGCAGAGCTGCGAGCCGGGTCTGGTCGTCGCTGGCGATCTCAATCTCAACGCCGTCAACACCGAGCGACTCGGCGTTCCACCACTCAGAGTTCGCCTCAAACGTCCACGATTCGTCCTGTCGGTGCTCGACCATCGTAAAGGGTCCGCTGCCGAGCATCTCGATGGCGGGGTCGAAGTCGCCGGCCTCGAGCTCCTGCATCGGCAAGATAGCTGCCGGAGTGTTCGCCAGCGCGGCGAGCAACGGGGTGTACGGTTCGGCGAGCGAGATCGTCACTTCGTTGGTGTCTCCCTCGGATGTGTTTTCGATCGATTCGATCGGTCCCAGCTGAGCCGACCAAACGGTGCCAAGCTCCTGTAGACGTTCAAGAGAACCGACGACGTCATCTGCCGTCACCTCGCGACCGTTCGAAAAGGTCGCACCGTCGCGCAGCGTGAAGACGTAGGTCGTGTCGTCGACCTGCTCCCATGACTCCGCGAGCTCGGGCTGTATCTCGAAATTCGGACCCATCGTGACGAGTGACTCGTACACGAGCCCCTCGATGCTCCACGAGCGGGCGATCTCAGCGACTGCCGGGTCGAGTCCACCTACCTCGGCGGTGTCGTAGTCAAGCTGCAGTTTCAGGATTCCGCCGGTCGATTCGACCGACTCGTCGACCTGGGCGACGTAGCCTTCGGTATCGGGGCCGTTGGAGGTGCCCCCCGTGAATGTGGCAGAACAGGAGGTGAGCAGGAGCGCGACGGCAGTGAAGCCGCCGACCGCAATGGCGGGAGTTTTGTTTCGCACGGTGGGACCCTTCGTGTCACTTTGGCACGGCTCAGCCAACGCATCGTTGAGTGATTGAGCCGTTGCCGGATCGTTCCGGCATTGCCCGAGCATACGTCGCTTCGACGCAGATGGTCAAATCGACTCAACGCCGCGGAACGATTCGGCAGCGGGCGCGCCCGGTGTGCTAAAAACCTTGCATGGCCAAAAGAACAGTGACGATCCAGGATGTGGCGCGGTACGCGGGAGTGTCCCGCACAACAGTTTCCGATGCCCTTAATGGAACTGGCCGCGTCTCCGAATCGACTCGTGAGGCCGTCACACGCGCCGCCGAGGAGCTCAGATACCGACCGAACACTGCCGCGAAGTCGCTGCGCACGTCTACGACCGGCACAATCGGCATCCATCTGCCCGAGGCGATGACCCGCATCGACTACTACTTACAGATCATTTTCGGGGCGCTCGAGGCCGCAGCTGCGGCCGACGTCGATGTCACGCTCATCACGTCGCGCCGGCTCGGCAGCAACGCACGTCCCCGAGTAGACGGTGTGATCGTTATAGACCCGCTCAGTGACGACGAGATCGCGCAAAAGTTGCTCGATCTCGACGTGCCGATCGTGACGCTCGAGCAATCCCCAGGCCAGCGGTCCGACGGTGTGGTCACCGCGGACCACGAAGGCGCGCTCACCGAACTGCTCGAGCACCTTGGCGACCTCAACGTGCGGGCGCCCGCACTCCTGGCCTCCCCGGCCGTCACCGACTGGGGTGGGCGCATCCAGCAGCGCTACCGCGAATGGTGCGCTGAGCGCGGCCTTTCGGCCCTTATCACCGAGCGGCCCTTTGGGTCATCGCCAGCGGCATACGCGGAGGCGCTGCGCGACCTATTCGCGCTGCGCCCCGACATCGACGCCGTCGTCTGCGGCCCCGAAGGGTCGGCGCTCGTCGCCCTAGATGTGCTCGAGAATCTCCACAAGCGGGTCGGCCGGGACGTGCTCGTGGCCGCCCTCGTCGACAACACGTCGCTCGTCTACACCGACCCGCCTATCACCGCGATCGATCTCGCCCCCCGCGCCGCGGGCGCCTCTTGCGTCGAGGTGCTGATCGACCTGGTGCGAGGTCGCCGGCCGCGCGGTGGTGCCGACGTGCCCCTGCCCATCCGAGTAGAATATCGCGCCTCGACGGCGGGACGCGCTACGAGTCATCGATAATCGACCTCACCGTCGTCGTGTCGTAGGTTGCATCTCACGCACCCGTGTCGACTGCTCGGATCGTCTAGATACACTTTCGGGAAGGGTGGTTAACCGGGTGATGGGTCGGTGGCCTGCGCATGCAGTATGAGGTCGGTGATGATTACGTTTGGCGAGCACGCTGAGTGCCGCGAACTATTGGACCGCGCGGCGTAACACTCCCGCAGTCGTGGCAGCGGTTTCATCGTCATGGATTTCCGCGTACGTGACTCGGGAATGATCATCAACCACGGTGTGGATAAAGCAATACCCCAACAGTGGGTGCCGGTGCTGGCTGCTGCGGGGGGTCTTTGGTTGCTGCCCGGTTTCGGACACTTTGCAGTTCGCCGACATACCGCCAGTCGCCACCATCAGGGATGCACCCGAACTTGGTTACGTCGGTGTGGAGCAAGTCCCCGGGGTTGGTGTGCTTGTGGCGGCGGACTGTATCCCCGGTTCACACAACCTCAACTAGCGTCCCAGGTCAGTGCAACCTGCCGTTGTCGCTCGGGCAAAAAAGCGGCGTACTAGTGCGGTTTGATGAACGGCCGGATTGCTCGTTCGAGCTGTGCGACGGGTGCATCCACGCCGAGCACCTGCGACCAGGCTGTGACATATTCTTCAAAATAGCGATGGGCGTGCCCGCCGGGGGTGGCGAGCGAAAGTGGCATATCAGCCGAAATCTGCCAGAACGACACCCACGGCCACCAGCGCATCCGGTCGGTGACGTCGTGCCCGCGCGGTTCTTCAAACCACACCGGCTGTTTCCAAATGAGCGAGGGATGCCACCACACCACCGGGTCGCTCGGGTGCTGCAAAAAAATGGTTCGGCTCTTGCTCCACGGTGCATAGGGTTCGCCGGATGCGTTATGCGTCACGTCACCGGGGCGGTTCGAAAACCGAATGAGGGCACCGTTGCCGATATCGGGCCGGATATAGGGCGAACCCGGGTTGCGTGCCTCGGTGAGCTCCTGCCAGATGGGGGAGAACTGGGGAGTGCCCGCCCACACTGCGCCGGCGAGTGAGTTGACCATATCGGTGGCATTTTCGAACGTTGAGAGGCCGCCGAACGCGCCGAGCGATTCGCCTGACATATAGAGTTTCGGCCGGCGTTCGGGTGGCAGCGTGTCGAGATGGGCGCGCACTTCGCGATAGAGCGATTGTGCGGTCAGCTGCGGTGAGCGCCGGTCGGCAATCAGCGCCAGGGCGCTCGTGAGCACCGTGTACTGCATCGAAACCATCGCGCAATTGCCGCGGGTGAGATATTCGATTGCCGCCATCGACCAATCGTTGAGCCAGCCGGTTCCGGTGCCGACAAAAATTACCAGATGGTCGCGTTCAAATCCGCCGGCCCGGTCGAGTTCTTTTACGGCACGCTTGGCGGCCGCGGGGATGCTCAGGCGGGCTGCGAGACCGATGTAGGCGCGCACTGGTTCCATCGCCGGCTCATTCCAGAATGCCGCAATGTCGGCGCGGCGGGGGCCGTCGGAGGCGATCGCGCGGCCGTGCCGCCCCAGCCCGCCGTAGCTTTCGAGGGATGCGCGCGACCCGGAACGTTCGGGTTCGGTGGGGGGTGTCCGTCCTGGGAGCGGGAGCAGGTTTTTTAGTTCGGCGGCTGCCTGCACGCGGCTGAACACCTGCGAGCGGATCAGGTAGCGGCTGATGCCATAGACGAGTGTTGACACCACGAGGAATCCCGATAGCGGTGCCGCCAGTGCTGGTGCGATGCGGCGAATGAGGTTGTGTGCGCGTGCCGATGACACCTGCATGAAGCGCACGAAACCGACCGTCAATGCGGTGTTGGTGGTGCCGATCACGAAGCCGGCGATCTGTTCGAGGTTGCTCTGCGGCTTTTGCTGCACGAGCTGAGCAATTTCGCGCTGCCGTTCGCTGGCGTTGACCAGTGCCACGCCGGTACCAGCGGCGAGGGCTGAGAGTATGGCGGTTTGGGTGATGCGTTCGGCGGTGGCGCTTCGCAGGCTGGGGGTGCTGTGGCCGTTGCGGCGCAGGGCGTTGCGTATTGCGCGGGCACCCGAGCCGATGGCGTAGCCGTACATTTGTGAAAGGCTGACGCTGCCGGCCGTGGTCCACCAGCGCCGCGGCAGGAAGCTCGGGCCGAGCGCGATCCACGAGGCAGTTTGACCGCCAACGAGTCCCCACCAATTGGGGAGCAGGGGTGATAAGCGGCGGGCGAGGTGGCGAACTCTGGGTTCGCTGCTGGCTGTTACAGGATTTGATTGCGCTCGCGCGGTGGTTTTGCGCAGCCGTTTTTTGGTGCGATGTGACTCGCTGCGGCGGTTGCGGCGCGCGAATCGAAACATGCGCTCCATTATTCACGAGCTGGGCGAACGGTGCCGAGACCTTCTACGTAACTTGCGGCAATGCATCCTGAATTACCCCTTGCGTAATCCCACGCATACAAATAAGTTGCACCTACAAGCAATTTAGTAATGGGGTAACGCATGACCGCATTTGAAGGACTCACCGTAGGTACGTACACCATCGACCCGACCCACACCGAGATCAGCTTCTCGGTGCGCCACCTCGCCATCTCGAAGGCAGTCGGCACATCCCGACTGTCCGCGCTTTTCGCACGGGCAAGCCGCTAGAGCGCCAGGTAGTAAACCACCGCCAAGATGACCGGCAGCACAATATCGACGGTCGCGATGGTGATGCGGGCGCGACGGGGAATCCGCGGCCGGGTGGCCAAAATGATCACCACCGCCGCCAACACCGGAGTAAAAATCACGATCAGTGTCGAAGTCAGCGACATGGTGCGTTCATTGCACTCGGCCTCGGTGGCGCATCCGGCATTGAGCGACATGATGCCCGCATACATGGCAAAGGTGCAGACAAAGCTCGATATTGCCGCAAAAATTGAGCGCACCACGATCGGATCAAACTCGGGCAGCCCCGAAATACGGTGCGCGGCGCGGTCGTGAGCGAGTGCGGATGCGTCGTCGGGCACGACGAAATCATCCGGCAGCGGAGTGAGATCGTCATCATCGGTCATGGCCTCAACCATACGACCGATCTACGGCCAGCAGGCACTTACCGTGCTGTCAAGTGTCCGCCTGGTAAGCGTCGGATGACCAAAGCGCTAATGCTCGGCGAAAACTCGTGCTCCCCGGCCAGTTGGGCCGATACGGCTGCCTAGTCTGGCTGCGATTGTGTCGCTCGATAGGCACAACTTTGGCCAGATTACAACTTTGGCCACAACACAGCTTGACCACAACACAGTGAGGAGCGCTCCGTGCCACGTTTTCCCCAAGTCACTCAGCGAACTACGACGTTGATCGCCGCGACCTGCATGGCATTTGGCGTCACCGTAGCCACGCCCGCCTTCGCAGCCGATGAGCGCAGCTCGTTCGACTCACCCGCGCTGGCGTCGGTTAATGAGCTACCGAACGTGGCTGACGAGAAGACCATCCCGGTCGACCCGCGTCCCGGCTTCCGTGTGCTTCCCTATCTGCAGAAGCCAGCTGCTGACCAGATGACCATTAACTGGTTCAGTGAACAGGGCAATGACGCAACCCTCATTGTCACCGGCCCCGGACTCCCCGAGGGCGGTAAGAGCTTTACCGTCAGCGGTAAGCACAACCCGGTCACCCAGTACCAGGACTATGAGCTGAACCAGGGCGATTACACCCACAAGGGCGGCGACGGCAGCATCGTGCGCTCGGTGCCGAAGGGCAGCTGGGTTCGTGCCAATGGTTCGTACAAGTACAGCCAAACGATCACCGAGTTGCAGCCGAACGCCAACTACAGCTACGCGGTGATCCTCGACGGCTACCGCCACGACGCCACTTTCTCAACCGCGCCAAGCGCCGGAAGTGATTTGGATGAGCGGCTCTACGTCGTCGCCATGAGCGACTCGGAGACCGAGCCCCGCGGTCGCGTGCGTTACCGAGAGTGGGAGCAGACCCGCGAGCTGGGTGTCGAATCGGAGGCGCGACCCGGCCAGGGCTCAGCCTATGACACCCGCTTCGGTGGCAGCGAGCGTAACGGTCAGTATGCCGTGAACTATATGCTCACCGAAGACGACGGTCAGTACTACAACAACCAGATCATCGCCGAACGTCAGCCCGATCTGCTGCTCATGCCCGGTGACCTCGTTGAGCAGGGGTCGAGCCAAACCCACTGGGATGACTATTTCCGTAATTTCGCTGGCGATCGCGGCCACCTGCTCGACAGCATCCCCGTATTCACCTCGCTCGGAAACCACGAAGTGTACGGCTACGGAAAGCCCGAAGACCGCAGCTCGATTGTGCGCTCGCGGATGTATTACAACCACTACTTCGACACCTTCGGTTCCGATAACCCGAACGCGATGGATGCCTACCACCGCATCGACCAAGGCAAGGTAACCTTCATCTCGCTTGACGTCACCAACGGTCAACCCGACTCGACCAAAGACGAGGCACAGGAAGACCCCCAGCAGCGCTCGGCCCACACCGACGAAAACCTCACCCCCGAGCAGTACGGTACCGACACGCAGGGTGTGTTCACGCTAGAGGAATACCAGCGTGACTTCCACGTGGCCCAGGACAACAACTGGATCGATGAGCCGGTTGAAAACCAGCAGCCCGACCAGCCGAGCTTCATGCCTGGTTCTGAGCAGTACAAGTGGTTCGAAGCTCAGCTACAGGATGCGCGCGAAAAGGGTCAGATTATTGTCGTGCAGTGGCACCACGTTGCCTACTCAAACGGTGTGCACGGCACCCCGATGGGCAATGAGTTCCCGGATGACCAGCCGGGTGTTGCCACCCGTCACCTCCAGCCGCTCATCGAGAAATACGGCGTGGCCGCGGTGATTTCAGGCCACGACGAGATGTTCCAAGCCAGCTACGTCGACGAAAACAACGACGGTATTGGTGTTTACCACTGGGATGTGGGGGTCGCCTCAGACGGCCTGCGTGCTGACAAAAAAATCAAACTTGAAGACGGCAGCTACGAGCCACAAAACTTCAACACGCACGAGGTGTGGTCGGCTCAGCGAGACGAACCCGAGGTGTGGCAGACCAACGAGAATGGTGTGCAGCACCTGGTTTCGGGTGGTAAGCACTATGGGCACCTTGACATGGTGTTCGACAAGTACACCGGCAGCTGCACTGACATCGCGTCGCAGCTGACCATGACCCCGGTCGCCTCGTTCCCCATCCTTGATGACGACTACAACGTGGTTCGCACTGAACGGCGCGAACTGACCGGCGGTGTGCAGCACGTCTACTTCAATGCGGCCGGTCAGCCGGTGAGCGAGAACGATTGCGACACGACGGCTCCTGAGCCGACCGTCGAGCCGACGGCTGAGCCCACCGGTGAACCGACCGCTGACCCCACGTCTGAGCCCACCGCCGAGCCGACCGCTGACCCCACGTCTGAGCCCACCGCCGAGCCGACCGCTGAGCCCACGTCTGATCCGACCGGCGAGCCGACGGCCGAGCCCACCGGCGAGCCGACGGCCAGTGAGGCTCCCACGCAGGATGCCGATAGCCTCGCCACCACCGGTAACGAGGGCGCACTTGGCCTGCTGACGTTGGCGGCCACTACGCTCGCCGGTGGCCTGCTGCTGCGCGGCCGGCGCCGCCAAGCTAAATAACGCGGCAGTTAGCCCAAATCCAACGAGGGGGTTACCGAGTGCGTGTTCGCTATTCGGTAACCCCCTCGCGCAACTGCCCCCGAACCTGGCACCATTGGCACACGTGAGTAGCCCACGCATCCATCCGCACCGCATCCAGCCCAACCGCCGTTCGCGACTGGCCCTGATGGGGTTCACCCTGATGCTGATCGCGGCCCTGTTGGTCGGTTGCGTTGGCGGCAGCCAGCCGGGCCCCACCGCGCTGCCGCTGCGTCCCACCGCGACGGCCGATTTCAGCACCGATGAGCTGCAGCAGGGCCTCGACGACATCGTCGCCGCTGGTGTGCCCGGCGCTGTGATTGAAGTGCGGGTGGGCGACCGGGTGTGGAGCTCGGGCGCGGGCGTGGCATCACTGCGATCAGAACTCCCTGCGCGCCCGGAACAAACCTTCCGCGTGGCCAGCCTCACCAAACCGATCCTCGCCGCAATGGTGCTGCAGCTGGTCGATGAGGGTAAAGTCTCACTCGACGACCCGTTCAACGACTACTTCCCGCAGCTGTTCGCAGACGCCCCCGAACCGGTGACCATTCGACACCTGCTGCAGCACACCTCCGGGCTCGACGACTACATCGCGCGGCTCGGGCTAGAAAACCCCGAGCGCATCCCCGAAATTCTTGCTACGCCGCACAAACCCGAAGACCTGCTCAAACTCGCCACCAAGCAGGGCTGGCGGTCAACCCCCGGAACCGAGTACTACTACTCGAACGCCAACTACATCGCCCTGTCGATGCTGGTCGAAAAACTTGACGACCAACCGCTCGCCGAATCGCTGCGCACCCGCATCACCGAGCCGCTGGGGCTGAACTCCACGCGCATCCCCGAAGGCACCGAGCTGAGTGACGATCACCTGAACGGTTATTTCACCGAGCAGGGCTTCAGCATTGAGGTGACCAGACAGGATGCGTCACTGTGGTCGGGTGCCGGCGGCGTCGAATCAAACGTCAGCGATATCAACACCTTCATGCGCGCGCTCATGAGCGGCGCGGTGGTGCCGCCCGAGCTGCTCGCCGAAATGACCGAGCTCAGCGGCGACGGCTACGGGCTGGGGCTGCAGGGCCGAGCCGACAGCTGCCCCGATCGAGCTCCCGTCTACCTGCCGCTGGAGATTTCGGATGCCGGCGGTGAACAATCGCCGCAACCGACCTCAATGCCGCAGGGCGAATCGACACCCACGGCCGCCGCCGCTCAACTCGGCGGCGCCAACACTCCGGCAGCCACCGAGGGTGAAGAAGTGCAGATCGGCGAGGCTGGTGTGGTTTACGGGCACCTGGGTTCCGGGCTCGGATATCGAGCACTGACCCTCACCAGCCCCGACGGTGCCCGCCAGGTCACGATCGCCTGGAATGGTTCGCCCGCGAACTACGGGGATGATCCGCGGGTCGACATCGTCTACGAGCTCGCCGATAAGGCGCTCTCGGTCGACTGCTAACGGCAGGGATGCATCCCGGCTAAAAAATCATCGGTCGGTCATCATCGAGCTCGGTTTCAACATCGAGCTCAACCACCACCGGAACGTGATCGCTCGGGCCGTCGCCCTTGCGCTCATCCCGCACAATTTCACCGGCAGTGACCAGCTCGTCAAACTCGGGCGTCCCGAGAATGAAATCGATGCGCATCCCCTCGTTTTTTGGGAAGCGCAGCTGCTGGTAGTCCCAGTAGGTGTAGCCCTCAACACCGCGCGAGCGCAGCGCATCCACGAACCCGTCCTCGAGGAAGGCATTGAACGCGGCGCGCTCGGGTGCCGAAACATGCGTGCGGCCCTCGAATGCCGCCATATCCCACACATCGATATCGAGCGGGGCGATATTGAAATCGCCCATGAGCGCCAGCGGGGCACCCGGATGCGCGGCGCGCCACTGCTGAATATGCTCGCGCAGCGCCGCCAACCACTCGAGTTTGTACTCGTAGTGCGGGTCGGTGAGTTCGCGACCGTTGGGCACATACAGCGACCAGATGGTCACCCCCTCGATCTGGGCGGCCAGCGCGCGCCCCTCGCGCGGCAACTCACCATCGGCGCCCGGCTTACCCCAACCGGGCATGCCTGCAAATCCCTCGGTGATTTCGTCGATAGGCAGCCGCGAAGCAATCGCCACGCCATTCCACTGGTTCAAACCCCGAGCAATAACCTCGTAACCGGCTCGCTCAAATGGTTCGTAGGGGAACTGTTCGGGTTTGCACTTGGTCTCTTGTATCGCGAGCACATCAATATCGGCTCGCGTGATGAAGTCGACAACCCGGCCGACACGGGTGCGGATGGAGTTCACATTCCAGGTGGCGATGCGCATTGCTCCACCGTACCTGTCACACGGTGCCGAAGTTCCGACATACACTGGCGAGGTGACTGACGCGCGTGCATCCCTCATCGAACTCATCAAATCGGAGGCCGTTTTCCACGGTGACTTTGTTCTCACCAGCGGCAAACGAGCTCCCTACTACATCGATCTGCGCAAACTTTCGCTCGACCACCGCGCTGCACCGCTGATCGGTGATGTGCTGCTCGAACTGATGGCCGAGTTCGGTGAAATTGCCGCTGCCGGTGGCCTCACCATGGGTGCCGACCCGCTCGCGAACGCGGTGCTGCACCGCTCGGTTGCTGCCGGCAAACCCATCGATGCGTTCGTCGTGCGTAAAGAACCTAAAGACCACGGCCGCGGCCGCCAGATTGAGGGCGCCGAGGTCGCGGGTAAGCGCGTCATCGTGCTCGAAGACACCTCCACCACGGGCGGTTCTCCACTGAAGGCTGCCGAAGCGCTCGAGCGGGCCGGTGCCGAAGTGGTTGCGGTGTGCACTATCGTCGACCGCGCCACCGGTGCGGCTGAGCGCATCGAAGCCGCCGGCTACCCCTACCGTGCCGCCATCACACTCGACGACCTCGGCCTGCCGCCGATCGAATAGCATCCACGATGCCCACAGCATCGACCGAACGCAGCAGACCGCAGCGAGTGCGCTGGCTGCTCATCGGTGTCATTATTTTTGTGCTCGCGGTGGTGGCCGGGCGCTTTTTGGCGACCCGGTTCATCCCGGTAGCCGAACCATCAATCCCACCCCCAACACCCACGCCCACCGCAACCACGCTCGCGGATCTGACCGCACCCACCTGCCTGGATGCACCCCTGACTGAGCTGCCGGATGAATTTGCGCCGGTCGACTGCGCCGGTCTGCATCGCACCGAACTGGTGGCGCAGGTGCCGATTGCCGAAGCACTCGAACTCGAAGACAAATATGAGCGGCCGCGCGACAAGCCGCTTTCAGCCCACGCCATGCTCGCCTGTCAGCAGGCGGATGCGTTCGCCGAAGTGAGTGACGAGCGGCTCGCACAGGTGGAAATTGTTGCCGTGTGGCCCACCAAAAAACAATGGCAAAAAGGGATGCGCGACTACGCCTGCTTTGTCACCGCGGATACGCCGTGGCAGGGTGCGTTCAACGAGTAGCTACTGCTGCGGCAGGCGCCAGCCGTGCACATGCTGCAGCACCCACGCGTACATGGTCGCGGATGCGGCCGCGCCCACATTGATCGAGCGGGTCGAGCCGTATTGCGTGATGGCAACACACAGATCGGCGGCCGCAAGCACCTCGGGCGAAACACCCGGCCCCTCCTGCCCGAATACCAGCACACAGTCGCGCGGCAGCGGTGTCGCTTCAAGCGGCACCGAACCGGGCACATTGTCAACCGCCACGATCGCGAGACCGCGCTCGCGCATCCGGGCCACAAAACCATCAACCTCGGGATGGTGATGCACGTGCTGGTAGCGGTCGGTCACCATCGCGCCGCGCCGATTCCAGCGCTTATTACCAACGATGTGCACCGCCTCAGCCCCGTAGGCATTGGCCGAACGAACAATTGAACCGATATTGAAATCGTGCTGCCAGTTCTCCACCGCAATTTCAAACGGGTGGCGCTCGCGATCGAGCTGTTCGACAATCGCTGCCTTCGTCCAGTAGCGGAACCGATCGACAACATTGCGGCGATCACCCTCGGCCAGCAGCTGCCGGTCGTAGCGCGGATCGTCGGGCCAGGCAGCCTCACCTCCCGGCCACGGGCCAACACCAATCTCGGGTTCGGTCGAGTCGTTCATAGCTGCAGACTACGGCAGGAGCTCGTTGGTGTAGGCGGCGGCACAGTCAACCTCACCCGAAATCAGCTGCGCGGCGGGCATGAACTCGCACATCCGCTTCCAGGTTTCAACATCGTTGTGCAGCAGCGGCTGCCCTGCCACCGGCTGCATGAGCTCATTCGTTGCCAGCAGCGTGGCCAGCGCATCCTCTCGCACCTGCTCGGTCGACAGCGTCGGAATGTATTTCGCGGCAATTTTGACGGTCTCATCGGGGTGCTCGAGGGTGTATTCCACACCGCGCTGAATGGCCGCGAGGGCAGCGGTAACCTCATCGCCGCGCGACTCGATCACGCTGTGCGAGGCGCCAATGGCGGGGCCAACCAGCTGCGGGGCATCCGCGTCAACCGCGGCAATGGTGCGCACCTCGAAGCCGGCTGCTTCGAACTGCACGGCATCGTTGTTTTGGAAGCCCATGACCGCATCCACCTTGCCCGAGGTGAGTGCCGCCTGCTGCGTGTAACCGATGTGCTCAATTTGCGCCTGGTCGCTATCGAGGCCGGCGTCACGCAGCAGCGCCTGCAGCGCGAACCAGGTTTCGCCATAGGGGCCCGGCACACCAACTGAGTGGCCGGCAAGATCGGCGGCCGATTCAATCGGTGAGTCGGCCGGCACAATCAACACCGCCGGATATTCGGTGTAGAGGGTGCCAATTGCGGTCACCGGAACACCTCCTGCCGCACCCTGCAAAATTTCATCCCCCGCGGCGTACACGAGATGCTCGCTGCCGCCCTCGAGCGCACCAAAAAGCGCCTCACTCTCGCCGTGGTGGCGCAGCTTCACATTCACGCCGGCCTCATCGAAATAGCCGAGCTCTTCGGCCACATAGATTGGTGCGAACTGAATATTGGGCGTGTAGGTGAGTCCAATAGTGAGGTGATCGCCGGATGCGGCCGGTGCGCAGGCCGAAAGCGCCAGTGCGGCGGATGCGGTCGCAACAGCGGCCAAAAAACTACGGATGCGACGGTGAAGGCGGGTCATGCGGGTTTCCTTTTGATGCGGGTGCGAGAAAGCGATTCGAGGATGCGAAGCACAATAAACAGCCCAACGGCCAGCACCACGAGCATGATGAGGGCACAGAACAGCCCCTCGGTGTCATTAGCGTCGCGGTAGAGGGTCAGTAGCAGTCCGAGCCCGTGGCCGCCCATGGTGAACTCGCCCACCACTGCACCGGTGACCGAGAGCGCGGCACCGGCGCGCACGCCGGCGAGCACACTCGGTAGGGCCAGTGGAGCCTCAACCCAGCGCAGCGACTGCCAGCGGCTGGCGCCGTCGAGGCGGGCGGCTTCGAGCACCTCGGTCGGCAGCGCCCGTACCCCCAGCACCGTGGTGATGAGCATCGGGAAAAACGCCACGATTGCGCAGAGAATTGCGATGGGTGCGAGCCCGTAGCCGATCCACAGCGCCAGTAGCGGCGCGATTGCCACCGCCGGAATTGCCTGCGAGGCGGTGATGTACGGGGTGAGGGCAAGGTCGGCCCAGCGCACGCGGGCAACCAGATAACCGAGCGGAACCGCCACGAGCACGGCGATGACACTGCCAACGAGCGCCTCAACGAGCGTGACCCCGGTGTGCTGCAGCAGCGGGCCACCGGCGAGTTCCTGTGTGAAGCGGCCGAAAAGCGTGGACGGGGCGGGCAAAAACACCTCGGCGACCACGCCGGCGCGCACCACAAGCTCCCATGCTGTGACCAGCACGAGCGCAAAAACAATCGGCGCCAGCCAGTGCATCCGGCCAGCCCTGCGGCCGCGGATGCGTGCGGCGCCGACTGTGGTTGGGGCGGTCATGATTCTCCTCGGTTAGTCCGGGGAGAGTGGCAGCATTGCCAGCAACCGCCGCACCGCTGGTAGCGGTGAAGCTATAGCTCAAATCGCAATGCCGAAGCATTGCGCGTGCGCCTCTCATCCGGACTTTCACCGTCGGTGCTGGAATTTCACCAGCTCAACCGCTACCTGGTTGGCAGCGGGTCGCGGACTTTCACCGCCGGTTCGGAATTACACCGACCCCGGAGCACGTTTGTTGCAACCACCATACGCTGAACGGCAGGTCGTTGCCAGATCACGATGCGCCCGATCGAGTACCAATGTCATCCCCGTGGCCGATGAGCCTGCTGTTAGGCTCGGCAAAAGACACCTTCACGGTGCCAGGGCAGGGCGGCTCAACGGCTGAGGCCCACGGTCGCTCGATACCTGTGGGTCAGCCCGCTGTAAATGGAGCGAATATGAATCAGCCACCGCAAACTCCGCCGCACTGGAACTCGCAGCCCCCGCATCCCGGGCCCGGCTCGCATTCGGGTGGCCCAGGTCCGCATTCGGGGCCTGAGCCGCAGTATCCAAACCCGCACGGGGGTGCGAACCAGCCGCGCCAGGCCCCGCATCCCGGGCCATCGGCATCGAACGGCATGCCGAACCAGCAATACCAACCGGGTTTCAATCATCAGCCGCAAACAATGCATCCTGGCCCCGGCGCACCCCCTCCCTGGCCGGGGAACCAAACGCCGCCGCAAAAACCGCGACGTACGGGGCTCATCATCGGGCTCACAAGCGTCGGCGTGGTCGTTGTTGCCGGCGCGATTATCGGTTCAATGCTGCTATTCGGCGGGCAGGATGCGCGCCCCAGCAAAGAAGCCGAAGCAGCACCGGCAACGAGCGAGGAAGAGGCTCCCGAAACCACCGACACTTTTGAGCCGAACGACCCACCGTCAAACTTTGACGGTGATGTGTTCGCCGAACGCGACGCCTTTTTCGCCGAACAGCAGCTGCCCCTCGACGGCACACCGCTCAAGGCAGTCACGCCCGAACAGCACGCCTTCATTGATGAGATGAAAAGTCGGGGTGGGCAGTGGAGCGATGAACTGGAGTGGACCGCACTGGCGCTGGCAATGGACGCCTGTGAAACCTCAATATTGAACTCGCACAACGTCGACGCAGACACCGTGCGCATGCACGCGGCCACATCACCCCTCGTCGCCGATATGGCCAGCGGTGCAACCGAAACTGAACGCATCCGAATAACTGACGGTGCAATGAACATCGCCGCCACGGGCGTCAGCTATATCTGCTCGGCCGATCACCGAGACTGGTCGAACGCGCTCGCAGAAATTAACGGCGACTGGTAGCGAGCTTTTTGTTCGCACCGTTCGCACCGCTTGTACCGATCGCACCTGGCATCCGAAGCATCCCTTTTAAATAACAACGACCTACCATCAGAAACATGCACCCACAAAACCTGCTCAGCATCCCCCCGACGCTATTAGAAGCCGAACCCGAGGTGCTCGACGACCTCTCGCACCTGCCGGCAACGCTGCCGGCGCTCGAGGCCATCGTCGCCAAACACCCCGCATCCTCACTCGCCTGGGCCGAACTCGCTCAACAAGCCCGCCGCGAAAAACAGACCATCCAGGCCTACGCCTATGCGCGCGTCGGCTACCACCGCGGCCTCGACGCGCTGCGCAAAGCTGGCTGGCGCGGGCAGGGGCCAGTGCCGTGGTCGCACGAACCCAACCGCGGTGTGCTCAAATCATTCTGGCTGCTGCAGCAGGCAGCCGCCGCCATCGGCGAAACCGACGAGGTGAACCGCCTCGGAGCGCTACTGCGCGACGCTGACCCAAACGCCGGCGCAGCCATCGCTAGCGAGCTCGGCGGCGACTAGAATAGGAAGTTGGTCCGTGCCCAAAGCACGCGATCTCGCGCACACACCGAAATCTCGCGCACAAACGAATTGAGGATGGCCATGGCCGGCGTAGCAATCATCGGAAGCCAGTGGGGCGATGAAGGAAAAGGCAAGGCGACTGACCTTCTCGGCAGCCGTATCGACTATGTGGTGAAGTTCAACGGGGGCAATAACGCCGGTCACACCGTGGTTATCGGCGACGAAAAATACGCCCTCCACCTGCTGCCTTCGGGCATCCTGTCGCCCGGCGTAACCCCGGTGATCGGCAACGGTGTCGTGGTCGATCTCGGTGTGCTGTTTGAAGAACTCAACCACCTCATCGAGCGCGGTATCGATGTGTCGAAGCTGCAGGTGTCGGGCAACGCCCACGTTATCCCCGAATACAACCGGGCACTCGACCAGGTAACCGAACGCTTCCTCGGCAAGCGCCGCATCGGCACCACCGGCCGCGGTATCGGCCCAACCTACGCCGACAAAATCAACCGTGTCGGAATCCGCATCCAAGACATCTTCGACGAGCGCATCCTGCGCCAAAAAATCGAAGGCGCGCTGGTGCAAAAAAACGAACTGCTGGTGAAGACCTACAACCGTCGCGCATTCAGCGTCGACGAGATCGCCGACAACCTGCTGTCGTACGCCGAGCGTCTGCGGCCGATGGTGGGTGACACCTCGCTCGAAGTGCACCGCGCCCTCGAAGCGGGCAAGACCGTAGTTTTTGAAGCCGGGCAGGCGACGATGCTCGACATCGACCACGGCACCTACCCGTACGTCACCTCATCCTCAGCAACCGCCGGAGGTGTGGCGACCGGTGCCGGTATCTCGCCGCGCCAGATTGACCGCATTGTGGGCATCCAGAAGGCCTACATCACGCGGGTTGGTTCAGGGCCGTTCCCAACCGAACTGCACGACGCGGATGGTGACCGGCTGCGTGAGGCCGGCGGTGAGTTTGGTGTCACCACCGGGCGGCCGCGCCGCACGGGCTGGTTCGACTCGGTGATTGCGCGCTACTCGTCGCGGATCAACGGTTTTACCGACATTGTGATGACCAAGCTCGATGTGCTCTCAGAGTTTGAGCGCATCCCGGTGTGTGTCGCTTACGAGGTTGACGGTCAGCGCTTTGATGAGATGCCGCTTTCGCAGAGTGACTTCCACCACGCGAAGCCGATTTACGAATACTTCCCGGGTTGGCAGGAAGATATTTCGGGGATGCAGCACTTCGATCAGCTACCCGCGAACGCGCGCGCCTATGTCGAGGCGATCGAAGAGCTCTCGGGCGCCCGCATCTCGGCTGTTGGCACCGGCCCGGCGCGTGACCACATCATTGAGCGCCACAACCTCCTCGGCTAGCAGCTGCCCGGCCCGGGTTTGCCTGGCCCGGTCTGGCCCGGCCTCGTCTGCCTGCCGGGCTGTTCTGCCTGCCGGGCTGTTGCAGATTTTTGTTTCCTGAACTCGGATTTTTGTTTCCTGGCATCAGATTTTTGTTTCCTGAACTCAGAAATTTGGCTGCAAAACCAGCCTATTTGGCCTGAAACAGCCTGGAACTGCCGGTTTTGCAGCCAGGAAACAAAAATCTGCAGCGAACTGCATCCAGGAAACAAAAATCTGCAGGCGGGATGCAGTCAGGAAACAAATCTCCTCAGCAGGGATGCAGTCAGGAAACAAGAATCTGCAGGGCAGGTACCGGCGCGGCGGCGGGACGGGCAGGGCAGATACCGCCGGGGCAGGCGGCAGCACGCCAGGGCAGACAGCAGGCAAGCGCGGATGCGGTTCTCAGGGCGGATGCGGTTGGATACCCCCATGAGTGCAGTGCAGCTTCCCAGCCCCGCAGCATCCTTGACGGGCCACCACGTGCGGCTGGAACCGATGTCGATCGCCGGGCTGCGCGAAGTGGCACCGCTGCTGCGCGTACCCGAGGTGTTCGCGGGCGGCCACGGCGGCGGACCCGCAGCGATGCCCGCATCCGATGAGGGATACGTCGAGTTTTTTTCGACCTATTGCCCGTGGCTGCGCGGCGGCCGCAGCTATCTGGTGCGCTACGGCGACCGGCTCGTGGGCACCACTTCACTGTATGAATTCAATCCGAACACGCGTTCAATCGCGATCGGCTACACCGCCTATGCCCCCGAAGTGTGGGGCACGGTAGTGAATCCGGATGCAAAACTCACGCTACTTCGATGGGCGTTCGGCAGCAGCTTCGAGCGCGTTGTTTTTCATGTGGCGGCGGGTAATGAGCGCTCGCGCGCCGCGGTCACCAAGCTCGGCGCGCAACTGGATGGCGTGCTGCGCCGTGACCGGAAAATGGCTGATGGCAGCTGGGATGGCACCGCCGTGTTTAGCATCCTGGCTGCGGAATGGCCGCAGATCCGCGACGTACTCGAGCGGCGAATCGCCGCGGCGACCCCGAAGGTGCGAGGATAGAACCATGACGAAACTCACTCGTGACGAGCTTGCCAAATACATCGACCACACCCTGTTGAGCACCGACGCCACCAACGAAGACGTCGCCGCGCTCTACGCCGAAGCGGCCGAGCTCGGCACCTACGCGATCTGCGTTTCGCCAAATATGCTCCCCGTCGGCGCAGCCTGGGGCGACACCGAGGCCACCGCCACCGAAATCGCCGCGAACGGCCCGCAGGTCGCGACCGTCATTGGCTTCCCCTCGGGTAAACACCACTCGAGCATCAAAGCGGCCGAGGCAGTTCGTGCCGTCAGCGACGGCGCCACCGAGCTCGACATGGTGATCGATATCGCCATGCTCAAGGCGGGTCGCGACGATCTGGTTGAGGCCGACATCGCCACGGTACGTCGCGCGGCGCCCGCCCCGGTGGTGCTGAAGGTAATTATCGAATCGGCCGCGCTCACCGATGATGAGATCGTCCGCGCCTGCCAGGCCTCAGAGCGTGCCGGCGCCGACATGGTGAAAACCTCCACCGGCTTCCACAAAGCTGGCGGCGCGAGCATCGAGGCCGTGAAGCTGATGCGCGAAACCGTGGGCGATCGCCTGGGCGTGAAAGCTTCGGGCGGTGTGCGCACCTACGAGGATGCGGTGGCGATGATCGAGGCCGGTGCCAGCCGCCTCGGGCTGTCGTCGGGCAAGGCGGTTCTGGCCGAAGCGCCGACGGAGTAGCCGTTCATGACCGAAACTCCCGAATCAGCACCGTCGCAGGCTGCCGCGCTCGAGCAGCTGCGGCAGCTGCGCTGTTCGATCGACAATTTTGATGCGGCACTCGTGCACATCCTCGCTGAACGGTTTCGCTGCACGCAGCGTGTCGGTCAGCTAAAGGCCGAGCACGGGCTGCCCGCATCCGATCCCGACCGTGAGCACCGACAGGTTGCGCGGCTGCGTGAGCTCGCAAAAGAGTCGGATCTCGATCCGGAGTTTGCCGAGAAGTTTTTGGCGTTTATCGTTGCTGAGGTGATTCAGCACCACCTGCGGATCGCGGGTGAGGAGGGCTAAGCACGCGCGCATCCCCAATAGCCGCTGTCTCCCGGCGGTTGGCTGATTTCAACCTGTCAACCGACGCGAGCAAAACCGCAATGAGTAAAGGATCTGCAATCGTCATGACCGAGCAGTCACGCCGAACCGGCAAATCGACTCGCACTGCACCCAAGCGCTGGTCGAGTAATTGGCGTAACTGGTCGGGCGAGGTGAGCGAGCGCTCGCAGCTGGCAGCTGGCCCAACGAGCGAAACGGCAGTGAAGGCGCTGGTCATCGGTGCCGGTGGTTCGCAGCTGCCGGTGAAGGTGGTTGGTGCCGGTCACTCGTTTAATGACATTGCGGCCACCGAGGGGCTGCGGATGCACCTCGACGACTATCGCGGCCTGGTTTCGGTGAACGAACAGAGCCGCGTGGCTACGTTCCGTGGCGGCACGCGATTGTCCGAGATCCCCGGCTTGCTGGCGCCCCACGGTTTGGCGCTCGCGAACCAAGGCGATTCGGATGCGCAAACTATTGCGGGCGCAATTTCAACCGGTACGCACGGCAGCGGTCTGGCGTTTACAGGCCTTTCGGCGATGGTGAAATCGCTGCGGATCGTGCTGGCTGACGGTTCGATTATTTATTGCGATGAGCGGATGCATCCAGAAATTTTCGAGTTCGCGCGGCTCGGTCTCGGTGCACTTGGCGTGATCGTTGAGGTGGGGATGCAGTGCGTCCCGGCTTTTCGCGTTGAGGCGACCGAGGGCGCGGAGCCGCTCGATGAGGTGCTGGAGAGCTTCCAGCAGCGCTCGCGTGAAAACGATCATGTGACGTTTATTTGGTATCCGCCGGCGCAGCGTGCCTATGTGAAAACCTTCCGTCGATTGGCTGCCGGTGAGGAGCCCGAGGGTGTGCCGCCGCTTTCAAGGGCATCGCGGTTTATGGACGGCGAAATTGTGCAGAACTGGGGTCAGGGCCTGCTTTCGTCGGTGGGCGCGGTGGCACCGGGAATTGTGCCGCGCGTGAACCAGGTGTCGAGCAACCTGATGTGGGAACGGCAGTACGTTGCTGATTCGCATGAGGTGTTTGTTTCGGCTCGGCGGGTGCGGTTTAACGAGGTGGAATATGCGGTGCCGTTCGAGGCCGGAGTTGAGGCGGTGCGTGCAATCCAGCGCCTGATCACCGACAATGACTGGCGCATTTCGTTCCCCCTCGAGGTGCGCACTGCGGCGGCCGATGATGTGCCGCTGTCGATGGCCTATCAGCGCGATTCGATGTATATCGCGGTGCACCGCTACCGCCGCGAATCGCATCTTGAATATTTCGGTGCGGTTGAAGAGGTGCTGCGCGACTTCGACGGCCGACCCCACTGGGGCAAGCTGCATTCGCTGCGGGCGCCGCAGTTTGCTGAGCTGTATCCGCGTTTTAACGAGTTTGTGGCGCTGCGTGATCGGCTCGATCCCGACCGGGTGTTTGACAACCACTATCTTGAGCGGGTGCTCGGCAGCTAGCTCGACCAGCGGTTTTTCGGAATTTACGTTCGCGGTCGATTTTTCTGTTACCCTCGCGGCCACTTGCGGCACGTGAGAGGAGAGCGAAGTGGCGCTCGAAGTGGTCAGTGGAGACTTTCAGCGACTCGCCGATGCATTGGCAGAGGTTGCCGGGGTGATCTCGGGTTCGGTGCACGTCAATAGCCTTCCGGGGGAGGTGTCGTCGGGGATGCCATCGAGCGGCTCGGCGGGGGCGGCCGGTTCGGCGGCGGCCAAGATTAAGAGCGCTGCGAGCGCCCTGGCGTCGGCGATCGACTCGGATGCTACGGCGGCTTCGCTCGTTGATACGACGATGCAGCAGACTGATGCGGGCAATGAGGCTTCGCTGAAAATTGAGCACCAAATGAAGGATTACACCTATCCGGGAGGCGGGCAGTAGCCATGATGAACTGGAGCGATCTGCGCAGCTGGAAATCTGGCCCGATCTTTGCCGCCTACGACGAGGTTTCGCGCTGCGAGCAAATTTTGAGCGATGCCAGTGAGGGGCTTTCGGATGCGGGAACGGCGCTGCAATCGGAGGGCGAGTCGGCGTCGGCTGCGCGCGGGCAGGTGCAAAACCTGCGCCATCAGGCGGATCAGCTCGAGGCACTGCTGACCGATCTGATGCAGGGATGCTTGGGTGCGGCCGGTAAGGTGGCGCGTATTGAAGCTTCGGTGCCGGATGTTGATTCGTTTGCGAGCGCCAACGAGTTGGAGATTCACGATCCGGGAACGGTTGTGGTGAGTGCCGCTCGCGAGGCTCAATTGCGAGCGATATTGAGCATAGGGGACGCGGCTGCGGTGCAACTCTATAATTTGGAGCGCCAGAAGACAGACAGCGCCAAAATGCGGTGCCAGGGACTGGTTGATGAGGTGCGGAACCGGGCAAATGAGACCGACCGTCGATTCCAAAGCGTATTGACGAGCGTGGCTGCGGGCGAGGTTTCGGATGTGGCATCCCTGCTTTCGCAGCTCAACGGTGAGGGCACCGGCGGGGTATTTGATGGCAAGACCCCGGGTGAAGTACAGGCGCTGTGGCAGTCAATGTCGTGGGAAGAGCAGCGTGCCATGATGGCGATGGATCCTCATGGCCTCCTCAATAGGGAGGGATTGCCGCCAGAGATTCTTGAAGAAGCGTCGCGCATCAAGATGGGTGAAGAGATCGACGAGATGCTGGCGCGTCGCAATGAGATCGATGAGCGGCTGAAAGAACTGGAGGGTAGCCTTCAGGCGCGCTATTTCCCAATTGAATCTGGTGCGAGCAGTGAAATACGGTCGCTTGAGGAAGAAAGAAAGCGGATCAACGAGCAGATCAACCTGCGCCAGCGCGCGATCGACAATGGCGGCTTTGTGATCTACGACCCCGAAAACGGCAATATTGTCGAGCGGGTGCACACCGGTGGCCGGGGACCCACCGAGCACGTCATTACCTACCAGCACGGTACGGGTGGCGACTACGACGGTGTTTTCGACGGCTCAAGCGGTGGGGCTGCGCGTGATATTGCGCGGCACGCTGGTGACAGCCCGACAGATCTCTATATCCACCACCAGGGCGATGCGATTGGCTGGTCGGGCGACGACGCCAACTCGAACGAAGCATTCCTCAATAACAAAGGTGCCCAGCTCGCCGATTTCCAAGAGTCGCTTTATGTGCAGGAAAACAACCGCGACGCCAAGTACCACGGAATTGGTCACTCAGCCGGAAATAGTGTTGTGACCGGATCTGAAATGCACGGGGCGCGCTACGACAGCGTCACCTCGCTATCGGGATCCTTCATGCCGGAGGGGTGGCAGGCCGACCCGAACACCGAGTACCGGCACTATCACTACGAGGGTGAACCGATCAATGCGGTGGGCATCATGAAAGACAGCCCGAATGAAGACCCCGCTTTCGAGACAAAGCAGTTTGATTCCGGTAGGGATTTCGGGCCGCACTGGTACACACCGCTATCGGTGCCCGGCTGGGTGGATGCGGGTGTGGATGCCTATAACAGCCACACCACATCCAGCAAGGGATCCGACCTGAACAAACCCATCGTCGACCAGGTAGTGAAGTGCCCTGAGTTTTGTTCCTAGGCTTGTGCCTTGATTTCCATTATTCCTTGACCGGGGTGGTGTTCCCAAAATTCGGCTTCTACTTCAGCCGGCGTGCGGTAGCCCAGGCTCTGGTGAAGCCG
>NZ_JARBDD010000012.1:0-255 GCF_036577665.1 Gulosibacter sp. GYB002 | reverse complement strand
CCAGCCGGTGTACACCGAGGTGACTGTCACCGAGGGTGAGGTTGCTGAGGTTGCCGCACCGAAGTTCACCGATGAAGAGACCGGTGAAGAGCGTGACATGCCTGAAGGCACCACCTTCGCGCTGAAGAACGACATCGAGGGTGTTTGGATCGACGAGGAGACCGGTGAGATCAAGTCGTCGGCTACCAACGCTGCTCCTGCCACCAACGTGTACGAAGTGGTCGTGACCTACCCCGATGGTTCGTCGGAGACGGT
>NZ_JARBDD010000011.1:0-168332 GCF_036577665.1 Gulosibacter sp. GYB002 | reverse complement strand
AGCTCAGAAACCCAACGCGTCGAGGCCTTCGATTCCTGGCTGCATCACTACAATCACCACCGAGCCCACACAGCACTCAAGGGACAACCCCCATCCGCTCGCGTGACCAACCTCTCCGGTCAGTACACCTAGGTCACAATTGGCCGATACGGCCCGCTGCCGACTAGGATGTCAAGATGTGTCCTTGCGGCACTCTGGAGGATTCGCCTAGTGGCCTATGGCGCACGCTTGGAAAGCGTGTTGGGTTAACGCCCTCAGGGGTTCGAATCCCCTATCCTCCGCGTTGGCTTGTTCCCCGGCCGTGTGCCGGGGAACAAGCCATTTTGGTGGGGTATGAGAACCCCTGGGTTGTGGGCCCCCGCTGCTGGAGGCTCGTCGTTCCGTTTGCGGAACGATGAGGGGCAGTTTGGGCCCCCGCTGCTGGAGGCTCGTCGTTCCGTTTGCGGAACGATGAGGGGCAGTTTGGGCCCCCGCTGCTGGAGGCTCGTCGTTCCGTTTGCGGAACGATGAGGGGCAGTAGGGGACTATCCTCCGCGTTGGCTTGTTCCCCGGCCGTGTGCCGGGGAACAAGCCATTTTGGTGGGGTATGAGAACCCCTGGGTTGTGGGCCCCCGCTGCTGGAGGCTCGTCGTCGAATCAACCAGCGTTTTCGATAGCCATCATCCTCGAGGATGATGGCCCTCAGTCTGTTAACCGAACTTTTACTAGGAGTAGACGGCGGGGCTGTCTGTGTGGGCTAGGCTCACCGACATGAGCGACCAGATGAACTCAAACCAGCCTCCGGCGAACCAGAATTTCGGAGGCCAGCACCAGGACTTCGGTGCGAATGCTCAGCATCCGCCGCAGGGTGCTCCCGCGCAGCAGCAGTACGGCAATATGAACCCGCAGCAGCCGCACTACGGCGCCCAGCAGCAGCCGCACTATGGTGGTCAGCAGCGGGGCCAGTTTGGTGCAATGGGCGCCAACCCCTATGGTGCCGCCCCCGGCCAGAGCGAGACCAAGCAGCTTCCTCAGCAGCTGCGCAGCATCGGCATGTCAGCCATCGGTATCGGTGTACTGCTCGCGATCTGGAACATTGTCAATGGTCTGAGCCTGCTCCCGTACATGAGCTTCTTTGAAGCCTTTTTCGTTGTCGAAAGCCCGATCCACTTCATCCAGGCCTACGGCAGTATCATCTGCATCGTCGTTGGTATTGGTCTGCTTATTGCGAGCGCATCCATCAAAAAGAAGTAACACCACCAGCCTCTCGCAAACTAGTGCGCGATACCATCGTGGTATCAGTGGACTAGTTTGCGAGAGCACCCAAAACGAAGGGGTTCGATCATGGGTTTTATCCAGGCAGCAGTAGGTGCGATTGGCGGAACGCTCGCGGATCAGTGGGTTGAATTCCTGGCGCCGCCCGAGCAGCTCGCTCCTACGGCCGCGATCTTCCCCGCCGTGGCATACGGCCAGAATCAGGGACGTGGTTCGAACACTCGCGGCTCTGCCAACATCATTACCGATGGCAGCAAAATCATCGTGCCCGAGGGATACGCTCTGCTCACGTTCCAGGAAGGGCGCATTACCGGCATTGTTACCGAGCCGGGTGCCTATGTGTTCGCACCGAACGATGCGAACTCGAAGTCGATTTTCACCGGCGGCGGTTTTGTCGACTCGCTCGTTAAGCAGTCGTGGGATCGTTTTAAGCACGGCGGCCAGCCGGCAGCGCAGCACCTGGCTTTTTACGTGAACCTGAAAGAGATTCCGAACAACCGTTTCGGTACGCAGTCGGAAATTTATTGGGATGACGCTTACCTGGGCGCGCAGGTTGGTGCGCTTACTCGCGGTACCTATTCGCTGCGCATCGTGAACCCCATCCTGTTCACTCAGCAGTTCGTGCCCTACACCTATCTCGGCCCGAACGCTTCAGTGTTTGATTTCTCCGACCTCGACAATGATGCGGCCTCACAGCTGTTCAACGAGGTTGTTTCGAGCCTCGCACCGGCGTTCTCGAACTACACGAATGACCCCAGTAAGGGCAACCGTATGGCCCGCATCCAGGGCGATTCGATCGGGTTCGCCCAGTCGCTTTCGAAGGCTGTCGAGGATGCCTACCAGTGGAATAGTGCTCGCGGTCTAGAAATTGTGAGCGTGGCGATCCAGTCGATCGAGTACGACGAAGACACTCGCGCGCTGCTCAGCGATGCCAAGAAGGCGGATGCACTTTCGGGCAGCCGTGGTCAGTCGTTCTTGCAGCAGTCGATGGCACGCGGCTTTGAAGCTGCCGGCGAGCACGGCGGTAGCGGTATTGCCATGATGGGAATGGGCGTCAACTCGGCCGGGTCGGCAGTGAACTTCCAGCAGCAGGGTCAGAACGCGCCCTACCAGAATCCGTTCCAGCAGCAGGCGCCTCAGCAGCAACAGCAGCAGGCGCCTCAGCAGCAGGCGCCGCAGCAGCAAGCGCCCGAGTCAAACGGTGTGGCGAAGCTCGCCGAGTTTAAGCAGATGCTTGACCAGGGGCTGATCACGCAGGAAGACTACGACGCTGCCAAGCGTCGCGCGCTCGGCCTCGAATAGGAGCGGCCATGTTTCCCGGAGCAAATGAACTGGGACGCTACATACGCCGCTTCGCGCAGGAACAGTTTGAACGTGGTGGGGTGACCAATAATCAGGGGTCACAGCAGCCGTACGGCAACCAGCCTTTACCGCCGTATGGCGTACCCGAGGCCGCGGGCGGGATCCCGCCGCAAGGCGGGCCCGACACTCAGAAGGCAGGTCCTCAACCGTCGCCGTTTGTAGAGGGCGGCGAGGTGAAATACATCGACACCTCGTCCGATAAAGCGCAGGGCATCAGCCGGTGCCCGCGCTGTGGCTCCACTGAAATATCGATGCGCGCTGCCACCGGCAAGCTCATTTGCCACTATTGCCGACACGAATGGCATGAGGGCTCGATGGAGCAGAGCTTTGGCCTCGACACCCCTGTCAGCGAGCTGCGCGGCACGGTGATCGCCTCGGGTGCCTCGAACATTCACGAATCAACCGAAGACGTGTTGACGCTGAAATGCCAGGCCTGCGGCGCCGAGGTGGTTGTCAACACGCAAGAAGCACTGCACGCTCGCTGCCACTGGTGCCGCAACACGCTGACCATTAATGCGCAGCTGCCCAATGGTGCGGTGCCCGACGGCATCCTGCCGTTTTCAATCACCCGCCAAGACGCAATTGCCCGCATTACCGAGTTCGTGAAAAAGCGTCGCTTCTTTGCGCATCCGCAATTTACCCGGCAGTTCGCACCCGAAGAAGTGGTGGGTGTGTATCTGCCCTATTTGACGATGGATGCGAACGCCCGCGTCACGGTAGAGGGCGAGGGTGAAATTCAGACCCGCAAATATCAGGTGAAAGTCGGGGACGATTGGGAAACCCGCTATGACGCCGACCGCTACCGCCTCGGCCGCGACTTCAACCTCTATGTGGACGATGTGACCATCGAGTCTTCGGCCGACCGTGCCAATATCGACCCCTCGCGCAACACGAACAACATCATCAACACCATCCTGCCGTTCGATACCAAGAACGCGGTGACCTATAACGCCAACTATCTGCGCGGTTTTACTTCCGAAAAGCGCGACGTAAACCTGGACGGAATTTCCCGGGATGCGTATGAGCGCGTGCTGTCGATCGGGCGGGCGCGCGCGAATGAGCTGATTCGCTCGTACGACCGTGGCGTGCGCTGGCAGTTTGAACGGTTGCGAGTGCGCGGAACGCGCTGGGTTTCGCTCTATCTGCCGGTGTGGTTGTACAGCTACTACGAGGAGCGGACCGGCTTGAAGCACTATGTTGCGGTGAACGGTCGCACGGGAGAGACCATGGGTTCGGTGCCGGTGCGCAAAGCGAAGCTGCTGGCGATATCGGGAATTATTGGTGTGGTTGGTCTTGCGCTCAGCTGCGCCGCGATCTGGTTCGTGGTGATGACATGATGTGGCTTGAGGCGTACCCAGTGCTGATGAGTGCCGCCGCGGTGCTCGCCGACTCGAGCGATAGCGACAGCGATGTGTTCTATCTGCTGGCGATTGGGCCGGCAGCAGCGGTGTTTTTTTACACGACCGTATACATGCGCTACCGCAACACCGACAAGCGGCACGAGTATGAGCGTGAAACGAGTTCTGAGATCGCGGATGTGCAGGGCTACGACACGAAAATTGATCACCTCACCGGGCTGCGAAATCGGCGGATGCGGGGAAGTAACGAACACACCCCGATTGAGCGTCTGGGTGCCAATACGACGATCGAACGCGAAGTCGACTAGCCGCGCGAGCCAGGGGTAGACCCCGGCGAGAGCCGTGCAGGGCTGCAGGATCCGGTAGTGTGCGGTCGCGAGGCATAAGAAAAGACCCCTCACGCACCCGCCAGAGCCCGGTTACCCTTGCTTCGTTTCCGACCTGGGGGAGTTGGCCTGGATGGCGCCACGTGAGGGGCCGTCTCTTAGTGTACCCGAGCGCGCGCGTCGCCGCGAAGCGTGCTAGGCGCTGTGCTCTTCAATCCACGACGCCACAAAATCGACGTCCTTGTCACCGCGGCCCGAAAGGTTGGCGACGATGATTGCATCCTGTGGCAGCTTGGGCGCGAGCTCATTGACCCAGGCGAGCGCGTGCGACGATTCGAGCGCGGGCAGGATGCCCTCGGTGCGCGCAAGCCGCTGGAAAGCGGCGATGGTTTGGGCGTCATCGGCCGCCACATATTCCACCCGGCCAATCGAGCGCAGGTAGGCATGCTGTGGGCCAACGCCGGGGTAGTCGAGTCCCGAGGCAATCGAGTGCACCGGTGCCGGCGCGCCCTCGGCATCTTGCAGCACCACAGTGCGCATACCGTGCAGCGTGCCCGGCTCACCGAGCGACATGGTTGCCGCGTGGCGCTGGGTGTGCAGCCCCTCACCGGCTGGCTCGACGCCGTAGATTTTCACCGATTCGTCGGCAAGGAACTCGGTGAACAGGCCCATCGCGTTCGAGCCGCCGCCGACCGCGGCGACCAGCGCATCCGGCAAGCGACCCTCGGCCTCGAGGATCTGTTCGCGCGCCTCACGGCCAACCACCGACTGGAAGTCGCGGACCATCGAGGGGAACGGGTCGGGTCCCACCACCGAACCGATCGCGAAAAAGTACTCGTCGTAGTTTTCGGCGTACACGGCGAAGGCCGAGTCGACCGCCTCTTTCAGCGACCGGCCACCCTCATCGACGGTGACGACCTTGGCACCCAGCAGCTGCATCCGCACCACATTGGAGTGTTGCTTGACGACATCGATCGAGCCCATGTGAATCTCACACTTCAGGCCCACCAGCGCTGCTGCGGTGGCGAGGGCAACACCGTGCTGACCGGCACCGGTTTCAGCGATCAGCGTGGTTTTGCCCATGCGCTTGGCGAGCAGTGCCTCGCCGAGGCAGTGGTTGATCTTGTGCGAACCGGTGTGGTTGAGATCTTCACGCTTGAGATACACCTTGGCGCCGCCGAGCGACCTGGTGAGGTTTTCGGCGAAGTACAGCGGCGAGGGACGCCCCACGTACTTTTTCAGCAGCTGTTCGTACTCGCGCAGATACTCGGGGTCGCGCCGCGCCTCAGCATAGGCGCGGCGCACCTCGGCCATGGGTTCAACCAGGAACGGAGGTAGTTCGGCGCCACCATACTCACCAAAAAAACCGTTGTCGTCGGCTTCAAATTCAGCTGGGATGGGGGCAAAACCGGTCATTATTCGTTCCTTGTTGATTTGGGTTGGTCATCCGCTGCGCGCGGAGTGTCGCTGGCGTTCGAAGATCCGTGTCGCATTGTTTCTACTTCGAGGCCGGGGCCAACGGTAATGATGTCACCGTCTGCGTCAATTACCTTGTTGAAACCCGTGACGGGTTCGTTCTCGTCGAAGCTGGCGATGGGCTTGCGGAACGCGCGGGTGAGCACCAGCAGGTAGATGGCGCCGGCGGCCATCCAGATGAGACCGCCAATGAGTGCCTCTTCGTGCAGGTTGAGCCACAGCACGGCGGTCATGAACACACCGATCGCGGGCATCACGATGTAGTTGAACACATCGGCGAAGGTCTTGCGGCGACCCTGACGGATCGCAAACCAGGCAATTACCGAGGCGTTCACGGCCGTGAAGGCGATCAGTGCACCGAAGTTGATGAAGGCCGAGATGAGCTCGAGCGAGAACGACATTGCGGCCAGCGAGACGATACCCACGAGCACGACGTTAAAGGTGGGGGTGTGGGTGCGGGGGCTCACGTAGCCAAACACGCGCTTGGGCAGCACCGAGTTGCGGCCCATCACCAGCAGCATTCGCGAAACGGATGCGTGCGAGGCGAGACCGGATGCCACGGTGGCGGTAAAACCTGCCGCAACGAAGATGGTCTGGAACACTTCGCCACCGACGATCAGACCGATCTGCGGGAGCGGGTCGTCAACGTAGTCGCCGAACGGGGTGTTGTCGGGGAAGCGCAGCTGCGCGAAGTAGCTGGCGATCAGGAAGATCGCGCCACCAATGATCACCGTGACGAGGATGGCGCGGGGCATGATCTTGGGGCTGCGCACTTCTTCGGAGTACATGGTGATGGCGTCGAAGCCGATGAACGAGAAGCACACCACGGTGGCTGCCATCAGCAACGATTCGGTGTTCATACCCTCGTGGATGAACGGGCGCGAGCTGAACACGGTGCCCAGGCCCTCGCCATTAACGAGCTGGTTGCATACGAGCACGATGAACACGATGATGACGGCCACCGAAAAACACAGCAGCAGCGCGTTGACGCGCGAAGTGCCGCGCATCGAGATGTATACGACTGTGGTCACAGCGGCGACGTACAGCACCACCCAGATCACCGGCGACACATCCGGGAAAATCTGTTCCAAATAGAGCCGGATGATCAGCGCGTTCACCATCGGTAGCAGTAGGTAGTCGAGCAGCGAAGTCCAACCAACAAAAAAACCGACGTTCGGGTGTATCGACCGGTGGGCGTAGGTGTAGGCCGAACCGGCGCTGGGGATGGCGCCGGCCATCTTGCCGTAGCTCACGGCAGTGAACATCATCACGACGAGCGCCACGATGTAGGCCATCGGCACGGCGCCGTCGGTGATGCCCGACACGATACCGAAGGTGTCGAATACAACGGTCGGCGTCATGTATCCCAGGCCGAGGCCGACTACGGCCCAGAGGCCGAGGTTGCGGCTCAGCGAGCCGGATACACGTGGGACTTTGGGTGTGGAGACATTCATTGGCTTGAACCCCTGGTCGGGCCCGCTGCTGCGGGCGGCGTGCAGCGACTTTGCTGTCCTTAGGGAGTATAGAGCATGGCGCGCGCTCTAGAGAAATCGCGGCCCGCGCATCCCGGCAGCGACGCCTCGGGATGCGGTATCTCGCAACCCGTCAGGCAGCTGTTTGCCTACAGCCAGTACCATGACCCCGTGACGACCAGCATCTACCTCACGGCATCCGAAGGTTTCTCTGGCAAATCGACCGTTGCGCTTGGCGTGCTCGAAACGCTCACCAAGCGCGTCGGGCGAGTGGGGGTGTTTCGCCCCATCGTGCAGGCACCCGAGCATGACGAACTGCTCGATATTTTGCTCGAACGCGTCGACCCCTCGCTGCAACTCGACACCGCCGAGTGCGCCGGGGTTACTTATGAGGCGGTGCACGAAAACACCGCGGCCGCGCTCGCCGAAATTATTGAGCGCTATGGGCGTCTCGCCCGCAAATGTGAGGCCGTGGTGATCGTTGGCAGCGACTTCACTGATATCGGCAACCCCGCCGAGCTCGGTATTAATGCCCGCATTGCCGCCAATCTCGGTGCCCCGGTGATGCTGGTGATTTCGGGCCGCGGCCACGATCTTTCGGCACGCAACCCCGAACAGCTCGCCTCGGCGGCGGCGCTCGCGGTTCCCGAGCTGGTTGCCGAACATGCCGATCTGCTCGCCTGCGTGGTGAACCGGGTTGAGCCGGCGGCGCTGGCTGCCGCGGCGAGCGCGGTTAGCGAATCGCTTTCGGAGGTGGGTAGCGAAGTGCCGGTTTGGGCGCTACCCGAAAACGCGCTGCTTTCGGCACCGACGGTGGGTGAATTGATCGGCTCGGTGCATGGCGAACTGCACTCGGGTGACGAGTCGCTGCTTGAGCGCGAAGTGCTCGGTGTGACGGTTGCGGGTATGGGGATGGAGCACGTCCTTGAGCGCACCTTTGAGTCGGGTGTGGTGGTGGTTGCTGCCGACCGCACCGAGACGCTGCTGGCGCTTTTGCTGGCACAGCGGGCCGAATCATTCCCAACGCTCGCGGCAATCGTGGTGAACGGGCCGTTCGAATTTTCTCCGGTTATTCGCCGTCTGCTTGAGGGCATCGACTCGAACCTGCCGATTTTGCGCACCCAGTTGGGCACCTTCGACACGGCGCAGCGCATCCTGGGCGCTCGCGGCGCGTTCACCACCCGCAGCGAACGCAAAATTGCCGCGGCGCTCGTTGATTTCACCACCCACATTGATGCTGATGCGCTCGTTGGCCTGCTCGATGTGCCCGAGCCGACGGCGGTGACGCCGCTGATGTTTGAATACCAGCTGCTCGACCGGGCCCGCGCCGACCGCAAACACATCGTGCTCCCCGAGGGAGATGACGACCGCATCCTCACCGCTGCCGCCACGCTGCTGGCACGCGAGGTTGCCGATCTCACGATTCTCGGCGAGGAGGATGCGGTACGCCGGCGGGCATCCGAACTGGGGCTGGATATTTCAAAGGCTCGGGTGCGTTCGACGAACGACCCCGAGCTGCTGGATGAATTTGCTGCCGAATATGCGCGGCTGCGGGTCCACAAGGGGGTCACGGTCGAGCAGGCTCGCGAAAAAGTGCAGGATGTGTCGTATTTCGGCACGCTGATGGTGCATCTCGGGTATGCCGACGGGATGGTTTCGGGTGCCGCGCACACGACCGCGCACACCATCAAACCGAGCTTTGAAATTGTGAAAACCAAGCCGGGCGTTTCGATCGTGTCGAGCGTGTTTTTGATGGCGCTGTCTGACCGGGTGCTCGTGTATGGCGACTGTGCCGTGAATCCCGACCCAACCGCCGAACAGCTCGCCGATATTGCGGTTTCGTCGGCGGAAACCGCAACCCAGTTCCGCATCGAACCGCGGGTGGCCATGCTGAGCTATTCGACCGGTGAGTCGGGTCACGGCGCTGATGTCGACAAGGTGCGCACCGCGACCGAGCTTGTGCGTGAGCGCGCGCCGCAGCTCGCGGTGGCGGGGCCGATGCAGTACGATGCCGCCACCGACGCCGCCGTTGCCGCAAAAAAGATGCCGGGTAGTGATGTTGCCGGTCGCGCCACCGTGTTTGTGTTCCCCGATCTCAACACCGGAAACAACACGTATAAAGCGGTGCAGCGCTCGGCTGGGGCGGTGGCGATTGGTCCGGTGCTGCAGGGGCTGAACAAGCCGATCAATGATCTGTCGCGCGGTGCACTGGTGAGTGACATCATCAACACCGTGGCGATCACCGCGATTCAGGCGCAGTCGTAGGCGGCGTTATTCTGCGGCTCGTGTTTCTGCGCGGGGATTTTGCGGCTCCAGGAGGGTGGATAGCTCCTCCTGGAGCCGTTTTTCCCTGAAGCAAACACCACCGCTGATGTATGACTTGCCGTAGTTTCAGGTTTGCGGCTACGAATGTGTGGCTAAAATCGGCTCACATGGCTGGCCGCTTCTCGATCGCGCGCGTAACCGTGGTGTTGGCGCTGATCACGGCGCTCGTCGCGGTGCGGCTACTCACCCCCGAGAGCGCCTTCGCCGGCCTCGACGCCCTCACCCGCGATGCGATCACCCTTGGCATCAGCGTCTTTGTCGAGTCGTTCCCCTTCGTGGTGCTCGGCGTGATCGTGTCGACCATCGTCGCGGTGTGGCTGCCGCAGAACGTGCTCGAGCACATCCTGCCGCGCAACCCGTGGCTGCGGCGCATGGTGATTAGCTGCTTCGGCGTGCTGTTGCCGGTGTGTGAGTGCGGCAATGTGCCGCTATCGCGCGGGTTGCTGCAGCGCGGATTTTCGGTGGGGGATGCGCTCACCTTCCTGTTGGCGGCGCCGATCCTCAACCCCGTCACCATCATCACCACCTATCAGGCGTTCGGTTTCGACGACGGCATCCTGCTCGGCCGCATCATCGGCGGTTTCGTGATCGCCAACCTCGTGGGGTGGCTGTTCGCGAGGCAGTCTGAGTCGACGCTCTTTCTCACGCCGGGGTTTGCGGCGAGCTGTCAGGCCGCGTCCCCGAGCCGCACGACGCGCTGGGGACGCAGCCTCGACCAGTTCGCCACCGAGATGACGGTGATGCTCCCGGCCCTCATGGTCGGCGCCGCGCTCGCCGCCGCGATCCAGACCGGGGTGTCGCGCAACCTCCTCATCGAACTCGGTGCCAACCCGATCTGGTCGGTGCTCGCACTGGCGGCTCTCGCCTTCGTGGTGTCGATTTGCTCGACCGTCGACGCCTTCTTCATCCTCTCGCTCAGCTCGCTCTTCCTACCCGGTGCTACCGTCACCTTCCTGGTGCTCGGCGCGATGATCGACATCAAGATGCTGGCGCTGCTGCGCACCACCTTCCGCGCCCGCACGCTCATCGTGGTGACGGCGGTGGTGGTGCTGGCATCGCTCGTGCTCGGATTCGGGGTGAACCTCATTGTCTAGCCGCTGGCGCCGCTGGTGGAGCGGCCTCGTACTCACCACGATCGCGACGATTGCGGTGCTGATGCTCGCCGCGCGCGGGAAGCTCGAGTACTACGTGCATCCCCGCTATGTCTGGTTTGAGATCGCCCTGGCGGCGATCGCCGGCGTGCTCGCGCTCGCGGCCCTGATCGCACCGGCAACCAGGCAACGCGACCACGGTCATGACGACCACGGCCATGACCACGGCCGCCCGCCGGGTTTCATCGCACAGCTCGGCGGCGTGATCATGGTGGCGGCCCTCGGCGCGACGCTACTGGCGCTGCCTCCGGCGCCCCTCTCATCCGCCACCGCCCAGCAGCGCAGCATCAACTCGAACATCCCCCTGCAAGACGAGGTGGTGTTCGCCAGCGGCGACGATAGCCTGCTCACCATCAAAGACTGGGCCGCGCTGCTGCGGCTGCAGGGCACCGATTTCTTCCTCGATCGCCAGCCGGTGCTCGAGGGCTTCGTGGTCGCCGACCCCGAGCGGGCGGATGTGTTCTATGTCAGCCGCTTTGTGGTCACCTGCTGTGCTGTGGATGCGCAGCCGGTGGGTGTGCCGGTGCGGCTACCGGGATGGGCTGGGGAATATCCCGTTGATAGCTGGGTGCGGGTGACCGGCGATTTCGTGCCGGCCGATGGCGCCCCCGAACCGGTGGTGGTTGAGCCCGAGTCGATTGAGAGGATCGAGCAGCCAGATGCGCCCTACCTCGAATAGCGCTCAGCGGCACGCGGCGGCGCAGACCGTGGCAGTGCGGGGTGAGATGGCTCAGGCTCAGGCCGACCGCCGCGCTGCCCGCGTCGGCATCCGTGCCACCGTCACGATCGCGCTACTGGCACTGCTGGCCGCGATGCTCGGCGCGGTGTCGGCGGCGTGCGGGCCGCAGCTGCGCGATATCAGCATCGACCTCGCTGCCGCCAGCACATCCCCGCGACAGCGCCTGCTCATCCGCACCGACCAGCTGCTGGCGCCGGTAACCGAAGCCGATGTGCGCATCGAACCGACCGCTGCCGCTCAGGTGAGCGTCGTCGACAACACCGTCGTGGTCGAGTTCTCGCGGGCGCTCGCAAGCGGCACCGAATACCGGGTGAGCTTTGCGGCGGTGGGGGAGCGCACCGGGCACACCACCGACATAAAGACCTCGTTCACCACACCACCGGCGGCACTCACGATGCTGCGCCGCGACGACAAGGGCTTCGACACCGTGGTGCAGGCCGAGATCGGCGCCGATGGTGCCGCCGAGCAGACACTGCTGGCCGCCCCACGGCTGCAGGAGTACGCCGTGGCCGGCACGAAGGTCATCGCCGTCTCGCTCGATGCTGCCGGCCGCGGCACGCTCGTCGAGTCGACTGGTGCCGGCGGATTCCAGGCGCGGGCGGATGCGCCGAGGGCACAGCGGTATCGCACCCTGCGTGGCAATCTCGAGGGCACCGCGCTCGGCTTTGTGGCCGATGGCGGTAACGACGACGAGAATGGCCGGCTGTACCTCATCGACGCCGAAACCAATGAGCTGTTCGAGGTCGAGAACCTGGGCGGCACGCACTCGGCGGTGGTCGAGTGGTCGTTCGTGCCGGGCACGCGCGCGGTGCTGGTGCAGGCCGCGAATCGGCAGGTGACGCTCGTCGACCCGATCGGCGGACGGGGGCCGGTACCGCTTGGTGAATACGACACCATCCTGGGCTTTTTCGCCGACGAAACCAGCGTGCTGCTGCAGACCGCCAGCGAATTCACCCGCATCAACCTGCGCACCGGCGAGCGCACGCCCATCGAGGTGCCCGACGCGGTTGCCGACCCCGCGGCATCCGAGGGACAGCTGCTGCCGCTGACGAACGACCTGTATGTGCGGCAATTCCAGACCGTCGATAACGCTGCCGGTGTGCAGCGCACCCAGCTCTACCGGTTGAGCGCCAGCGATGCCACGCTGCTTGCCGCGCCAGAGGACGACTGGATTGGCAATGTGTGCCGCTCGCCGAACGCCGAGTTCCTGGCGCTGCTGCGGGTGCCCGACCACCCCTCGATCGACTCGTATCCGCTGCAGCCGGGGTTTATTGGCAGCCAGCTCGAGATTGTCCGCGTCGATGACGGTTCGAGCGTGGCGACTTTTGATGGGCTGCAGGCCAATTGGTGCGGTTGGTAAGGGCGCGTTGCCGGGGCGCCTGCCAACCCTGTTAACCGTTTACGAGCCGAGCGTGAACGCCAACTAGGCTGAAAGACGCCGTAATTGAAGTCCATCCGCATGTCTGTCGATATTCCCTAACCGAAAGCCACCCAGGTCATGAGTGTTGTTCTCGTAGTCAACTCGGGCTCGTCGTCGCTGAAATATCAGCTCATCGACATGTCGGATGAAACCAAGCTCGCCTCCGGCAAGGTTGAGCGCATCGGTGAGTCGACGGGCATCGTGACCCACCGCACGGCGGATGGCGGCCACGAGACTGAAACTCCGGTTGCCGATCACGACGCCGCGTTTGAACAAATGCTGCGCGGTTTTGCCGAGTACGGCCCCTCGCTTGACGAGGTTCCGCCCGCGGTGGTCGGTCACCGCATCGTGCAGGGCGCGCGCCGCTTTTTTGGCCCGACGCTCATCGACGACAGTGTCGAGACCGATATTGAAGAGCTCATCCCGCTGGCACCGCTCCACAACGCCGCCAATCTGGCCGGTATCCGCAGCGCACGACGGCTGTTCGCCGACACCCCGCATGTGGCCGTATTTGATACCGCCTTCCACACCACGATGCCGGATGCGACCAGTCTTTATGCCATCGATCGCGAGGTGGCCGATAAATACCGCATCCGCAAATATGGTGCCCACGGCACGAGCCACAAATATGTTGCCGAGCAGGCTGCCGCATATCTCGGACAGCCGCTTACAGAGCTGCGCATCGTCGTGCTGCATATCGGTAACGGTGCCTCGGCCTGCGCGGTCGAGGGCGGTAAATCGGTCGATACCTCGATGGGGATGACCCCGCTGGAGGGGCTCGTGATGGGCACCCGCTCGGGCAACATTGACCCGGCGGTGCTGTTCCACCTGCACCGCAAGGCTGGCTACACGGTTGATGAGCTCGACACGCTGCTCAATCGACGCTCGGGGCTGCTCGGGCTGACCGGAACGAACGATATGCGCGATATTGTGGCGCGAGTTGAGGCCGGTGATGAGCGAGCCAGGGTGGGGCTAGACGTATATGTGCAGCGCCTGCGCCACTATCTCGGTGCCTACCTGGTGCAGCTCGGTGGTGGCGATGTCATTGTTTGGACAGCCGGAGTGGGCGAAAACTCGGCCGAGGTACGCCGCCGCGCCTGCGAGCGGCTGGAGTGGTTGGGTGTTGAGCTCGACCTTGAAAAAAATGCTGCCGCCGGCGGTGACGAGATCCAGGAGATTTCGACGGCGCGCTCGCGGGTGCGGGTGCTGGTGGTGCCCACCAACGAAGAGCTCGAAATTGCTCGCCAGGCGCTTGCCACGGTGGGAGGCGAGTAGTGCCTGGCTGGCGGCGGCTGCTCAGCTGCGCACCGCCTAGGATATGAGGCATGGTCGCAGCTCTCTACCGCCGGTATCGGCCCGAGAATTTTGCCGAGATGATCGGTCAGCAGCAGGTCACCGAGCCGCTGATGACCGCGCTGCGAACTGGGCGCATCAACCACGCCTACCTGTTTTCGGGGCCGCGCGGCTGCGGTAAAACCTCATCGGCCCGCATCCTCGCGCGCTGTCTGAACTGTGCGCAGGGCCCCACGCCGATGCCCTGCGGCGAATGTGATTCGTGCCGCGAGCTTGGCCGTGACGGCGGCGGTTCACTCGACGTCATCGAGATTGACGCGGCCAGCCACGGTGGTGTGGATGACGCCCGCGAACTGCGTGAACGCGCGGTAACAGCTCCTGCCCGCGACCGCTACAAGATTTTCATCATTGACGAGGCCCACATGGTGACCTCGCAGGGCTTCAACGCGCTGCTCAAGGTGGTGGAGGAGCCGCCCGAGCAGGTGCTGTTTATTTTTGCGACGACCGAACCCGAAAAGGTGATCGGCACCATCCGTTCGCGAACGCATCACTACCCGTTCCGGTTGATCGCGCCGGCGACCATGCTTGCCTATCTCGGTGAGATCTGTGAGCACGAAAATGTGGCCGCCGAATCGGGCGTGCTGCCGCTGGTGGTGCGTGCGGGTGGCGGTTCGGCGCGTGACACGCTTTCGCTGCTCGACCAGCTGATCGCCGGCACCGAGGGCAGCCAGATGCAGTACGAGATGGCTTCGCAGCTGCTCGGATTCACCGCATCCGGGCTGCTGGATGCGACGATCACGGCGTTCGCCGATGGTGACGCCGCCGAAGCCTACGGCGCAATTGATGATGTGATTCAGTCGGGTCAAGATCCGCGCCGCTTCGTTGAAGACCTGCTCGAACGGGTGCGCGATCTGATTGTTGCCAAGGCCACCGGCGATAGTGCCGGATCGGTGCTGCGCGGTGTGTCGGATGCCGATCTCAATCGGTTGCGCGACTCAGCGGCCCGGTTCCAGCCCGCACAGCTGAGTGCAATTGCGGATGCGGTGAACGTGACCCTGACCGAGATGGTTGGGGTGACAGCGCCGCGCCTGCAGCTTGAACTCATGGTGGCGCGCATCCTGGTGGCACTGCGGGCACGCTTTGCTGACACCGAAGGCGATGCTGATGCGGCGCTAGAACCCGGCGCAGGATCGAGCGGCCGGGTGGCGGCCGCATCCCGCGAGGCGAGCAAGCCCGCAGCCGCACCGCAGCAGCGCGGTGATTGGGCGGCGCCGGAACAGCCGGTAGCTGCCGCGCCGCAGGCTGAGCCATCGCAGCAGAGTGGGCCAGCGCAGCAGCAGGGTGGGACCGTGCAGCAGGGCGGGCCCTCGCAGTCGCCACAGCCCGCGCCGGCGCAGTCGAGTGAGCCCGCGCGCAAGCCGGCGCCCGCCGAGCCGGCGCCGAAGCTGAACGCCGCCGAGCAGGCGACTTCGGCCTGGGCGGCTGCAGCCACGCCGACAGACACCGCACCCGGCGAAACCTCGCCGCAACAAAACCGACCCACCGAGAGCTCACCACAGGAATCGACCGATGGCTCGACCCAGCCGACCGCATCCGGTTCACCCGCCGATGTGGATCTGCGCCGCGTGCGTGATGCCTGGCCCGATGTGCTCGAGCGGGTGCTCGAAACCGCGGGACGTTCGGCGTGGGCCGTTGTCGAACGGGTTGAACCGGTGGCGTGGCAGGGTAATTCGCTGCGGGTGGAGGTGCCGAACCGTGGCCTGTTTGAACAATTCAAACGTAAGGATGCCAGCGGGATGGCGCCGGGTCACCACCTGAAAGCGGCGCTGAGCCAGACATTTGGTTTTGAGGTGCTCATCTATCCGCGCGTGCTTGCCGATGGAACACCGCGCCACGACGGGCCCGCCGGTGATAGCTCCGCGGCCGGTCGCGATGATGCGGAGGGCGACCGATCTCGGCAGGTAGCTGAGAGCGCATCCCCGAGCCCGGCACCCGCGCCGAAGCAGCCAGCGAAAGCGCCCGCACGGCAGGCGCCAGAAACGCGGTCCGGTGCAATCACTTGGGATGTGGCCGAAATCCCGTCGGGTGCCGCCGAAGACGGCCCCGGTTCGGGGTGGGATGGCCTGGCTGCCGCAGACGATGGCCCGGCAGCCGAGGCGCCAGTGGCGGAGTCTGGTGCCGAGACTCCCGCACAGAACCCCGCCGAGCCTTCTGCAGAGAATGCCGCCGAGTCGGTGGCCGAGCCTGCCGTTGTGCCTGCCCCCGAGCCTGTCACCGAAACTGAACAGTCGACCGAACCGGCAGCTGAACCGGCGGCCGAGGAACGCATCCCCGAAGTCATCGCCGCCCGCGAGGCGATCGAAATGGAACGTGCCACCGCACCGCAGGCTCCGGTGATTCCGCCTCCGGCATCCCCCACGTGGGAGGTTGCCGAACTCGGTGGTGAGACCGAGCCGACACCCGAGCCCGAACCCGAAGTCGAGCCCGAGCCGGAGCGCCACCGACACCCGGCGCAGGCCGACCGCTACGGTGAATCGGTAGTTCGCGAATTGCTCAGCGCCCGATTCGTGGGTGAAGAAGCACTGCCCGAGCCGTCACCGTTCGGAGCGGGATCGGCGGCGGCCCCCGACGGGCCAAGCGACGCGGACGCGCCGGATGATTTTGAAGCACCACCTGAGGAGCGATAGTCGTGTACGAGGGCATCGTCCAAGACCTCATTGATGAACTCGGTCGGCTGCCCGGTGTGGGGCCAAAGTCGGCGCAGCGCATCGCTTTTCACATCGTGCAGACCCAAAACTTTGATGTGTCGCGGCTGGCAAACGTGCTGTTGCAGGTGCGCGACCGCGTCAAGTTCTGCCAGGTGTGCGGTAATGTTGCCGAGTCGGAACTGTGTCAGCTGTGTGGCGACCCCGACCGCGACCCGAGCTTGATTTGCGTCGTCGAAGAGCCAAAAGATGTGGCTGCGATCGAACGCACCGGTGAGTTCAATGGCCGCTATCACGTGCTCGGTGGGGCAATTTCGCCGATCGACGGTATTGGCCCCGACCAGCTCAATATCCGTTCGCTGATGCCGCGGCTCGAATCGGGGGAGGTGGCTGAGGTGATTATCGCTACCGACCCGAACCTCGAGGGCGACGCCACCGCCAGCTATCTTTCGCGGCTACTGGTGTCGATGGGAGTGAAAACCTCGCGGTTGGCGTCGGGGCTGCCGGTGGGCGGCGACCTCGAATACGCCGACGAAATTACGCTCGGACGAGCCTTTGCGGGCCGCCGCGTCATCGGCCAATAGCGCGACTAGCCGCTTTGAGCCATACCTTGACGCAGTGCAACGCAGCGAACTTCGACCGCATATTGCGGCGAGACTCTCGCGTGTAGTTAGATTCCCCTGAGTCACAGTTCGCAGTCTTTTCATAAAGGGTGACAGAATATGGCCGACCTATCGATTTCTGAAGCCGAGCTACTAGGCACCAGCCGCGATGTTGGCGATACCGGTGCCGAACTCTCCGGCTCTCACCTTTCGGCCTGCTATTAAGCCGAAACGCTGGCGATGCCCGGTGGTAATGAGGCCGATCTTGAATCAGTCACAACTGAGCTGGAGCGATTTATCCGCACTCTGGCGGAACGAGCTGAAGAAGCGAGTGATGCCTGCCATCGTGCCGCTACCGATTTTGCCGACGCTGATATTGACTATGCCGAAATCTTCAACACGATCCGAACGGGACAGCCATGACCACTTGGGCTGATCTGAGGCGTTGGAGTGATGCGCCGCTTGAAGATGCATTCCAAGAAGCGAAGCACCTGCAGGCCAAACTCGAGGGTGCCGGTGATGATCTCCACAGAGCTATGAAGGGCGTCACCAGTGAGGGTCACACCGCAGATGCGTTACGGGGTGCGCTCTACTCGCTGACCCACGATGAGGACGTCGCCGAGTCTGCATTGACACGGCTCATGCAAGCGCTCAATACCGCCGCAGAAGCGGTGGAGCAGATCGCGCTCGAAGTGGAGGCGACCGATGCGCGCATCACCGCGAACTATTTGGTGATCGATGAGATTGGCACCGTTTCGATTAGCCAGTACGCTCGTGATGCGCTCAGTGCCTCGGCGCCCACAGACCACGACGTAATGACCCAGAGTGGTCACCCCTACATAGTTGCAGGTGTCACACTTCCCATTCTGCAATCCGATGTAGATCGCATCCTGGCCGCGGCACGTGAGACTCGCCAGACATTGAAGCGCGACCTCGCCACGGTCGTAAAAATCTGCAGTGACCGCACTGTCGACGCTGAAGCTTCGGGAACGAGTGACTCACCTGTCTCGCGGCGTGATGTTGAACAATGGGCGAACAGGGATCCTGCAGCCGTTCGAGCGGCATGGGAGTCGCTCAGCAAGTCGCAGCAAGATCAGCTGCTCGAAAATTACCCAGATCTCATCGGAAATCTAGCTGGCATTCCATTCACAGTCCGAAAACTTGCTAACGATCAGAACATGCAGGCTTTTGTTGATGAAGCCTCTCAGCAGCTGAAGGAGGTCGATGCAGAAATCGCACAAATTAAGGATGATGCAGCTGCCAAGCAGACGAAAGACCCGTCCGGCACAGTCTGGCTACCTCGCTCTGTTCCGGTTTACACACCGGAGCAAAAGAATCGGTTATTCGAATTGGAGCGCGCCCGCGAGGATCTGCTTGCCCAGCGCGGAGCTGCCGAGCGACTGCTGGCAGGCGACGGTGCTGTAAAGTTCGACCCCGCCAATGACAGCATCATCGCCGTGAACGGTGATCTCACCAAGAACCCTGACATTGTGATTAGCTACGCTCCCGGAACTGACACAGATTTCGGAAGCTTCGCTAACGGAATTACCGACTTTCCACAGGCAATTGTGGAATGGCTCGAGCGAGCTGATGAATCGGCTCTGGAGTTCACCGTCAAGGACGGACAGTGGTCCACCTGGGGTGGCGAGGGTGCCAATTGGTCGTCAGCTGAAATGGCAGAACGCGGAGCGAAAGTATTCGAGTTCCAAAAACTCATCCAGATGGAGGACTATGCGGGTGATGTCACTACCGTGGCTAAAGGGCATAGCGCCGGTGTAACGAAGCTTACGGCAGCTGAGGCGCAGGGCATGGTGGTTGACAAAATGATTTCTGAGGCTGGGTCATACTTGCACCGTGATTGGATACCAAACCCAGGAACAGACTATACACATATACAATATGAGAACGATGGAATCAATTTTCTTGACAATTTCACACGAACTCCGCACGATAGCGATGCATTTGAGAATATAACCCTCGAACTGCCCGACGAAGACGGTGGGCCTGGAGGGCATAGGCGAATCGCTCAGGGTTCAGAAACTAATATGCCTGGAATTCGAGCTACCGTTCGGCAGCTTAAAGACTGAATGATGATAGGGCCTCCTTCGTGCTTGTGAAAAATGCCTCTCCAAAATTTCTATTGCCCGTAATTGCACCCCTGTTGGCAGTAGTTTTGCTCGTGGGTTGTGTGAACTCCGCTCATGATTCGCTCCGAGCCAGGCAAGTCGATGATCCGTCTCAGATGAAAGTAAGATCCATTGAGATTCAACAAGCGATCGCTGATATGATCCCCGATCGGTATACACACGCGAACGATCTTGCGGGGCCGTATGATGAGGATCAGAAAGCAAGTCTTCTCAAGTGCAAGCCGATTCTTTCGAGTGATTACTGGAATTTGGAGGATGAGGGGGAGGGAGTGCAGTACGCGGGTGGTTTCGCAGTTCGGTTGGATGAAGGTGCGCCGGCTGAAGATATCGTCGATCAAGTCTATACCGAAATCGTCGACTCGCCTAAGATTGGTATTGATAGACGATCGATACCAGGTAGTTTAACATCTGACACTATACTTTATACGACCGATGGTTATCAGGTCTCCGTTGGTTACTTTCTATCCAAGAAGGGTGGCCAATACCTCGTTGATGTTTATGTCTGGAGTCCTTGTTTTATCCCGGAAACCATGCCGCCGAGCCGTAAAATCTAGAGGTAGTTTTGGTGGTTGTGGATTGTTGGCGAGATGTGCTTGCTTGCTATTGGTGTCGCGTAATGGTGAACAGTATAGATACTGTGAGTGTGGGCATTCGCGGTAAGTCGTACGAGAGACCGGGAATTAATGCTGCAGTTAAAGAGATCAAAGACTAAGCCCATGCCCCACCATACGCGCCTTCCATCACCCCGGCCCACGCAAGCTGCCAGAAAACTGGTACTCATGGCGCCGCTACTGGTCGCACTACTCGCCGGCTGCGATAGCGCCGCCCGCACACCAGTGGCGACTACGCCGGTTGCTGACGCATACGACATGAAAGACCGATCACTGGAAATCCAGCGGCAGATTGCTGAACGTTTCCCTGACGAGTACACGACCAAGAACGAACTTGAAGGTCCAGATGAAGACTTCAAAATGACCCTTCTCAAATGTAAGCCGATCCTTTCCGAGGAATATTGGAGCTCAGAAGAGGATAACGACGGCGTTCAATACACAGGTGGATTCACGGTGCGACTTGACGACGGGGCACCTGTTGCGCAAATTGTTGATCAAGTCTATCAAGACATCATCCACTCGCCAGATATCGATATCGTAGAGGAACTCATCCCCGAAAATCCAACCGAAGACGACACTCTCTACACGGCCGATGGGTACGAGATCATGCTGAGTTACGTGCTCCCAGAAGAAAGCAGTAGACATATCGTTCTGATTTATGTCTGGAGTCCCTGTTTTATTCCGGAAACTATTCCGCCGAGCCACGAAATCTAGAGGACCGTTTCGGGAGTCGTGGAATGTTTACGAGATGCGCTTTGCTGCCATTTGATGTTGCGCAATGACAACGGCCACAGATGCTGTGAGTATGGGCATTCGCGGTCAGTCGTACGAGAGGCTGGGAATTAGTGTCACCGTTGAAGAGAGCGAGGACTGAGACTGTGCATTGCTATACGAATCTTTCGCCGCGGCGATCGGTGCAAGGGGTAGTGATGTTGGTATTCCTGGTGGCGCTAGTGTCGGTACTGCTTGCGGGTTGTGGTGGTGCTCATGCTCCAGTTGTGACCGCGTCGGTTGCGGATGCACATGAGGTGAAGGCTCGGTCGCAACAAATTCAGCGGCAAATTGCTGAACTTTTCCCTACGGAGTACACGACCAAGAACGAACTCGACGGGCCGGATGAGAGCTTCGAGCGCCTTCTGCTGAAATGCAAGCCGATTCTTTCCGATGAGTATTGGAATTCAGAGGACAAACAGGAGGGTGTTCAATACACGGGGTCGTTCGCGGTGCGGTTAGATGAGGGGGCGCCGGTTGCGGCCATTGTTGATCAAATTTATCAAGACATTATTCATTCGCCGGACATCGATATCGTAGAAGAGTTTATCCCCGAGAATCCCACCGAAGACGACACCCTGTATACAGCCGACGGGTACGAGATCATGCTGAGCTACGTACTCCCAGAAAAGCGCAACAGATACACCGTCCGGGTTTACGTCTGGAGTCCCTGCTTCATCCCAGAAACCATGCCGCCGAGCCGTAAAATCTAATTGAAGTTGAGGACTCGAACGTGCCCATCTGGTAGCCGTCTCGTAGTTGCTGAGCTGCTGCGATGCGGCTGGCACGTTGCTCGGTGCCTGTAGGTGTTCGAGCGGCAACCCCTGCGGGCCGCCGCATCATCGGCCAATAGCGCGACTAGAATTGCTGCAGGCACGCAATGCCGTGCGCCGTGACGAAGGGGAGATACGTGGCTCTGATTGTGCAGAAGTACGGTGGCTCATCGGTTGCCGACGCTGACAGCATCCGCCGTGTCGCAAAACGAATTGTCGACACCAAGCGGGCGGGGAACGAGGTAGTTGTCACCGTCTCGGCGATGGGCGACACGACCGACGAACTCATCGACCTCGCCCACGAAATCACCCCCATTCCCGACCCCCGCGAGTTCGACATGCTCGTCACCACCGGCGAACGCGTGTCGATGGCGCTGCTGGCGATGGCCATCAAATCAATGGGGTACGACGCTCGCTCGTACACCGGCAGTCAGGCCGGCATGATCACCACCGCCGCCCACGGTGACGCTCGTATCGTCGACGTCACACCGGTGCGCGTCCGCGAAGCGCTCGATGAGGGTGCGATCGCGATCGTTGCGGGTTTTCAGGGATTCAACCGCGACACTCGCGACATCACCACCCTCGGCCGCGGCGGTTCAGACACCACCGCAGTGGCGCTCGCCGCCGCGCTGGGAGCAGACAAGTGCGAGATCTACACCGACGTCGACGGTATTTTTAGCGCCGACCCGCGCCTGGTGCCGCTGGCCCACAAAATCGATGCGATCTCGAGCGAAGAGATGCTCGAACTGGCCGGCTCGGGCGCAAAAGTTGTGCACATTCGCGCCGTCGAATACGCCCGCCGGCAGGGAATGACGCTGGTGGTGCGGTCATCCTTTTCAAACGACCCCGGCACGATCATCTACGACGCCGAATCGGCAGAGGAGTACAACGTGGAAAATGCAATGATCACTGGTGTGGCGCACGACCTCAGCCAGGCAAAAATTACCGTTGTCGGCGTGCCCGATGTACCCGGATCGGCAGCCAAGCTCTTCGGCATCGTCGCCGAACAGGGCGCCAACATCGACATGATCGTGCAGAACGTGCAAACCCAAAACGACGGCGTCACCGACATTTCGTTCACAATGCCGCAGGTGATGGCAGATGCGGTGCTCACCGCGCTGCACAACGCCGAGGCCGAGCTCGGGTATGAGTCGATCCGCTTCGACGACCAGATCGGCAAGGTGTCGCTGGTTGGTTCGGGGATGCGCACCAACATTGGTGTTTCGGCGACACTATTCGACGCCCTCAGCAAAGCCGGCATCAATATCGACATGATTTCGACCAGCGAGATTCGCATCTCGATCATTGTTCGCGCCGATGTGGTGCCCGAAGCAACCCGGGCCATCCACAGTGCATTCGGCCTCGACGGCGAATCGGAAGCGGTCGTCTACGCTGGCACCGGACGCTAGCGGTTGCGGCGACTGAATCTCGAGGAGGAAACGTGACCAAGAAGTTCACCATTGCCGTGGTCGGCGCCACCGGACAGGTGGGTGGTGTGATGCTCAACCTGCTGGCCGAACGCAATCTGCCGGTGAGCACGCTGCGCTTGTTCGCGTCAGAACGTTCTGCCGGCAAACAGATTGAGTTTGCTGGCGAGACGATCACTGTTGAGGATGTGGCCACCGCCGATCTCAGCGGGATTGATGTGGCGCTCTTCTCGGCCGGTGGGGCCACCTCACGCGCCCAGGCTGAGCGCTTTGCCGCAGCGGGCGCCGTGGTCATCGACAACTCGTCGGCCTGGCGACTCGACCCGGACGTGCCGCTGGTGGTGAGCGAGGTCAACCCCGAAGATCTGCGCAACCGCCCCAAGGGCATCATCGCCAACCCCAACTGCACCACTATGGCCGCCATGCCGGTGCTGAAAGTGCTGCACGACGAGGCTGGTTTGAAGCGCCTGGTTGTTTCGACCTTCCAGGCGGTTTCAGGTTCTGGGCTCGCCGGCGCCAAAGAACTCTCTAGTCAGGTGATGGCTGCCGCCGAGCAGGGCGAGGATGCGCTGCTCGGGCTCGTTCATGACGGTAACGCCATCAAATTCCCCGAACCGGTGAAATACGTGCATCCGATCGCGTTTAACGTGGTGGCGCAGGCCGGCGACTTTGTGGATGACGGCAGCGGCGAAACCGACGAAGAACAAAAACTGCGCAACGAGTCGCGCAAAATCTTGCACATCCCTGACCTGCTCGTGAGCGGCACCTGCGTGCGCGTACCGGTGTTTACCGGCCACTCGCTCAGCATCCACGCCGAATTTGAGTGCGATATCACTCCCGAGCAGGCCACCGAGCTGCTCTCGCAGGCGCCGGGAGTGGCGCTCGCCGACGTGCCAAGCCCGCAGCTGGCCGCCGGTATCGATCCGAGCATCGTCGGCCGTATTCGCCGTGACCAGGCAGCCCCCGAAGGCAAGGGACTGGTGCTGTTCATCTCGAACGACAATCTGCGTAAGGGCGCGGCGCTCAACACCGTGCAGCTTGCCGAGCTCGTGCTCGATGAGCTCGCCGGCACCGATCACTAACGGCACCGTTCTATGGCCAACGTGAGCGGCTCATCCGATCGCGATTAATTGGGCGGGGATGCGCCGCCCGCCGCCGGTTTGCTTGTATGCATCCCATATTGAATTTGGTGCTTACCACAGCGTTTTCATGAAAGCTGTTCATTTTTCGGTGATCTAAGGTTTCGGGCGTAGACTGGAGACATGTCGAACCCGAAGATCTACGACGCCGTACTCATCGGTGGCGGCATTATGTCGGCCACCCTTGCATCGCTCATCCAGCAGCTCGAACCCAGCTGGTCGATCAAGATTATTGAGCGCCTCGATGATGTCGCTCAAGAATCGTCGAACCCCTGGAACAACGCCGGTACCGGTCACTCGGCACTGTGCGAGCTGAACTACACCCCCGAAAAAGACGGCAAGCTCAACGTCACCAAGGCAATTGCCATCAACGAGCAGTTCCAGGTATCACGCCAGTACTGGACCTCGCTGCTCGAGCAGGGTCTGCTCAAGGACGCAGCCGAGTTCATCAACCCGGTTCCGCACATGACCTTCGTGCGCGGTGAAGAAAACGTCGAATTCCTCCGCCGCCGCTACGAGGCGCTCAAGGATGAACCGCTGTTCGCCACCATGGAGTTCAGCGACGACCCGGCCAAGATTTTTGAATGGGCACCAACCCTGGTGGTTGGCCGCGACAAGAGTGAACCCATCGCCGCCACCTACGTCAAGCAGGGAAGCGACGTCGACTTCGGCGCGCTCACCCGCAAGCTCATCCAGTCGAGCATCGACAATGGCGCCGTCGTGCGCCTCGGCACCGAAGTGATCGACCTGCGCCGTCGCCCCGACGGTATCTGGCAGATCGCAACCCGCGTGCGTTCGGGAGCAAACCGCGGCCGCAAGAACGTGACCCAGGCCCGCTTCGTATTCGTCGGCGCCGGTGGTGGCGCACTGCCGCTGCTGCAGAAGTCGGGCATCCCCGAAGTCAACGGCTACGGCGGGTTCCCGATCTCGGGTGTGTTCCTGCGCACCGACAACCCCGCCGTTGTCGCCCAGCACCAGGCAAAGGTGTACGGCAAGGCCTCAGTGGGTGCGCCTCCGATGTCGGTGCCGCACCTCGACACCCGCGTGGTTGATGGCAAAAAGTCGCTCATGTTTGGCCCCTACGCCGGGTTCAACACCAAATACCTCAAAAACGGCACGCTGTTCGACTTCTTCAGCACGCTGCGCCTCGGCAACATCCCCACCTACATCTCGGCCGGGCTTAAGAACCTCGACCTCGTGGTGTACCTCGTTAAAGAGGTTTTCGCCTCGAAGAAGAAGCGCTTCGAACAGCTGCAGCAGTTCTACCCCGAAGCCAAGATGGAAGACTGGCGCCTTATCACCGCTGGCCAGCGCGTGCAGGTGATGAAGCGCGGACCCGAAGGCAAGGGCGGTGTGCTCGAGATGGGCACCGAGGTTGTGGCCCACTCGGACGGTTCAATCGCTGGTCTGCTCGGTGCTTCACCGGGCGCCTCGGTTGCCGTGCCCGTGATGATCGACCTGCTGCAGAAGTGCTTCCCCGAGCAGTACCGCGGTTGGGAACCCAAGCTGAAGGAACTTATCCCCAGCCTCGGTGAAGACCTCAACGCCAGCAGCGATGAGGCCGACAAATCACAAAACACCACCGCTGACGCGCTCGGCCTCGACAAGGTTTCGTAGTCGATTACCAGCCAGCAAAGCTAACCGGATGCGCCGTTTGCCCTCGGGCGGCGGCGCATCCGTTTTACTATCGAATGATGGCGGATGAGCGGGTACATTCCGCAACGACGAAAGTGAGTAGCCGTGACGTATGTGGTGGGAATTGCCGGCGGTACCGGAAGCGGAAAAACTGAACTCACCCGCATCCTGCACAGCAAATTTGCACCCGATGCGAGCCGGATGACGCACGACAACTACTACCGCCGTCAAGACAACCTCAGCTACGAAGAACGCTGCCAGGTGAACTACGACCACCCGGATGCGTTCGACAATGACCTGCTGGTTGAGCACCTCGACCAGCTGCTGGCCGGCAACCCAATAGACTCACCGCGATACGACTTTGCCAACCACAACCGCGCCGACGAAGTCGAACGCGTCGAACCCGCACCGGTGCTATTCATCGAGGGGCTGCTGCTATTCGCCGACCCGCGCCTGCGCGACCGCTGCCAGCTGAAAATCTACGTCGACACCGACGCCGATGTGCGCATCCTGCGGCGTGCAAAACGCGATGTGATCGAGCGCGGACGCACCTTTGAATCAGTGGAACGGCAGTATCTCGCCACGGTGAAACCGATGCACGAGCAATTTGTTGAAGCTACCAAGCAGTACGCTGACATCATCATCCCCGAAGGCGCGCACAATCTCGCCGCCATCGAAATCGTCGCGGGTGGGTTGGCAAATATGATCGCGCAAAAAACACAGCCGCAGCTGCCGCTGCTCTAGTTATGTGCGCCGCGTGAGGCGTCATTTCGGGCGCGCCGCAACTCGGCGATACCGCGCACCAAAAAACCAGCCCCGAACATCGCAATACCACCGAGCAGCGACTGCCAAGGGAGCGTAAACACCAGCAGCGCACACAGCACCATCCCCAGCACCTGCATCCAGCGCGGATAGCGACGATTGTCCGACTGCTGCGTGAACGCCGCTAGGTTGGCCACGAAATAGTAGGTCAGCACCCCTGCCGAAGAAAACCCGATGACCTCGCGCACATCACCCACCAAAATAAGCAGCGCAACCACCACGCCGAGCACGATCGTGGCGATATGCGGGACACCAAATTTTGGATGCACCGCGGCCAGCACCGGCGGCAGGTCATGATTGCGGGCCATCGCCAACGCCGTACGAGTGACGCCGGCAATACCCGCGAGCAACGCACCCAGCGCGGCGATAGCGGCCGTAATACGCACCAGCACGGCTGCCCAGGGAGCCGTACCCGCCGCATCCGCTGCATCCGCCAGGGGCGCATCACTCACCGCGATGCCGCCGGCGCCGAGCTTGGCGAGCAGTGTTAGCGCGACGACGGCATAGATCGCACCAACCACGAGCAGCGTGGTGATAATTGCGCGCGGAATATTGCGCTGCGGATCCCGCACCTCCTCACCGAGAGTGGCGATGCGGGCATAGCCGGCGAACGCAAAAAACAGCAGCCCCGCCGACTGCAGCACGCCATACCAACCGGATGCGGTGCTCAGGCGGGTGCCGATGCCAGCAAACATCGCTTCAAAGCCGGTGGGCGCGTTCGGGCCGGTCGAAAGCCACGCCGCCACCAGCACGACGGCAAGACCGGTGAGCACCAGCGCCACGATGATGCGAGCCGCCTGCGCGGTGCGGGTGACGCCCACAAGGTTCAGCACCACCATCACCACGAGCGCTGCCAACGCCACGGGTTTCAGCCAGGCTGCGGGGGCCGCATAGGCCGCGACCGTGAGCGCCATAGCAGCCGCCGAAGCCGACTTACCGACGACGAACCCCCATCCGGCCATGAAGCCCCACCACTCGCCGAGCCGCTCGCGCCCGTAAACATACGAACCGCCCGAGGTGGGATACTGGGCGGCCAATTGCGCGGTCGAGGTGGCATTGCAGGCGGCCACCACAAACGCGATCAACAGGCCCACCAGCAGCGCCGAACCGGCGGCTGCGGTAGCCGGGCCAAACGCCGAAAACAGGCCGGCGCCGATCATTGACGAAAGGCCGATCGCGATGGCGCCACCGAGTGTCAACTCGCGGCGAAGGCCCGGGCTTGACTGAGTGGGTGCGGTCACGGCGCCATGTTAACCAAGCGAAGCGACTAGCATCGAAACTCGGTTGCCAATAACAAGCCGAGAGGAAAAATCGCGTGGCCAAGCTGTACTTCCGCTACGGGGCGATGAACTCGGGCAAATCAACCATGCTGCTACAGACCGCTTTCAACTATGAAGAGCGCGGTCACCGGGTGTTGCTGGCCAAGCCCGAGATCGACACCAAGGGCGCCAACCAGGTGTCGTCTCGACTGGGCATGTCACGCGAGGTTGATCTGCTGCTGAGTGGCGACGATCATCCCCGCGATGAATTCGCGCGCTGCAATGCCGAGGGAACGGTATCGTGCCTGCTGGTCGACGAAGCGCAGTTTCTTAGCGAAGCGCAGATTGACGAGCTGTTTCAGATCGCCGTGCTCGATGATGTGCCGGTACTGTGCTACGGCATCCGCACCGACTTTCAAACGGCTGCGTTTCCGGGGTCGCGACGGCTGCTCGAGATTGCGCACTCGATTGAAGAGCTAAAAACCATTTGCCGGTGTGGGCGCAAAGCGATCTTTAATGGCCGCCGAATCGATGACCGGTTCGTGTTTGACGGCGACCAGGTGGCCATAGACGGTAATTCGGTGACCTACGAATCGATGTGCGGCCGCTGCTACCTGCTGGAATCGGGCGGCAGGCTGGCAAGTCACCTTTAGTGCTGGCCAGTCGCCGGTAATGTTTACAAGTTGCCGGTAATGTTGGCCGCCATTCACGCAGATGCGGTGGAATAGTCGCATGTCACGCTTAACGGGTGCGTGGCCGGGTGATTGGAGTGGCAAATGGTCGAAGGCTTCGAGCGCGTGAGCGCCGAGAACGTGACACTTGAGGGGCGCACCCTCACGGTGGGGCGCCTGATTCATGCGCCCGCAGAGGACATCTTTGCGCTGCTGGCCGACCCGAATCAGCAGGTGGAAGCCGACGGGATGGACATGGTGCGCGGGCCGGTGGCGGGAACCGAGCCTGTGACGAAGGTCGGCGACGTGTTCACGATGAATATGTACGCCGAAAAAATGGGTGGCGATTACCAGATGGAGAATCACGTCACTCGTTTTGAAGCCGACCGCGCTATCGGATGGATGCCGGCGCGTCCCGGAAGCGAACCGCACGGTGTGCAGTGGACCTGGGTGCTCGAACCCGAGAGCGACGACAGCACCTATGTGTCGCTGGTGTACGACTGGGATGCGGTTACGAACGAGAAGATGCTCGCCGGGAAGTTTCCACCGTTCCCGGTTGACGCATATCTCGAGTCGCTGCATGCGCTTGCTGACGCGGTGGAAGACGCGGACGACTGGGACGGCGAAGACGACGCGTTTGACGCGTTCGACGACTAGCGCTGTGCTGTCTGGGCTCGGGCTCGCGCCGGGCTCGCCCGCCCCGGGCTCGCCCGCCTGCCCCGCGCCCGCCTGCCCCGCGCCCTCCCTTCCGGCAAGTGACCCTCTAACTGCGAAGTGACCCTGTTATAGCAGGGTCATTTGCTGGCAACAGGGTCACTTGGTCTAGGTGTCGGCGTGGGGTTGGGCTTGATGCGGTGGCGGGGCTGAATCCAGATGCCGCGGGGACTGCGGAATTTTGTTTCCTGTGATCAGAATTTTGGCTGCAGAAAATGCATTTTGGGCCGAGAATCGGCCCAAAACCGGAGTTTTGCAGTCAGGAAACAAAAATCCGCATTGGGATGCAGTCAGGAAACAAAAATCCGCATTGGGATGCAGCCAGGAAACAAATTTCTGCAGAGGGGAAGAGGGCAGGCGGCGGGATGCGCGGGCTGCGTGGGGCAGCCAGCACCTGGGCAGTCCGGCGAGAAGGCGAGAAGGCGAGAAGGCGAGAAGGCGAGAAGGCGAGAAGGCGAGAAGGCGAGAAGGCGAGAAGGCGAGAAGGCGAGAAGGCGGGGAGGGGCAGCCGGGCGAGGATGAAAGCGCGCGGGCAGCAGAAAAGCGCGCGGGCAGCAGAAAAGCGCGCGGGCAGCAAAAAGGAGCCACCTCGCGGTGGCTCCTTGCTCAGTCGGGGTGACAGGATTTGAACCTGCGACCTCGTCGTCCCGAACGACGCGCGCTACCAAACTGCGCCACACCCCGTGATGCCTTTAACGGCAACTGAACCACTATATCGCATCCTGTGCCTGCATTGTGATCAACGATGCCTCCGGGGCGCAGAAGGTGCGTACAGGTGCATAAATCGAGGTGCCCAGGCCGCGCGAAACGTGCAGCGGCACACCGCGCCAATCATTGAGCCCGCCGGCATACTCTGGCGGTAGATCACAGTTCGACACAATCGCTCGACCTCCAGGCAGACACACCTGGCCACCGTGCGTGTGCCCGGCGAGCATCAGCGCCATACCGTCGAGCCCGGCGTATGCATCCAGAATGTGCTGGTAGGGGGCGTGCACGAGCCCCAGCACAATATCGGCTGGATGCGCCTGCAGTTCACTAAAGTGCTCCAGCGCCGTGGCGAGTCGGTCGCGCTTGATGTGGGGGTCATCCACCCCGATCGCGCGAATCCGACGCCCGGCCGCGGTGACCTCGACCGCGGTGTTGGTAAGGTCGCGCCAACCGAATTGATCGAATAGCAGCCAGCGCAGCTCATCGGTGTTGAGCTTTGGCTGTGTCGCGGGTTTGCGCTCGCCGGGGAATACATAGGTGAGCGGATTTTTCAGCACCGGTTCGTAGTAGTCGTTTGACCCGAACACCGAAATTCCTGGCACGTCACGGAAAGGTGCCAGGATTTCGACCAGCTCGGGGAATGCATCCCGGTGGCCGTAATTGTCGCCGGTGAGCACGACCAGATCGGGTGCGAGATCGGCGAGCTGCCGCACAAAACGGATCTTTTTTCGCTGCCCGGGGGCCAGATGAAAATCGGCCAGGTGCAGGATGCGCAGCGGTTCCGACCCTGCCGGAAGCGCCGGAATCTGATAGTTGCGCAGCACAAAACGGCGGCGTTCAATACCCGCGGCCCACCCGGTAACGGCGAGGCCGCCTCCAAAGATGGCGGCGGCCCCAATGCCGAGCGGACGGATGATTTTATTGACCGACATAGATGGTGATCTTCGCATCCTTCGTGAGCATCGACCCGGCGGGTGGGTCGGTGCGAGTGACCTTACCCGGCTGACCATTGCGGTCGGTGGCCTGGTACCAGTTGTTACCGCCGTTCACAAAGCCAGCGCTGCGGAGCGCCGACTGTGCTTCGTCGAGTGTCATACCGGTGACATCCGGCATGGCGTGGTCGCCGGCCGAGGGCTGTTGCCGCTGGTTGGGTTTGCGGCCGTTCGAGGGTGAAATCGTCACCTCGCTGCCCTTCGGAACGCTGGTGTTGGCAGCGGGGCTGGTCTTTGCCACCGTGTTCGCAGGCTGGCTGGAATCAACCGAGCTACCAACGGTTACCGCGAATCCGGCCTCTTCGAGCGCCGTGGTGGCGGCCTCGATGCTCATGCCGGTGACGTCGGGAACATTCGCCTTCGGGGTCTGTAGCGCCTCGGGGTTTGGTTCAGGCCAGTCGTTCGCGCCGTACTTCGGGATGGCGTAGGCGAGAATGTCGTGCGCGATGTAGTGACGGGCCTGCGTGCCACTCACGCCATTGAAACCAACGTTGTAGAGCGAAACCCAGTCGTAGTGCTTGTCGCCCGCATCATCGGTGTACATGTACTGCTTATCGGTGTTGCCAACCCACACCGCCAGTGAGATCCCGGTGCTGGACATGATGCTCCAGGTGTCACGGGCGTTGTCGCTGGTACCAGTCTTGCCGATAAGCGGGCCCATACCCGGGTTCGATGCGGTGCTGAAGCCTGAGGTGGTCACCTGTTTAAGCACGTAGTTAACGGCGTTGGCGACGTCCTTGCTGATGACCTGCTTACACTTCGACTCGGGTGGGGCGATCTCGGTGCCATCGCGGAGCGAAATCGATTCGATGGCCACCGGCGAGCATGACTCGCCCTGATTTGCGAAACCGGCGTAAGCCGTGGCCATCGACATCGGCGCGATTTCGTTGGTGCCGAGAATATCCGAGGGGTAGGAGCCGCTTTCTTGCCCGTCGGCGCGGTGCGCGCCCATACCAACGGCAATATCGCGCGTTACGCACTGGTCGAGTTGCTCGGCCATTGCAGCATATGCGGTGTTAATCGACTGTATCGTGGCTTGAACGGCCGATACCGTGCCAAACCGCTGGTTGCCGTCGTTGTTCACATCCCAGCCGCCGCCATAGGGCGCATCCTTACCGCAGGAGTCTTGGAAGTTTGCCTGGTCAAAAACACGATTTCGTGCGTTCACGGTTTCGTTCACCGAGTGCCCGGATTGAATCCAGTTGGCGAGTGTGAAGACCTTGTAGGTTGACCCCGGTGGGAAGCCTCCCGACTGGCCGTACTTTTTGTCGGCGTTGTAGTTCACCGAGGTAGCGTTCGGGTTTTTGGCGGCTTCGCTGGTTTCGTCAAAGTCTTTGTTTTGGGCCATGGCCAGGATGCGGCCGGTTCCCGGCTCGACAGCAGACACTGCGGCCCCGAGTTTCATATAGTCGACCGATTTCGGCACATACTGGTTGAGCACATTCGTGACTTGATCCTGCAGCTCGAGGTCGAGCGTGGTGTGGATCTGGTAGCCCTTTGACTGGAAGTTAAACAGTCGCTCTTCATAAGTGGCACCGAACGCGGGGTCGTTTTCGATGACCTTGCGCACATAGTCACAGAAGAACTGCGTGTTGTTTGTTGCGTTCATGCAGCCGTGACGGGCGGGCGTGATCTTCGGTTCGATCGCGGAGTCACGGGCCTGTTCGTACTCGTCCTTTTTGATCTTGCCTTCTTCATACATGCGGCGAAGCACATAGTTGCGGCGGTCGGTTGCAGCCGGGATGTTTTCTTCGTCGTCGATGCGGAAAGCGTTGGGTTCCTGCACCATGCCACCGATCAGCGCGGCTTCGGCCAGGGTCAGATCTTTCGCGGGCTTACCGAAGTAGTACTGGGCTGCCGACTCGACCCCGTAGATCTGGCCACCGAAAAGCGCGATGTTCAGGTACCCCTCGAGGATCTGGTCTTTTGAGTACTGCTTCTCAACACCGATGGCCAGGCGCATCTCCTGCAGCTTACGGCCGGCCGAACGTTCGGTCGCCTCGTTGAACGCCTGCTGGCGCTCCACCGGATCGAGGAGCGCTTCGGCGGCCTGTACGCGCTGGTTACGCACGTACTGCATCGTGATGGTCGACGCACCGCTACCGCTATCGCTCACAACTGACTCGAGCACCGCACGTGTCGCCGACATCACATCCACACCACCGTGCTCATAAAAGCGCGGGTCTTCGGTGGCGATGACTGCATCCTGCAGGTAGGGCGACATCTGGTCGAGCGGAACCTCAACGCGGTTCTGTGAGTAGAACTCGGCGATCTTCTCTTCCTTGTCGCCACGCTTCGCGTACAGCTCAGTTTTTTGCTGCAGCGGCGTGATTTCAAGGTAGTCGGGAAGTGATTCGAACAACGTGATCGTAGAGTTCGCGGTCACACCGGCGACAGCCAGAATTGGCGTCATCATCGCGGCCACGAGTACACCGGCGATCCCGCTCATGCCGAGCAGCCCAAGCACTGAGGCTAGGACATTGCGCTTCGGCGCAGTTGATGAGTTGGAAGGCATGACCTCTAGAGTAGTGGGGAACCGGTGTTTCGGACAGAAATCTTTGCTATCTCCAACCAGAGGCTGGTCAGCAAAGACCCAGTTCTACTGTCGCGAACCGCTGTAAAGACCGCGTCCACCAGCAGAAAAGGAATGACATGCAGAAGTGGGAGTACTTCATCACACCGCTGCCGCTGCACACTCCCGGAGCGATCCTCAATAACTGGGGAGCCAAGGGCTGGGAGCTCGTGCAGATCATCGTGAACGAGCAGGGAGGCACTGTCGCCTACCTGAAGCGTCCGCTAAGTGACGAGAGTGAGCAAAACGCATGAGCAAGATCGAAACCCGTCTCGCCGAACTCGGCATGGAGCTTCCCCAGGTAGCCGCTCCAGTTGCCGCCTATGTGCCGGCGATCGCAAAAAACGGCCGCGCCATCACATCTGGCCAGCTACCGTTCGTTGCCGGGCAACTGCCGGCAACCGGCAAGCTCGGTGCTGAAATTTCGCTCGAGCAGGCACAGGAATTTGCCGCCACCTCGGTGCTCAACGCGCTCGCTGCCATCAAAGCGGAAATCGGTGATCTCGACCGCATTACCCGCGTGGTGAAAGTGGTGGTGTTTGTCGCATCCGATCCGCAGTTCACGCAGCAGCCGCTGGTGGCCAACGGCGCCAGTGAACTGCTCGGCAAAATTTTTGGTGATCGCGGCCAGCATGTGCGTTCGGCCGTTGGCGTGGCGGTGCTGCCGCTGGATGCGCCGGTCGAGCTCGAGCTCGAGGTCGACTACCACTAGGGCGGTTGAGTCGCCAAAGACTTAGTTCTCGAAAAACGCTGCGCGCCCGTGGCAAAGCCGGGCGCGCAGCGTTTTATGCGGCTCTGGTTATGCGATGGCGCGATCGTCCGCAATCAGTTGCACGATCGCATCCATTACCGATGCATCAGTCAGCGTTGAAGTGTCACCAACCGGCTCATTGTCGGCGGCGTTGCGCAGCAACCGGCGCATGATTTTTCCAGAGCGTGTCTTTGGCAGCTCATCAACGACGTAAAGGTTGCGCGGGCGGGCGATTTTGCCGATGCGCTTGGCCACATATTCGCGCAGTTCTTGCGGTACATCCACACCGCTCGCGGCTTCCAGCTGCGACTGCTTGAGCACGACAAAAGCCACCACGGCCTGCCCGGTGGTTTCATCGCTGGCCCCGACCACGGCAGCCTCAGCGGTGAGCGGATGCTCGACCAGCACGCCCTCAATTTCGGTGGTCGACAGTCGGTGCCCCGAAACGTTCATGACGTCATCGACGCGGCCTAGCAGCCACAGGTCACCGTCGAGGTCGACTCCGGCACCATCGCCCGCAAAATAGCGGCCCGGGAACTGCGACCAGTAGGTTTCGATGAATCGCTCATCATCGCCCCAAATGCCGCGCGCCATCGACGGCCATGGCTCGGTGATGGTGAGCAGCCCCATCTCACCCGGGTCGACTCGCTCGCCCTGCTCGTTCACGACCTCAATTTCCACACCGGGAACGGGGCGCTGGGCAGCGCCTGCCTTGAGTGCATCCTGGGTGGGGATTGGGGCGATCATGTGTGCGCCGGTTTCGGTCTGCCACCAGGTGTCGGCAATCGGACAGCGCCCGCCGCCGATGACCTCGTGATACCACTGCCAGGCCTCGGGGTTGATGGGTTCGCCAACCGATCCGAGCAGACGCAGGCTCGATAGGTCGTGGCGAGCGGGGATGGTGCGTCCGGCGCGCATGAATCCGCGGATTGCGGTGGGCGCGGCATAAAAAATGGTGACCCCGTACTCTTCGATGATTTCGAACCAGCGGTCAAGGGAGGGGTAGTCGTGCGAGCCCTCGTACATCACCTGGGTGGCGCCGTTGAGCAGCGGGCCGTATACGAGGTAGCTGTGGCCGGTGATCCAGCCAACATCGGCGGTGGCCCAGTACACATCGTCGTCGCGCAGGTCGAAGCTGGTGCGGGTGGTGAAAGCGACCTGGGTGAGGTAGCCACCGGTTGAGTGCCACAGGCCTTTTGCTTTGCCGGTGGTGCCGGAGGTGTACAGGATGAATAGCGGATGCTCGGCAGGGAACGCTTCGGGGGTGTGTTCGGGGCTGGCCTTGGCGAACTCATCGTGCCACCACAGATCGCGGCCCTCGACCATGTTGACCTCGTGGTCAGGACGGCGCAGCACGAGAACGCGCTCAACCGAGTGGCCGGGTGTCTCGAGGGCGGTGTCGACGGCTTCTTTGAGCGGGAAAACTCGGCCCTTGCGGTTAGAGCCGTTGGCGGTGATCACAAATTTGACGTCGGCATCATCGAGGCGCTGGCGGATTGCTTCGGGTGAAAAACCACCGAAAATCACCGAGTGGGTGGCGCCGATTCGCGCGCAGGCGAGCATCGCCACCACCGTTTCGGGCACCATCGGAAGGTAGAGGGCGACGACATCGCCGGCTCGTACCCCCAGGTTCAGCAGCATATTGGCGGCCTGCTGCACATCGCGGTGGAGGTCGGAGTAGGTGATCGTGCGGGTGTCGCCAGGCTCCCCGATCCAGTGGATCGCAACCCGGTCACCGTTGCCGGCGGCGACGTGGCGGTCAACACAGTTCACGCTGGCGTTCAGAGTGCCATCGGCAAACCATTTCGCAAACGGTGGATTTGTCCAGTCGAGTGTCTCGGTGAAGGGTGTTTCCCACTTGAGTTCGCGTGCGCGCTCGGCCCAGAACTCGAGTCGATCGGCCTGCGCCTGGTTGCGGATATCACCGGGGATGTGGGTGCCGGCGATGAATTCATCCGCGGGCGGGTGCGATGCAATCGGGTTGGTGAGTTTTGCAATGCGCTCTTCAGCTTTTGTCAACTTCGGCTCCTTTGGCGAGATCGTGCGACCGAGTGTATACCCGCACTTTTTGTGGCGGATGATCGTGTCGCGAAATTACGGCGGTAGCGATTGGGGTGCGTGTGCGCGGCCGCCCGGGAGGGCTGGGGAAACCGGTTATCCACAGAGACCCCGTAGCCCGGGGCGGGTGGGGGACAGCTGCCGCTACCTTTGCCGCCATGAATGCCACAGCCGCAACACTTGACCGCTTTGTTGTCCAGCCCGCCGCCGACCGCCCAGCCAGCGTCGATCTGGCGCCGATTCCGGGACGCAGCGCCGACGAGCGCCCGCGCCGCCAGCTCACCCGCGGGCAGGCCGAGGCGTTCGGTCCACTGGCCGGTTTTATCTCGGATGCAGAAATAACCGACCTGTTCGTGAACGCAATGGACGGGCTGTGGATTGACCGCGGTGCCGGAGCGGTGCGAGTGGAGGGCTGGCAGGCGCCGCACGAGCGAGCAATTCGCGAATTGGCGGTGCGGTTAGTGGCGCTGGGTGGGCGGCACCTGGACGACGCCAACCCGGCTGTCGACGTGCGGGTGGGAGACGGCATCCGCGTGCACGCCGTGCTGCCGCCGGTGTCGGTGCGTGGCACGCTGCTGTCGATCCGGGCGCCTGGTGCCACCCGTCCAGATCTGCAGCAGCTCATCCGCTCGGGATATTTTTACGAGGGCGCGGCTGAGATCGTGCAGCGGGCCGTTGCCGACCGGGCAAATATTCTCATCACCGGCGCCGGCGGTTCGGGTAAAACCACGCTGTTGGGCGCGGTGCTGGCATCGGCCCCGGCGAGTGAACGCATCGTGGTGATCGAAGATGTCGCCGAGCTGCGCATCAACCACCCGCATGTGGTGAGTCTTGAGGCTCGCCAGGCCAATATTGAGGGCGCGGGCGAGGTGACGCTGGCCAGACTGGTGCGGGAATCACTACGGATGCGCCCCGACCGGCTGGTACTGGGAGAGTGCCGCGGAGCTGAGCTGCGTGAACTATTGGCCGCGTTGAACACCGGTCACGATGGCGGTGCCGGCACCCTGCACGCCAACTCACTGGCGGATGTGCCGGCTCGGCTCGAGGCACTCGGCGCCCTGGCAAATATGTCGGCAACCGCGGTGGCACGGCAAACGGTTTCGGCAATCGACCTTGTGATGCACGTGGAGCGCCGCGACGGACTGCGGCAGCTGGTGGATATGGGCGAGTTTTGGGTCGACGATGCCGGGCGGCTGCGGATCACCAGCGTGCGCAGCGGCAGCAGGATGGAGCGGGGCTGATGGCGGTCGCGCGATACCCGGCCGAACAGGTGGCGGTGGTGGTTGAGCGGCTGGCGACGCTATTGGCCGGTGGCGGTCCACCGGCGGATGCGTGGGCGCGGCTCGCGGCGTTCACCGAACACGAGCCCGAATCGCGCCCGCGGCGTCGGCGAGCCGCAGCCACCGTACCGATGGAGCAGCGGCTCGCGCGGGCCGTGGCGCAGGGTGAAGATCCAGCGAGCTTTTTGCGACAGGACGACCACGAGGCGTGGCGCGCACTCGGTGCGCTATGGCAGCTCACCGAACGAACCGGTGCACCGCTGGGCGCATCGCTACGACAGCTGGCCGCAGGATTTCGCGACCTCGGTGCATCCGAGCGCGAAATCGCCGTTGCCCTGGCAGGACCAGCAGCTACCGCGCGGCTGGTGATGGTGCTGCCATTTATCGGGATCGCTCTCGGCGGCGTGCTGGGCTTTGACACCTTCGGCGTGCTTTTTGGCGGGATCGTCGGCTGGGTGCTGCTGGCGACAGGACTGCTGTTGCTGCTGGCGGCCTGGTGGTGGAACCGGGTGCTCGTGCGTCGAGCCTCGCGGCATCCACGCACCCCCGGCTTCGGCCTCGATCTTGTCGCAACCGGAATGAGCTCGGGAAACGATGCCCGGCAGGTGCTGACCGAAACGGCGCACACACTGCGAGATTTTCAATTGGAACGTTCGGGGCTTGAACGGGCACAGCCAATCATTGAACTCGCCGCAGCGGCCGGGGTCGCCGCAGGCGAACTGCTGCGCGGTGAAGCCGCGCTGGAGCGGCGGCAGGCACGCACCGAAGCCGCGCAATCGGCGGCGCGGCTGGGAACTGCGCTGATGCTGCCGCTTGGTGCCTGCATCCTGCCCGCATTTTTGGCGCTGGGAGTGGCGCCGGTGCTCATCGCGGTGCTGCAGCACTCGATGGCCAAATAACTGCTGACCAAAGTCGTGCCGTGTCGTGATTCAGAAAGGAACCAAATGAACACCCAAAACGAATTCGAAACCGGCAATGCCGAAAACACCACGCCCGCTGTCGCGCGTTTGCTGCGGCCGCTGCAACGACTGCAGTGCGAAGAAGACGGTGCCGCCACCGCCGAGTACGCGATCGTGATCACCGCCGCGGTGGCGCTTGCTTCGGTGCTGGTGCTCGTGGCGCAGTCGGAGCCGGTGAAACAAATCATCGAAGACCTGCTGATCGGAGCGTTCGGCGGTTAGGGGCTGTGTGCCAACACGACGCAAAACCGGCCAGATAAGGAGGTAGCGAGGTGGTGCGAGTGCGGCAGCGGCGGTGGTCAACGTCGGTTCGCTGGTGCGCGCGGCGGGATGCGTTGCGGCACCAGCGGGGGTCGGTTTCGGCCGAGTTCGCTGTGGCGATGCCGGCTGTCGCGCTCGTACTCACCCTCTGCGCCGGTGCGGTCGTGGCGGTGGCGACACAGGTGGCAGTGCAGGATGCAGCCGGGGAAGCTGCCCGGTTGGCAGCGCGCGGTGATGAACCCGCGCTCGCGGTCAACCAACTTGATGGCGGGGCACTGGATGTATGGGATAGTGGCGAGCTTCGCTGCGCCAGGGTCAGTGTGGCGGTCACGCTCGCGGGTATTCCCACTGCCGCGCGGGCGCAGGCACAATCGTGCGCGCTGCGCGATATCGAATAGGCGGCGCAAGATGAGCAGTGCAGATCATGCGTTCGGTGCGGGCAGGCGAGCGATGCAGCTGCGCCAGTGGTATCGAGCTGAGCACGGCAGCGGCACGGTGCTCGCGCTGGCGATTATTGGCGTGGTGGTGACGACCACCCTCAGTGCGGTGCTGGTCGGGCAGTCGCTGGTGTCACTGGCTCGTGCTCGAGTGGCGGCGGATGCGGCCGCGCTCGCGGCAGCCGATACCGTGTCGGGGCGAGTGCGGGGGCCTGACCCGTGTCAGCGGGCGGCGCAGGTGGCGCAGGCACATGACGTAGTGCTCGAAGACTGCGAGGCGGCCGCCGCCCGAACACGCGTGGTTGTGCGGGCGAATGACCCCCTGCTCGAGATCCGGATCGAATCGGTTGCGGGTCCGCCGCCTTAGGTCTGGCTCCAGTGTCGGGCCCAATTAATGCGCGCATCCCAAACCGCCTCGTTGCGATCGGGGGTAGCGGCCTCGCCGTCCAAAAAAGCGACCACGAGGTCGCCGCAGTGTCGGCCGTACTCATAGGGCATGAGATCAAATGCGGTGATGTGTGGTGATGAGAGCTCGGTGATGGGGTCGCCGGCGGTTGACACCAGCCAGGGTACGGATGAATCGGGCTCGCCAAGCTGCAGATAGAGATTGGCAATACCGGCCCAGCGCTCGCCGGTGGAAACCAAAAGATCCGGCTGCTCGCGGTCGATGAGCGACTTGATCGCCGCGGCCACCTCATTGGCGGGGGTTCCGATCGCCAGATCAACGTGCGCGAGCGGTATGCCGTGGGCGGTGCAGGCAGCCTCGAGGGTCGTGTGTACGTCTCGCTGCCAGGCGACTCCGGGTAGCGAGCTCGACGACAGTAGTGCGGCTTTGCGCGCCCCCGCGGCAATCGCCCGCTTGGCGATTTCGGCGGTGAGGGCGGCATAGTTCGTTGAAAGAACCTTTGTCGCCGGTGCATCCGGTGAGGGGATGCCGTCAACGGCAAAGATTGGGATGCCCGCCTTGGCAAGTTGGTCGGGCGTGCGAAGATCGCTGCTCCAGTCGACAACGATGGCTGCATCCACCAGCGTGAGTGGGTTGGCGCGTGAATGTTCGTGGTCGAGCAATACGTCATAGCCTTCGCGGGAAACAACCGAACTCAATCCGAATGCGAAGTTCATGTAGAACTGCAGGTCGGAAGTGTTGGCTGGTAGATGCAGGCTGAGGATGCCGGTGCGGCCTCGGCGCAGCGCGGCGGCCGAGCGGTTGTGGAGGTACCCGAGACGTGCGGCGGCCTCGTGTACACGCTTGCGAGTGGCCTCGGCAACCGATGGCTTATTGTTCAACGCGCTCGAAACGGTGCCCACAGATAGGCCGAGTTCTGCGGCCAGCTGTGGAATCGTCATCCGTGATTGCGGCATGGGGTCCATCTAATCAGGTGTCACCTTGACTGGCATATCGACACGTGGCAGCATGTTGAAACGTTTCAAATCTGTACAGGTTGCAAGGATGCGGAATGAGGTCAACGTTGACAAACACAGTGGAAACCACATCGGATCGGGCGATTATCTACCGCGCGGCTACGGTGCTGCACGACGGGTTGCAAGAAGCCACCGCGATGCTCGTACGCGACGGCCGAGTTGCCGAGGTGGGGGATGCGACAGCTCTGACTACGCAGCATGGCAACGCTCAGGTGGTCGATTTTGGTGACGCCACCATTACCCCGGGCCTGATTGACGGCCACATCCACGCCATCTGGGGTGTTGCTCTCGCGCGCGGCGCCAATCTCGCCAACTGCACCTCCCTCGACGAAGTGAAGGATGCACTCCGCGCCGAAGCTGAGCGGATCGGTGCAGATGAATGGGTGTTCGGCTACGGCTTTGAACCGCACCTGCTGGGCGATGCCCCGGTGACCAACGACTTCATCCACGACGCGGTCGGCGCTGAACGGCCCGCGTATATCACCATGTTTGATGCTCACTCGGCAATTCTTTCGGCCGCCGCGCTGACGCTCTGCGGTGTTACCGAGCCGGCCACATTTACTGACGGCGGCGGTTTCACCGAGCGTGCAGATGCGGAAGACAAGCAGCTGGCAGGCGTTGGCCGCCTCACCGGACACGTGCTCGAATGGGTGGCGCTCGACCGGGTGCAAAAGCACGTGCCGCGCATCCCGGTGGCCGAACAAGCTGACACTATCTATGGCAACCTGCTCGAAATGGCGCGCACGGGGCTGGTTGGCGGCTATGTGCCCGACAATCAGAATCCGGATGCGTTCGCGGTGCTCGAAGCTATCGAATCCGACCGGGAGCTGCCGTTGCGTTTGCGCATCTCGCCCTGGTGTACACCGGCTATGTCGGAAGCCGAGGTCGACGCCCTCGCAGATATGAAACAGCATCGCGGCCGGCGCTGGGAGGTGGAGGGCGTGAAGCTTTTCATCGATGGCACGATCGACGGCGGCACGGCCTGGCTCGAAGAACCGGATGCGTTCGGTGAGGGAACCCGCGGATTCTGGCACGACCCCGAACAGTATGCGCGCAACCTTCGTCGCCTCAACGAACTCGGCGTGCCAACCATCACTCACGCGATCGGTGACCGCGGGGTGCGTTTTGTGGCCGAGACCATCGCCAGCCTGCCCAATAACGGCACTCGCCACCGCATCGACCACCTCGAACTCGTGGCCGATGAGGTCATCGAATTTATTGGCGAACACGACATCAGCGTCTGTGTGCAGCCAAACCACTGCACGCTGTTCATGCACGGCGACGGCACCGACACCTGGTCGAAGCGCCTGGGTGAGCCCCGCAATAAGCAGGGCTGGAAGACCCGCAGCTACCTCGAACACGGAATCACCGAAGCGCTCGCGAGTGACTGGCCGGTGGCGCCGTTCGACCCGCGCTCGATCATCGCCGATGCTCAGCTGCGTCACCCGCATGACCGCAACACCCCGCCCATTCACCCTGAACAGGCACTCACCGCCAGCGAAGCATTGACGGGCTACACCGAATCAGTACCCGCATCGGTGGGGCGAAGCGGTGCCGCGCTGCGCGTTGGTGAACCGGCCGATTTTACTGTTTGGGCCCGCAACCCCCTCGAAACCCCCGCGTCCGAGCTGGCCGATGTTGCCATCGTGGCAACCGCCATCGACGGATCACTCGTATTCAACGATCACCGCTGATCGCTTTACACGAACGGAGAATCACAATGCCAACCCCTCAAGGAATTGCCTCGCCCCGACTGCAGCGCGTGCTGGGAGTGCCTTCGCTGCTGTTTTTCGGGCTCGCCTACATGGTGCCGCTCACGGTGTTCAGCACCTACGGCATCGTTACCGATGTGACCGGCGGGCACCTCGCCGGTGCCTATGTCATCACCACCATCGCAATGCTGTTTACGGCGCTCAGCTACGCGAGTATCGTGCGGGCCGAACCCACCGCCGGTAGCGCCTACGCCTACGCCAAAAAGGCCTTCGGCCCCGGCGTCGGTTTCACCACCGGTTGGGCGCTGATGATCGACTACGCGCTACTGCCGATGATCAACTACATGCTGCTCGGGCTCTATATCAACGCGCAGTTCCCGGCCATCCCGGCCTGGATTGTGATTCTGGCGGCAATCATCATCGTCACCGCGCTCAACCTTTTCGGTATCTCGGTGGTGAAAAACGCCAACGCATTCCTGGTGGTGTTCCAGCTCGTATTCGTCGTCGCATTCCTGGTGGCGGCGTTCGGCAAGATGCAGCCGGAGGTGGCCGTCACTGACCCGTTCTGGTCGGGAAACGCCAGCCTGGGCGGGCTGATGGCCGGTGCTTCAATTCTGGCGCTGTCGTTCCTCGGCTTTGACGCGGTTTCGGCGATGGCTGAAGAAGCGAAAGACCCGCGCCGCACCGTGCCGCGCGCGGTGGTGCTCACCGTGCTCGTGGGTGGTTTGCTGTTCACCGTGATCACCTGGGCGGGTCAGCGAGTGTGGCCCGACTTCACCACCTTCACGTCGCTCGACACCGCATCCCTCGAGCTCATCAGCCACCTCGGCGGTGCCTTCTTCGAGGCATTCTTCCTCTCGGCCTACCTCATTGGTGCTTCAGCGAGTGCGATGACCTCACAGGCCGCCACCGCGCGCGTGCTCTACTCGATGGGGCGCGATGAACTGCTGCCCAAACGGGTGTTCGGGGTGCTGAGCCCGCGGTTCAAGACCCCGCGCAACGCGATCCTCGTGATTGCCGGGATCTCGCTGTTTGCACTCGTAGCACCGCTGGAAATTATCATCTCGATCATTAGCTTTGGCGCGCTCGCGGCGTTCTCGATGGTGAACCTTGCGGTGATCAAATACTTCATCATCGACCAGCGCAAGCGTGAGCCGCTCCAACTGCTGCGCTACGGGCTGCTGCCGGGTATCGGTCTGGCGCTGTGCGTGTGGCTGTGGTTCTCGCTGCACTGGACCGCGCTCGCGGTGGGCCTTGGTTGGGTGCTCATCGGCATTGTTTACCTGGCCTTTATCAGTCGCGGGTTCTCGAAGATGCCCAAGACCGTGGTGATCAATCTGGACGACGTCGAGTAATTGATAGGGAGCGGATGCGGGGCTGCGGCCCCGTATCCGCGTTCTGTGCTCTGCTGCCTGTAGGATCCTGCATCCTGCATCCTGCATCCTGCATCCTGCATCCTGGTGTGCGGATTTTTGTTTCCTGAAATCAGAAAATTGGCTGCAATTTGCTGCTTTTCGGGTGTTCTGGCACCCAAAAACGCTGTTTTGCAGCCAGGAAACAATTCTCAGCTGCGAACTGATGTCAGGAAACAATTTTCTGAGGGGAAGGCGGGGCCGGCCGGGAAGGCGGGGCCGGCTGGGCAGGGGGGCTGGCCGGGAAGGCGGGGCCGGCTGGGCAGGGGGGGGCTGGCCGGGAAGGCGGGCCGGCCGGGACGCGGGCCTGGATGCGGGCGCGGAAGGCGAGCCGGAGCTCGGCTTCCTGCGGTTCGCCGATAGCGGATGCATGGCTTCCAGAGGGCGCAGCAATGCGCCGTGGTATAGATTGTCCGGACACGGGCCAATCTGAACTGTCTTCCAACGCGAATGAGGAATCTCAACCTTGACCGGCAAAAAACTAGTGATCGTTGAGTCACCCACCAAGGTGAAAAGCATCTCGAAGTACCTCGGCGACGAGTACGTTGTCATGGCTTCAGTAGGGCACATCCGCGACCTGATCGAGCCCAAAAACCTTCCGGCCGAGCAGAAAAAGGGTTCGCTCGGCAAGTTCTCGGTCGACGTTGAAAACGGTTTCGAGCCCTACTACGTCGTTGCCGACAACAAGAAAAAAACCGTTACCGAGCTGCGTAGCGCCCTCAAAACGGCCGACGAACTCATCCTCGCAACCGATGAAGACCGCGAGGGAGAGGCTATCGCCTGGCACCTGCTCGAAGTGCTCAAACCGAAAGTGCCGGTCAAGCGCATGGTGTTCCATGAGATCACCCGCGAAGCGATCGAGGCCGCTAAAGACCAGACCCGCGACATCGACGAACACCTGGTGGATGCACAAGAAACGCGCCGCATCCTCGACCGGCTTTATGGCTACGAAATTTCGCCGGTGCTGTGGCGCAAGGTTGGTTCGGGACTGTCGGCGGGCCGCGTGCAATCGGCCGCAACCCGGCTCATTGTGGAGCGTGAACGCGAACGGCTCGCGTTCGTGGCGGCCAGCTACTGGGGTGTTGAAGCCACTTTCAGCGCCAAAGACCAGCCTTTCGAGGTGCGGCTCACCAAACTTGCCGGTGAGCGCGTAGCCACCGGCCGCGATTTCAACGACCACGGTGAACTGACCTCGGATGCAACCGTGCTCGGTGAGACGACCGCGACCGCACTCTCGGATGCGCTCACCGCCGGCGGTATCGAAGTCACCGTCGCCTCGGTTGAATCAAAGCCCTACACCCGCCGACCCGCCGCACCGTTCACCACGTCGACACTGCAGCAGGAAGCATCCCGCAAACTGCGTTTTTCGGCGCGGCAAACCATGTCGGTGGCGCAGTCGCTGTATGAAAACGGGCACATCACCTATATGCGTACCGATTCGCCGAACCTTTCGCAGCAGGCGATTAATGCCGCCCGCGGGCAGGCTCGCGAGCTGTACGGAGCCGACTCGGTTCCCGAAAAACCCCGCTACTACGGCTCGAAGTCGAAAAACGCGCAGGAGGCGCACGAGGCGATCCGTCCCGCCGGTTCTGAATTCAAGCATCCCCGCGAATTGACCGGCGTTGATGACCGCGAACGCAAACTCTACGAGCTGATCTGGAAGCGCACCGTCGCTTCGCAGATGGCTGATGCCAAAGGTCACACCGCCACGGTCGTGCTCAACGGTGCGCCCGTCGAGCTGCCAGATGCGAACGGCACGTTCGCGTCGATGAGCACCGAATACCAGGCCTCGGGTACGGTCATCACCTTCCGCGGGTTCCTCGCCGCCTATGAAGAGGGTAGGGATGAACAGCGGTCCGATAGCGGTGCCAGTAAAGACTCGAAACTCCCACCGCTCGAGCAGGGCGAAACGGTTGCCGTGGCTGAAGCCGAGGCAAAACCTCACGAGACCACGCCACCGCCGCGCTACACCGAAGCGAGCCTGGTGAAGATGCTCGACGAGCTCGGTATCGGTCGCCCATCGACCTACGCGTCAATCATCGCCACCATCCAAGACCGCGGCTACGTCACGCATCGAGGCACGGCGCTTGTGCCCAGCTGGACCGCGTTCTCGGTGGTGCGGCTGCTCGAACAGCACTTCCACGAACTGGTCGAATACGACTTCACCGCGCAGATGGAAGCCGACCTCGACCACATCGCCGCCGGCGATCAAGACCGCGTGGCGTGGCTGCACGACTTCTACTTTGGTTCGGCAGATCACCCGGGCCTGCGCGGTGTGGTCGACAACCTCGGCGAGATCGATGCGCGCGCACTCAACTCAACAAAACTCACCGATACCGCGACCCTGCGCATCGGCCGATACGGCCCATATATCGAGGTGATCGACCCCGAGCATCCCGATGCCGACCCGCGTCGCGTGAACGTGCCCGAAGATCTCGCTCCCGACGAGCTCACCGCTGAAAAAGCGCAGGAGCTCATTGATGCGCCGGTGGCGGGCGATCGCGTGCTGGGTCAGGATCCCGAAACCGGTCACGATATTGTCGTGAAAGACGGCCGCTTCGGTCCGTATGTTTCGGAAGTACTTCCCGAACCCGAAGCCCCCGCCAAGGGCGAAAAACCCAAGCGCCGCAAGGCCGCACCCAAGCCGCGCACCGCATCCCTGTTCAAATCGATGTCACCCGACACCGTCACCTTCGAGCAGGCCATGCAGCTGCTGTCGCTGCCGCGCGTGGTGGGTGTGGATGAAGAATCAGGCAACGAAATCACGGCCCAGAACGGCCGCTACGGTGCCTATCTCAAAAAAGGCACCGACACCCGATCGCTGCCAGACGAAGAGTCGATTTTCACGATCGATCTTGCCGGGGCGCAGGAGCTGTTTGCACAGCCAAAATATGCGAACCGGCAGTCGAAGTCGGTGCTGCTCGACTTTGAAAAGCCCGACCCTGTTTCGGGTAAGGGCGTGAAGGTGAAAGATGGCCGCTGGGGCCCCTACATCACCGATGGCGAAACGAATGTGACGGTGCCGCGCGGCACCGATCCGGCCACACTCACCTTCGAGCGGGCGGTCGAGCTGATCGCCGAAAAACGGGCTAAGGGGCCGGCGAAAAAGCGCACCACCGCGCGGAAGACCACGGCCAAAAAGACCAGCACCGCGAAAAAGGCCACGGCAACCAAGAAAGCCAGCACTGCCAAGAAGGCCACGGCAGCCAAAAAGACCAGCACCGCGAAGTCTGGCGCCGAGGAGTAGCCAGTGAGCGCATCGACCAGCACGGGCCTGTTCATCACCTTTGAAGGCGGCGACGGCACCGGCAAATCGACACACGCGATCCGGGTCGTCGAATATCTCCGCGAACTCGGGCACGAAGTGCTACACACGCGCGAACCCGGCGGCACGGATGTGGGGCAGCAGATTCGCAACATCGTGCTGCACTACGACGGTGATATCGACCCGCGTGCCGAAGCACTGCTGTTCGCGGCCGACCGCGCCCACCACATCGCCACCGTCGTGCGCCCAGCGCTGACCGCCGGCAAGACCGTCATCCAAGACCGCTATATCGATTCATCCGTCGCCTACCAGGGTTCGGGACGTGACCTCGGCGCGGATGAAGTGCGCGAACTGTCACTGTGGGGCACGCGCGGGCTGCTGCCCGACCTCGTGGTGCTGCTCGACCTCGACCCCGACATTGCACAGCAGCGGATGCGGACGGTGCGCGACGGCCTTGACCGGCTCGAACGAGAGGCGAGCGACTACCATCGTCGCGTCCGCGAACAGTTTTTGCGGCAGGCCGAGGCCGACCCCGAACGGTACGCCGTGGTGGATGCAAACCGTCCCCACGAACAGGTTGCCGACGAAATTCGCGCCCGTATCGACAAACTATTGGCAGCGCGGGCACAGTAATGACCAGCGCCAGCAGCACCGGTGGGGGAGTGTGGGCCGAAATCTTCGGCCAAACCCGCAGCGTCGAAACCCTTAAACGCGCGGTGGCAGCAGCGCATCCCGATGCCGAACACCGCGAGTGGTTCACCAATTCGTGGCTCATCACCGGCCCACCGGGATCGGGACGTTCCAATTGCGCCTACGCGTTCGCGGCAGCACTGCTGTGCCCCGATAACGGCTGCGGCACCTGCCCGAGCTGTCGGCAGGTGGCTGCCCGCACGCATCCCGATCTCACCGCGGTGGCGACCGAAACCGCCATCATCAATATTGGCACCGCCCGCAGCCTCGTCGAACGCGCCTGGCTCGCCCCAACCGTGATCGACTACCGAGTGATCGTGGTGGAAGACGCCGACCGCATGGTTCAACGCACCTCGAACACCCTGCTAAAAGCTATCGAAGAACCAGCATCAACCACCGTGTGGGTGATGTGCGCTCCCAGCAGAGCCGACCTTTTGCCGACAATTCGCTCGCGAGTGCGCGAGGTGTCGCTCACCACGCCCAGCCCCGAAGAGGTGGCGCAGCTGCTGGTGTCGAGGCACGGCGGCAGCCCCGAACGGGCACTGCGCGCTGCGGAAGAAGCACAGAGCCACGTCGGCATGGCATCGCGGCTCGTGACAACACCCGAAGCCTGGTCGCGACGAGATCGCGCACTGCAGGGCGTGCTGACACTATCGGGCGTGGGGGATGCGGTACGCAAAGCAGCTGACTGGGTGGCGATTGCTGAAGAAGACGGCAAAGCCGCCGCCGCAGACCGCGACGCGAAAGAACGCGCCGAAACCTTCCGCGCCCTGGGACTTGAACCGGATGCGACGATCCCGCGCCAGCTGCGTGGCATCTTCCGCGAACTCGAAACTCACCAAAAGCGTCGAGCCAAACGCGCCACGCTCGACGGTGTTGACCGTATCCTCACCGATGTGTCATCGCTGTGGCGCGACGTGCTGGTGACCGCCCTAGGTACATCCCAGCGACTGATCAACGAACGCCGCCGCCCCGAAATCGAAAGTGTTGCCGCATCCAGCAGCCCGGCACACATTCTCGCTAATATCGAGGCCGTTGCTGTCGCACGGCAGCGACTCGCCGCCAACGTGCCGCCGGCACTGGCGCTGGAAGAATTGCTCGTAGGAACGGTGATCGGGCACCAGGCCACAGGCAAAACCACAAGCTAATCCAACACATCGCGACTGACGAAGAACCGAGGACCTGCCAGTGAACCGACGAAGCGCACAACGCCTGCTTGCCGCCACCACTGCCGCTGTGGCCGCGATCTCACTGAGCGGATGCACGCTCATCCAGACGCTGCAAAACGGCGGTGGCCAGGTCGATCCGGCCGAAATCATCGACGCCGACCTCGCACCCGAGCTGCGGGAGTATTACGCGCAGGAACTCGAGTGGGGCCCGTGCCCCGATGATTCGGGAGCAGACAAAAAGGCCGAATGTGCAACCGCGCTCGCCCCGATGGACTGGGACAACCCCGATCAGGGCGAACCCGTTGAACTCGCGCTTGTTCGACAGCCCGCAACCGGCGACAACCCGCAGGGTTCGCTGTTTTCGAACCCCGGCGGCCCAGGCGCCAGCGGCTTCGACTTCGTGGCGCAGTCATACGGGTTCTTCTCGTCTGACCTGCGCGAAAACTTCGACCTCGTGGGCTGGGACCCGCGCGGTGTCGGTCGATCATCCGCGGTGCAGTGCCGCGACGACGCCGGGATGGACGAGTACTTCTACGGGGTGCCTGATAACTACGCGCAGATGACCCCCGAACAGCAACTTGAATGGACCGTGGCGAAATCACAGCGCTTTGGCGCCGACTGCATGGCCGGCACCGGTGAGCTGCTTGGCTATGTCGACACGAACTCAACCGTGCACGACCTCGACCTGCTGCGCGCACTCGTTGGTGACCCAAAACTGTTCTACTTCGGGCTGTCGTACGGCACCGATATTGGCGCCAAATACATCGACCAGTTCCCCGAACGAGTGGGCCGAGTGGTGCTCGACGGTGCCACCGACCCTACGGTGCCCGGCTTTGAAGTGGTGATCGACCAGCAAGAAAAATTTGCCGATTCGGTGCGCAGCTACCTGCAAGACTGCATCGAAGGACCCGAGTGCCCGTTCCAGGCGAGCACGGTTGAAGAGGCTGAAAAAGAGCTGCGGCAGATCGCCGAGGATGCCGACGAGACGCTCATGAAAAATGCCGACGGGCGAGTCTTTACCTCGAGCGTGCTGCAAATGGCCGTGATCGCCGCGATGTACGACCAGTCGACGTGGCAGTATTTGACGATTGCTTTTGACCAGTATCTCAACGCGAACGATCCTTCGACGCTGTTCTTGCTTGCCGACTCGTACTACGGCCGTGACCCGCAGGGCCACTACGACTCGAACATGTTCCAGGCTTTCACCGCCATCAACTGCCTCGACTACCCGCGCGAAACCGACCCCGCCAAGATTAAGGCGTTTAACCAACGGTTGAACCAGGTGTCGATCTTCCCCAGCGCGAGCACTCCCGAAGAGATGGAGATTGGTGACCTCGCCTGTGAAAACTGGCCGGTTGACACGAAGGTCGACAAGCTTGAGCCGGTGACTGGGGCGGGTGCCGACCCGGTGCTGGTGGTTGCCACCACGAATGACCCGGCGACCCCATTGAAGTGGGCGCGTGCGGTGGCCGAACAGCTCGAGTCGGCGCAGCTGCTCGAGTACGAAGGTGAGGGGCACATCGCCTACGACGAGCAAGATCAGTGTGTCAACAGCTACGTCGACAACTACCTGATCACCGGCGAGCTGGAGGATGCTGGCGAGACGAAGCACTGCTAGTTGCTAGGTGCCTGGTTTTGCACCAGGTTGTGCCTGCGGGGTGTCCGGCCTTGGGTCGGGCACCCCGTTCTTGTTGTGTTGCCTGCTTTCGCATCCCGGCCTTGAAGATTTTTGTTTCCTGGCTGCATCCCAGAGCTGAATTTTGTTTCCTGGCTGCAAAACCGGGGTTTTAGGCCGGTTTTGGGCTCAAAACACCGGTTTTGCAGCCAAAATTCTGATCGCAGGAAACAAAAATCTGCAGCAAGTGATCTGCAGCAAGTGATTTGCAGGGGATGCAGTGCAGGGGCGGATACGGCGCGTGGCGGTGCGGGGCGGCCCGGTCGGATACAGCGTTGGATGCAGCTCTGGGGGCAGCTAGGGACGCGAGGGAGGGGGCACGGGATGCGTCGGTGGGCTGGCGGTGAGGATCTGCGGTCGAAACGAGTCGCCCTCCGGAGCGCAGTGGGGTAAGCTTGGCTGGTCGCCCTCGTGCGGCAGGCCACCTTAGCTCAGTCGGCAGAGCGATTCACTCGTAATGAATAGGTCGCGGGTTCGATTCCCGCAGGTGGCTCAGATACGTCGACGGCGCAGTTATTGCACTCCGCTCGAGTTCTCGTCCGAAAGCGTTCTCTGAGCTGGTCATTGTTACCTGATTTCGTGCAGGCAGTGAGTGCAGCGGAAGATTTCCGTTCCAGGATGCATCCACACGCATCCTGCCCACAAAATCTTCCGCTGAACTCATCCTGATCCCGCAGTAATCGCACTCGGTCAGCTGGCGCAGCTACCCCAACGCCCTGAGGCACGACAGCTACTGAACGAGCTCACGACGCCGTTGCGAGCTGGCAAGCAGGTAGTACACGACCGCTGTCACGACGAACCCGGTGAGCCAGGCAATGTCAATTCCCTGCACGAACGAGGCGAGCGGCCCGGTGAAAAGCGGAGTAATCATGAACGGAATCTGCGCCACAATTCCAATTGCGTAGCACCAAAGCCCCACCGCGTTCCAGCGACCATAACGCCCACCGTCCTTGCGGAACATGTCATCCAGCGAGTAGTCACCGTGCCGCAGGGCGAAATAGTCAACGAGGTTGATGGCCGACCACGGAATCAGAACGTAGAGCAGCAGCGTCAGGAAGCTCTCGAAGTTCGCCATGAAATCACCCTGTCCAATGACAGCAATTATCGTGGCGATCGAACCCGAGATTACGGTAGTCCAGATGCGGACTCGGCTCGAAATGACGATGCCGAAATTCGATTGCATCACTGTCAACGCATTCATGACTGCCGAATAGAGCTCGACGCCGTTGATCAATGCAGAACTCACGGCAAAAATGAGGAGCACTATCAACCCAAATGTGCCCAAGTGTTCGCCGAGGGCAGCCAACGGATTTGACGCGTTGGCAGCGCCGAGTAGCACTCCGAGCATCATCACGAATACTGAGCTACCAACCAGGCCGATGTAGGTGGTCCAAAACGCGGTCTTTGGTCCGGTTTCTCGCGGGAGATAGCGAGTGTAATCCGACACATACGGAGCGTAAGCGAGCTGCCAGACAACACCGATGGCGAGCATCGCAAAGAACCCCTCGATGTTGAAGGCTGCATCTGCACGTACCGTGGTGATTTCCGACTTCGTCCACAGCAAGAACATGGATGCAGCAACGGCAATACCGATCAGTATTGAGAGCCACACCATCGTACTGCGAAGCAATTCGTATCCGTAAACACACAGTCCGATACCGAGGGCGGCGAATACCAGAATCACTACTGTCCCGTTTAATTCGGGGAATACTGCGAGCAGCGAGTCTTTAGCCACGATGAGGATGCTCGCAAAGAACCCCATAAACATGATGAAGGCAATGAGCGCGAACAGACTCGCACCGAGATACCCGAACTGGGCGCGAGCCTGCAGCATTTGTGGAACACCGAGATTGGGGCCCTGCGAGGCGTGCAGTGCCGCACCAAATGCGCCCACCACGTTACCGATGAGAATCGCGACAATACTCCAGCCGATCGGGAGCCCATAGGTGCCGCTCGCGACCGCGCCGGTTACGACCGCGAGCGGCATCATATTGAGCCCCACCCAGATCGCTATTTGTGACCAGGGATTTCCGGTTCGTTCGGTTTCTGGAATGGGCAAAATATGTTGCTGCTCAAAGCGCAGAAATGATGTTGTGACTGTGGGAGGCTCTCGACGCATTGGTGCACTCCTTTGTGCTCAGCCTGCAATATGGAGACCTCATATTGAGGCCTACAGGGTTTTGGGTTGTTAACTAGCGGCTGAGTTGCGCGCTATCGGCTGCGATTGTGAATGCCTTATCAAGCAGGCCTGCGATCTCGTCAATATCTTCGCGGGTGGACACGAGGGGCGGTGAGAGCTGCACGAGCGGATTCCCCTCGGCATCAATTGCCACCCGGCAAAGCAACCCAACCTCGTCCAGCGCAGGGTTGAGATGATTGTTGACAAAATCACCGGCGCTTACTCTCTCACTGTCCCAACGCCGGCTGTCATGGTTTGTTGACAACTCAAATGAGCGGTGAAGCCCATCACCACGATGATCGCCAACGATGTTCGAGTGGCGCTGCGCAACACGGTCAAGAGCTTCAGCAAAATACGGCGCGACGTCGGCCACATGCTCGACAACACCGAGGCGCTCCATGATTTCGAGATTCTTCAATGCTGCAGCACATGCGGCGGGGTGTCCGCTATAAGTGAGTGCGTGGTTAAACATTCCGACCGGGCCGTCAAGCACCGTCTCGATGATGTGGTCGCTCGCCACGAAGCCACCGAGGGGTACGTGAGCGGACGCAATTCCTTTCGCGAACGTGATGATGTCGGGCTGGAAACCGTAGTGGATTGAACCGAACCAGGAACCGAGCCGGCCAAACCCGGTGATCACCTCATCCGCAATGAACAAGATGCCGTATTTGTCACACAGCGCGCGCACCCTGGGGAAATAATCCGCAGTCGGTGGTGTGAGACTACCGCCGGCATTCTGCAGCGGCTCCATAAAGATTCCGGCAATCGTGTCTGGGCCCTCCTGAATAATCAACGACTCGAGTTCGTTGAGCAGGAAATCGGTGGTCTGTTGCGGAGTTTCGTTACGGGGACGACGGTAACGCTTGGTGTTGTGCGTGTGGCGCACCCCGTACATGAGTGGCTCGAACATTTTGCGCACATCCGTCATACCGTTCAGCGACATGGCCCCGAAACTGGTGCCGTGATAAGCGACGCGGCGAGCAATGAACTTCATCCGCGCACCCTCACCGCGGGTCACATGGTATTGGCGAGCCAGTTTGATCGCCGCCTCATTTGATTCACCACCGCCTGAAGCGAAAAAAACTCGATTCAGGTCCCCCGGGGCGAGCTGCGCAATTTTTTGTGCGAGCAGTGCGGCGGCAGGATGCGCCATACTCCAAGTGGTCTGGTAGGGGAGTTCAGCGAGCTGGTCGCGTACGGCTTGGCCGATTTCCGCGCCGTGGGAGTAACCGAGCTGCACGCAAAAAAGCCCTGCCAGCCCATCCACATAGCGCTTTCCGGTGTCGGTGAAGAGCGAAATGTGTTCGCCGCGAACGAAGACCGGAAGTTCCGCATCCCGATATTTATCGGCAGGAGTGAAATTCATCACCAGGTGACGTTTCGCCACATCGGTGAGCTGCGCCGTTGCAGCTGGATCGGCCGCGGTGTCGAAGTTCGTCGTCATTTCCTGTTGGAGCACCATGATCTATTTCTCTTTCTGTATGAACCTGCGTGAGTGAACGGATGCGCTGCGCAGCGACGAATTCAGCCCCACTGCATCCATGTGGTCTTTAAGTCGGTGTAGTTTTCGAGCGCGTGAATCGACAGGTCGCGTCCGAACCCCGACTGTTTAAACCCGCCAAAGGGGGTGGTGAAACCAAGCGCATCAACCGTGTTGACCGAAACCGTGCCGGCCACGAGGCGCTCAGACACTCGGTGCGCGCGCGATAGGCTCCCGGTCCACACGGATGCAGCCAGGCCATACTCAGTTTCATTTGCGCGTGTGATGGCTTCTTCTTCGTCGTCGAATGCATCGATAACGACTACCGGGCCGAAGATTTCGCGCGTGTGCAGCTCATGATCGGCGGGAACGCCGGTGATGATCGTTGGCTCGATGAACGCACGCGAACCGTTGATCTCGGGTCGCGACCCGCCACAGACGACCGTGCCTGTTTCGCGGGCCCGCTCGATAGTGTCCCAAACCGCATCCGCGTGCTGCGTTGAAACCAGCGACCCGATACCCGTATTCGGATCGAGTGGATCACCGGGTGCATATGCCTTAGCTGCCGCTACATAATACTCAAGGAACTCGTCGAGCACGCTGCGTTCGACCAGCACTCGAGAATTAGCCGAGCACACTTCACCCTGGTTGTAAAAGCTGCCGAAAGCTGCCTTCTGTGCAGCGAGTTCGAGATCTTCGCAATCGGCAAAAATCAGGTTGGCGCTCTTACCTCCAGCCTCGAGCGCGAGGCGTTTCATATTGGAGCGACCGGCATATTCTTGCAGCCGCTTGGCCGTCTCGGTCGACCCGGTAAAAGCGATCATGTCGATGTCTTCATGGAGGCCAAGCGCGGCGCCGGTGACAGATCCGGGGCCGGTGACGACATTGAAAACCCCCGGGGGGATGCCCGCCTCGACGGCCAGCTCGGCAAGACGCAGTGTTGAGTGTGGTGCCTCGACGGGCGGCTTCACGACCACCGAGTTGCCCGTGGCCAGCGCGGGCGCGATCTTCCAGGTGGCGATTTCAAGCGGATAGTTCCAGGGAACGATGATGCCGATGACGCCGAGCGGTTCGCGGGTGACAAGTGCGGTTGATCCCGGTGGCGTAACCGGAATGCGGTCTTCAAGTTTTTCGATGGCTTCGGCATAGAAGCGCATCAGTGCCGCCGATCCCGGCGCGTCAATACTGATTGCCTCACGGATTGGTTTACCCATATCAAGCGAATCGGCGAGCGCCAGCTCTTCTGTGTGTTGTTCCATCAGCTTCGCGAGCTCAAGAAGTCGTTCGCGTCGGAATCCGGCACCGGCCCTCGACCATTCGCCCGAGTTGTAGGCCTGTCGGGCTGAGGCGACCGCAGCGTCGACATCGCTGGGTTCGCAGTGATGCAGCTGTGACAGTTGTTCGCCGGTGGCCGGGTTGGTGGTGTTGATTGTTTTGCCAGAAGAGGCGTTGACACGCTCGCCGTGCCAGAAGGGCCGCCCGTCGAAGCGGATGGATTGTGCCGCGGATTTCCAGTATTCGTAGTCCTTCACCACGTGGCATCTCCTTCAGGGTTGTGCTGCCGGTGTAGCTGTGCACCGGGTCGGCGGTGTTTTGGGTCGACCGACTCGTGAGATGCAGCGGTGTACCTCAGGTCGGCTTCGGTCATGTTCGAATTGGAGCTCTTCGTTGAGCTGTCGCTTTTGACGAGGTGTGACCCAGTATTGAGGGCCTGAGGCCATCTGTAAAATAGTAAAAAGTGGATCGCACGATCACTCTTATTGATCTTGTTGCGATTGTCCTGGTGGATTGTGATGTCGAGGCCGTGCCCAGTCTGCTCGCTGGGCGGCCTTGTGTGTGGTTTAGCGGGATCTGTGTGTGTTCTGCCACATACAAATCCCGCTAAGGCACACACAAAGGCGCTGGTTCGCGGTGAAGGACGCGGAGAGTGGCGGAGCTGCGGCGAGGGATGCGGCGGCGTAGCGCTCGGTGCCACTGCTATGCAGCTTGCAGCCGTGCGGCTGTACTCTGGCACCCAGCCATCCACGAAGGAGTGCTGTCATGGTTACTGACTCGAAGCTCTCGCAAAATCGCCCCTATCAGCGGCTGCTCGTCGCGAAAGTCAGTAATGAGCTTTCGTCGGCAATTAGTTTGGTCGCGCTGCCACTGGCGATAGTCGCCGTCACACAGGATGTGGTGCTCGCCGGTGCGGTTGTGGCGATAACTTCAGGGGCACTCGTGCTTTCGCAAGCACTTACTGGTGCAGCTGTCGACCGATGGGGAGCATCTTTTTCGCTGCGAGTCTCGTCGGCGCTTCAAGCCTTGGGGTGGCTTCTGGTGCTGGTCGGAAGCTTTCAGACGAGTGTGTTTTTGATGTTTTTCGGTGCGCTGATTGCTGGCGCAGCTTCGGGAATAGACGGGCCCGCCGAACAGCGGCTCATGAAACTGGTGGTTGCACCTGCGCAGATGGGGCGGGCCAGCGCGGTGGGGCAGGGGCGCGAAGCGGCTGCAGAACTGCTTGGAGGCCAATTCGCTGGTTGGCTTTTCGCGATACAAGCGCACACGCCGTTTTTGGCGCAGATCATCTTGAACACCCTGGCAGCGTTCGCAACTCCGAAAGCAAAAGAGAAAGTAACTGTTCAGGGGGGGAGCTATTGGGTGGAACTTGCCGAGGGGTTTAAACATGTATTCGCTGACGGCGCACTGCGCGGTATCGCCCTGATCTCTGGCATCGCGAATTTAGCGATGGCGCTCACGCCACTCACCCTAATTTTCGAGTATCAACAATCAGGAATACCCGCACCGCTCATCGGCGCGCTCTCAACATTCTTTGGTGCCGGAGTGATTTTGGGTGCGCTTATGGCCGGATGGATGGTTGAACGGTTTTCGCTCGGGGCCCTTGGGATTGTGGCATTGAGCGGCTTCGCGCTCGCGCAGGCCGCGATTGCGTTCGGGTACCAAAATTTCTGGTTCACCTGCGCGATCTTTACGCTCTCAGCCGTACTGCTGCCACCGTTCAACGCATCCGTTGTCACCTACATGAACGTCACAAGTGACGAGAAGATTCTTGGCCGAGTGACGTCAGCAACCGGGGTGCCGGGGATGATTCTCATGCCCATCGGGTCGCTACTGGCGGGCCTGCTTTTTGAGTGGTCTGGTGCAGCTCCTGCACTCTATGTCAGTGCAATCGCGGCAATGATTGCCGCTATTTTCATGGGCATCGAGCCGCAGCTTCGTCGGATGCCGAAGCTGAGCGAGCTGTGCCCGGATGAGTAATCGCTCAGTCGCGGGCAGTGTGTGTCTTAGCGGCTTTTGTACGTGGTCTGCCACATACAAAAGCCGCTAAGGCACACACATGGGAAGGTGGCGGTGTCGGGAGGCGCGGACAGGGTCGGCGGGATGCGGTGAGCGGCGGGAAGCGGCGGGAAGCGGCGGGATGGTGCAGAGGCACAGCGGCAAATGCTGCACGGGCGCGCCGCGCCGCACGGGCACGCCATCACGGCAGATAGGATGCGTTCGGGGAAAGGACGTTGATGGCTGATGCGCGGATGATGCGCTGGTTCGGCGGCGCGGCAGCGCTGATTACCGGGCTGTTGCTCGGCGCCGCATCCACTCTGATCGTCCCGGCCACCAGTGCCGAAAATGTCAGCACCACATCCCCAACCCCTACACCGACGCCGGAACCCGCATCACTGCAGCGGGCCGATTTCCGCCAGTGCTCGTTGCAGACAGCAATTGACGCAGCCGGCGACCTCACAGTCCACGCCACATTCACCGATGATGCCACCGGGCAGCTGCTCGCCGAATTCCATGACGACGAACCGGTGCCAACCGCATCCGTCATGAAACTCGTCACCGCAGCCACCGCATATGAAGTGCTCGGTTCCGACTATCGCCTCACCACTCAGGTCGTACCCGGAGCGCAACCCGGCACCGTCGTGCTTGTCGGCGGCGGCGACCCGACCCTGCGCTCGGGTGACAACAGTTATTTCCCCGGCACCACCGCATCCATCGCCGACCTTGCTGCGCAGCTCGGCAATCAACGCATCGCCGCCGTTGGAATCGACACGCGCCGTTACACCGGGCCGCAATGGCATCCATCCTGGGAACCTGAAGACCGCACCCTTGGATATATGTCGCCCATCTCGGCGCTGATGGTCGACGGCGGGCGAGCCGACCCGGCGGCGCAAGAATCGCCGCGCAGCGAAGACCCCGCTTCCGATGCTGCCGCTGTGTTTGCGGCACAGACTGGTGCGTCGTTCGATCCCGCGCTCAAGCCGGCACCCGGGGGCCCGCCGCTGGCAACTGTCGAATCTCCCACGGTTGCCGAGCTCGTTGATCTGATGCTGCTTGAAAGCGACAACGTTATTGCTGAAGTGCTCGCCCGTGAGGTGGCGATCAAGCTCGGCACCGGCACCGATTTTGATGCGATCAATCAGGCGCAGCGCCGGGCATTGCTGTGGCTTGGGGTGGACGTGACCGGGTTCGTTGGCGCAGATGGGTCGGGTTTGTCGCGCGACAATCGTGCATCCGCTGAAATGATTGATGGTCTGCTGCGGGTGGTCAACACGCATGATGAGCTGGCGCCGCTGCTTGCGGGGTTGCCCGAAAGCCAGCGCTCCGGAACCCTCGAGCGGCGCTTTCCTGATCTGGCTGATGGTGCCGTGAATGCGAAAACCGGGCAGATTACCGAGTCGCTCGGGCTGGCCGGATGGATTGATGTCGACGGCGGGCGCGTGCGCATGGTGGTGATGGTCACCCGCCCTGTTGGTGGCGAAAATGCGCCGGTTTCGGTGGGCGTTGATCGGCCGCTGCTTGACAGTGTGGTGGCTCGCGCGCAGGAGTGTGGGCTGCAGCTTTCTGGTCTGTAGCCCTGCTGTTTTTGTGTGAGCTGCGGTGTGCTGCGGTGTCCTGCGGATTTTTGTTTCCTGCGATCAGAATTTTGACTGCAAAACCGGTGTTTTCGGCCCAAAACCGGCCTAAAACCCCCGTTTTGCAGTCAGGAAACAAAATTCAGTTCCGGGATGCAGTCAGGAAACAAATTTCTGCAGGGGGATGCAGGCGGATGCGGGGAGCTGGTGGGCTCTGGCTGCAGGTGGATGCGTGTGCTGCGGATTTTTGTTTCCTGGAATCAGAATTTTGGCTGCAAAACCGGTGTTTTCGGCCCAAAACCGGCCTAAAACCTCCGTTTTGCAGTCAGGAAACAAAATTCAGCTTCGGGATGCAGTCAGGAAACAGATTTCTGCAGGGGGATGCAAGGGGATGCAGGGGGATGCAAGAGGATGCAGGGGATGCAAGGGGATGCAGGGGGATGCAAGAGGATGCAGGGGGATGCAAGAGGATGCAGGCGGGGGCTCTGGATGCAGGGGGATAGAGGGATGCAGGGTGCAGGGCGCTGACTGCAGCGGACGCGGCGTGCTGGCCGCAGCGCACCAGCGCACCAGCGCACCAGCGCACCAGTGCACCAGCCCGCAGCGCACCAGCGCACCAGTGCACCAGTGCACCAGCGCACCAGTGCACCAGCCCGCAGCGCACCAGCGCACCAGCGCCGCAGCGCGCCGGCACGCGGGGAGGGGCGCACCCCTCCCCGCCCGCACCTACAGCTGGTTGCCGAGTTTGTAGCCCTGCGCGGTGTCGCCCTTGCGCGTGTATGAGAATCCATCGGCGCCGATGGTCTGCTCCATCTCAGAGTCGTCGGTGCGAGCCACCACCTCTTTGACGTTGCCGTCGAGATCGAGCACGAGCGACGCATCCGTGTACCACGACGGCACCACCGGGTTACCCCACCAGTCGCGGCGCTGGTTGTCGTGCACATCCCAGCTGACCACCGGGTTGTCGGGGTCGCCGGTGTAGTAGTCCTGCGTGTAGATTTCGACGCGGTGCCCGTCGGGGTCGCGCAGATACAGGTAGAACGCGTTCGAAACGCCGTGCCGTCCTGGCCCGCGCTCGATCATGTCAGAAATGCGCAGTGCCCCAAGCTTGTCGCAAATGTAGATGATGTTGTGTTTTTCGTGGGTGGCGAAGGCGACGTGGTGCATCCGTGGGCCGTCGCCGCCGGTCATCGCGGTGTCGTGCACGGTGGGTTTGCGGCGCATCCAGGCCGCGTATTCGGTGCCGTTTTCGTCGACGATGTTTTCGGTGACGCGGAAGCCGAGCGATTCCATATAGCGGGTGGCGCGCGGCACATCCGGGGTCACCTGGTTGAAGTGGTCGAGCCGCACGAGTGCCCCGGCACCGCACAGTTCGTAGCTCCAGGCGAGGCGCTCAACGTGCTCGGTTTCGTAAAAGAACTCGAGCGGGAATCCGATCGGGTCTTCGACGCGCACCGAGTCGCCGATGCCCTTCGTGAAGCCCTCGGCACGACGCTCAACGCGACAGCCGAGTTCTTCGTAGAACGCCTGCGCCCGGTCGACATCTTCGGGCGAGCGCACCCGGTACGAAAACGCGGCAACGGCGGCGACGTCACCCTTGCGCAGCACCAGGTTGTGGTGGATGAATTCCTCAAAGCTGCGCAGGTAGATGCTGTTTTCGTCCTCTTCGGTGACGACCAGGCCGAGCACATCCACATAGAACCAGCGTGATTTTTCGAGGTCGGTGACCACGAGTTCCATGTAGGCGCAGCGCAGAATATCGGGGGCGGGAGCAGCCGGGATCGGGATAGGAGTGCTGTTCATCGTTGAACTTTCTCTGAGCAAATGGATGGGTTACTGGGGCACCGCAAACGGATGGGTTACCGGGCACCGCAAATGGATGGGTTACTGGGCACCGCAAATGGGCGCCACGGACAAGTGGGTTAGTTGGCGCCAAAGCGCGCGGTGTGCACGTCGCCGAGGGTGATGTGCACCGCCTGCTGGTCGGTGTAGAAGTCGATCGAGCGGTAGCCGCCCTCTTGGCCGAGGCCGGATGCCTTCACGCCGCCGAAGGGCGAGCGCAGATCGCGCACATTGTGCGAGTTGAGCCACACCATGCCGGCGTTGATGTTTTGGGCGAAGTTGTGGCCGCGCTTGAGGTTTTCGGTCCACACATAGGCGGCGAGTCCGTAGCGGGTGTTGTTGGCCAATTCGAGGGCTTCGTCTTCGGTGTCGAAGGGTGTGATTGCGACGACGGGGCCGAAAACTTCTTCCTGGAAGATACGGGCGGTGGGTTCGACGTCGACGAACACGGTTGGCGCCACCCAGTTGCCTTCGGCGGGTGCGTCTTCGGGGCGGCCGCCGCCGGCAACACAGCGGCCCTCGTCCTTACCGATTTCGAGGTACGACATGACTTTTTCGTAGTGTTCGGGATGCACGAGCGCGCCCACTTCGGTGGCCGGGTCAAATGCATCCCCAACTTTGACGTTGCGTGCGCGGGCGGCATAGCGGTCGATGAATTCATTGTAGATGGTGCGCTGTACGAGGATGCGGCTGCCGGCGGTGCAGCGTTCACCGTTGAGCGAGAATACGCCGAACAGTGTTGAGTCGATGGCGGCGTCGAGGTCGGCGTCATCGAAGACGATGGCGGGCGATTTGCCCCCGAGCTCCATCGACATGCCTTTGAGGTTGGCGGCGCAATTGGCGTAGATGATCTGGCCGGTGCGCGATTCGCCGGTGAACGAGATGAGTGGCACATCCGGGTGTTTTACGAGCGCGTCGCCGGCGGTTTCACCGAAACCGTTGACGAGGTTGAACACACCTTTGGGTAGGCCCGCATCCTCGAAAATTCCGGCCCACAGCTGCGCGGATGCGGGCGTGAATTCGGCGGGTTTCAGCACCACGGTGCATCCCGAGGCGATTGCGGGTGCGAGCTTCCACGACTCGAGCATGAACGGGGTGTTCCAGGGGGTGATGAGCCCGGCGACGCCCTTGGGTTTGCGGTTGACGTAGTTCATCTGGGTGCCGGGCACTTTGAAGGCGTTGTCGTGCTGGGCGACGATGAGATCGGCGAAGAACCGGAAGTTTTCGGCGGCGCGGCGGGCCTGGCCCTTGGCTTGGGTGATGGGTAGGCCGGTGTCCCAGGTTTCGATTTCGGCGAGTTCTTGGTCGCGGGCTTCGACGGCGTCGGCGATGGCGTTGAGCACGCGCGCCTTTGCGCGGTTTTTCATGCGTGGCCAGGGGCCGTTGGTGAATGCTTCGGTGGCGGCGGCGACGGCGCGGTCGATATCGGCTTTGTCACCGGATGCGGCGGTACCGTAGGCCTCGTTGGTTTGCGGGTTGAGCACCTCGAAGGTTTCGCCCGAGATTGAGTCGACGAATTCGCCGTTGATGTAGTGCTTGATGTTGGTGGGAACGTTGGCGGGGCGCTGGGGCATTGGAGTCTCCTGACTGTCGCGTGGCTTCGTTAGTCGTGGTGGGGCTGGATGCGGGTGAGTACCGCATCCATGGTGTTGAGCCGGTGGGCTCGGGCGCTGGCTTCGATGTCAGCGGCGGGTGCACCGGTTTCGATGAGTTTGAGCAATTCGTCGTGTTCGGTTACCGATTCACGGGTGCGTTCGGGGACGAATCCGAACGATGATTCGCGCATGGTTTCGAGGCGGTGCCAGCCGCGTTGCACGAGGTCTGCGATGTGACTGTTGTTGCAGTGCTGGAAGAGCACTTCGTGGAAGCTGCGGTTGAGTCGGGTGAATTCGGCGGGGTCGAGGTCGGGTTCGTTGGCGAGCACGCGCATTTGGTCGTTGATGGCGCGGGCTCCGGCGAGATCGGATGCGGTGAGCTGCGGCGCCGATTGGGCGGTTGCGAATGCTTCAACAACGCTGAGGGTTTGCATGGTGTCGCGGTAGATGGTGCGGTCGGGGATGGCGACCTGGGCGCCGACATTGTGGGTGAAGGTGACTGCGCCCTCGGCTTCAAGCATCCGGATTGCTTCGCGTACGGGCACGGTGGAGCAACCGAGTTCGGTGGCGATTTTGCCGAGCACGAGCCGGTGGCCGGGGTTGAATTCGCCGGTGGTGATGCGCTCGCGTAGCCAGTCATAGGCGAGCTGGGTTTTGGATGCTTGGGGTGCGGAGAGTGTGGTCATGAGTCTTGTTGGGTTTGGCGCCACTGCTGGTAGCGGGCTTCCCATTCGCCGGTGGGCGGGAAGAGTCCTTCGATGGGGTTGCCGGCTTGCACCTGGTCGAACACCCAGCCGTCTTGGAGTTCTTGTTCGTAGGCGTCGCCCACGACCTCTTCGAATAGCGCTGGCGGGATGACGATGACGCCGTCGTCGTCGCCGACGATGATGTCGCCGGGTTGGACGGTGGTGCCGCCGCAGGCGATGGTGCCGTCGACTTCCCAGGGCACGTGCCGGCGGCCGAGTACCGCGGGGTGGTTGCCGGAGGAGTACACGGGGATGCCGAGTTCGGCGACCGCGGCCGAGTCGCGCACGCCACCGTCGGTGACGATGCCGGCGGCGCCGAGCACCTGCGCGCGGGCACCGAGCACATCGCCGAGGGTTCCGGTGCCGCGCTCGCCGCGGGCTTCCATCACCACCACATCGTCGGGCTGAACTGAGTCGATGGCTTGTTTTTGGGCGTTGTAGCCGCCGCCGTGCTGTTTGAAGAGGTCTTCGCGGTTGGGTACGTAGCGCAGGGTTTTGGCGTAGCCGAGGATGCGGCTGCCGGGATGGTTGCAGGTGACGCCGTCGATGGTGCAGTTGACGATGCCGCGTTTGCGTAGCTGCGCCCACAGGGTTGCGACGGCAATTTTTTCCACTTTGGCGCGCAGCTCGGGGGTGATGACGGTGCGGGGTTTGATGATTGGGTCGAGCCCGGCTGCCTCGCGCGAACCCCAGGCTTCTTCGCGCTGGGTGTCGTCGACCTTGGGTTGGGCGCCGAATGCGGGGATCGGGTGGGAGCTTTCGACCACGCGGGTGATGAGCCGCCCGGTGGTGGGTGCACCGGGGGCGGTGGGTGCGTCGACTTCGACTTCGACGGTTTGGCCGGGTTCGGCAACTGATGAGCCGGCGGGGGTGCCGGTGAGGATGATGTCGCCGGGTTCGAGGGTCATGAGCTGGGAGAGGTCGGCGACGAGCTGGCAGAAGGGGAATACGAGTTCGGCGGTGGTGTCGTCTTGGCGCAGTTCGCCGTCGACCCAGGTGCGGACGCGCAGTGCTTTCGGGTCGAGCCGGTCGGCGGGGATGATGGCCGGGCCGAGCGGGGTGTAGCCGTCGCCGGATTTGTTTTTGAGGTTGGAGCCTTTGTCGGCGTGGCGGAGGTCGTAGAGGCCCCAGTCGTTGGCGGCGGTGATGCCGGATACGTAGTTCCAGCCTTCGGCGGGGTCGACGCGGCGGGCGGTTTTGCCGATGATGAGTGCGATTTCGCCTTCAAATGCGAGCAGCTGGGTGCCCTTGGGGCGTTCGATGGTGTCTCCGGTTTTGGCAATTGAGGTGCCGGCTTTGAGAAAGTATCCGGGCGCTTTGGGCGAGCGGCCGCGCTGGGCGATGCGTGATGGATAGTTGAGGTGCAGTGCGATGATTTTGCCGGGGCGCTGCTTTGTGAAATCGGCGGGGGTGGGGATGATCGGCATGGTGAGGCTCCATCGTTGGCGTTTCATCGGGCTCATTGATGGGCCAGCGGGCTGCTTGACAGCTCACCGGGCGACACTGCCCGCGCAATATACGAAATAATATACGATCCGGGATGCGCGCCAAGGGGCGGGTGCCAATTGTCAGCCGGCTTTGAGGGTTGGCTGAGGGGTCGGTTCTGTTTTCTTTAGTCGTCGCGCACCTTCACACTGAGGGATGCGTAGTGCGTGCATTAAGGGGGCGCCGGTTTCCGACACCCCCTTAATGCACAGTTGGCAAACGTTGTTTAGACGTACTCGCCATTCAGGATGCGGCGAAGCACCTCCGTGACCATGGCCACACCCGCGAGCATGTCATTATCGTTGGTCAGCTCGCGCTCATTGTGGCTGATGCCTTCCACGCTCGGAACGAATAGGAAGACCGTGGGCGCAACATCCTTCAGGTTCGTCGAGTCGTGCCCGGAAAGGGTTTTGAGCACGGTGTGCGAAAGACCGAGCGAGTCGGCGGCCGACTTGGCAAGCTCAATGCCGGCTGCGTCGTATTCCTGCGCGGGCCAAGAGTGTTCGGGTGTGAGCTCGATTTCGACCTTCGCACGGGCCGCGGCCTCGTCAACACGCTTGCGGAACTCGGCAACTGCGCGGGTGAGCCGTTCTTTGTCTGCTGAACGAAAATCAACGCGCAGATCGACCTGGCTCGGCACCACAACTGGCGAATTTGGTGAGACATGGAATTCACCGCAGGCAGAATTGACGGGGGCCTGTTCATCGCTGAACTGCTCAGCCACTTCACGGGCTGCAGTGACGACAAGCGCGCCACCAAAGAGTGCATCGTGGCGATCCTCGAGCATGGTGGCAGCGGTATGGCCCTGATCTCCGCGAACCTGACACGTGAACTTCTCAGCACCCCATGTCGAATCGACAATACCGATTTGGGTACCGGCGGCTTCGAGCCGACGTCCCTGCTCAATGTGCACCTCTACATAGGCGGCAAGCTCAAGAGTGAAATCACCGGTTGCCGACATTGACGCCAGCGCATCACCCACGGATACTCCGGTCGCGTCCTTGACACGGAGTGCATCCTCAACGCGGAGCTTCTTGGTGAACACCGAACTTCCCATCATCGATGGTGGGAAGCGGCCGCCCTCTTCGTTGAACCAGTTGATGACGGCGATATTGAATTTGGAGTCGGTCTCGTCGCGTAGCCGGGCCGCTGCGTGCGCGCCCGCGAGCACACCGTAGGCGCCGTCGAATCGACCGCCGCGAGGTTGCGAATCGAGGTGCGAGCCCACCCCTACCCACGGCAGGCTCGGGTCGAACTCAAGCAGCGCGAACTGGTTGCCGATAGCGTCCTGTCGCACTTGGAAGCCCAGAGCTTCCATCAGGCCGCGGAACCACTGTCGGGTTTGGCCATCAGCGGGTGATCCCGCCTGTCGTTCGACACCACCGTTGGGGGTGGCGCCGATCGAGCTCATCGATTCGAAATGCTCGAGAAATGTTGCGTCGTCGATGTTCAAGGTGCCTCCTTTGGTCTTGAAAAGTGAATTGGGACGTCGTATGGAACGTTGTTTACTCATCGGCCGAATAGGTGCGCCGACCACCGACATAGGTTGCTTGCACATCGAGCTCATCGAGGCGTTCGGCGTGCAGCGGAGAACCACTCAGAGCCACGAAGTCGGCCAGTTTGCCGGCCGTCAGCGTTCCCTTGTCGTGGATGGTGCCCGTGGCAATGGCACCCCACTCGGTGTAGAGCCGCAGCGCCTGCTCTCGATCGAGTCCCTCGTTCTCACCGATGATCGAGCCGTCCTCCGAAACTCGATCGATGGCCGCTTGCATTGCGCGGCGGACGTTGATGTCGCAAACCGGTGAGTCGCTGGATCCGGCAACGATGACCCCCGCATCCACGAGCGTTTTGCCTCGATAGAGGGTGTCGCGGCGATGTTTGCCAATGCGGTCAACCATTTCGGCACCGAACAGATGAATGAATCCATGCTGCGGGGTAACTGCCACCCCGAGTTTGGCCGCTCGTGCAACCTGGTCGGGTCGGGATAGCCCAAAATGCTCAATCCGGTTCGGAGTTGAGCGCCGGCCATAGGTGTTCTGGCACTGCTCGATAATGTCGAGCGCCAGGTCGATTGCCGCATCCCCGATCGCGTGCAGTGCGAGGTTCCAGCCCGCCCGATAGGCGCGTGCCACGCGGTCGTGCAGCTCAGCCGCCGGAGTCAGCAGGTAGCCGTGGTTGTGGGGATGCCCGCAGAACGACTCGGTGACGGCGGCAGTTCTGCCGAGCAGCGACCCATCGGTGAACACTTTGACCGGGCCGAGCGAAATAAGTTCGCTGCCGATGCCAGTGCGGATGCCGAGCGAAAGCCCGGCAGCGTGTTGCGTGCCCTGGAAGTCTACGGTTGCGCCCTCAATATCTTCCAGCGCATCCAGGGCTGGCATGAGCTGCGCGCGCGCAAACAACTGACTGCTTTCGGCTGCGGTTTGGTAGGCGGCAATCTCGACCGGTGAGTGCCCAATCCAGCCACCACCAACACCCGCTTCGGTGAAACTCGTGATGCCCTGAGCCGCATACTCTTTCGTTGCGGTGTGCAGTGCGGCGACAATCTGGTCGTGCGAGTAGGGGAGGATCAGCTGCTGCAATAGCCCCTGGGCGGTTTCGTCAACCAGCCCCGTGAACTTGCCCGATTCATCCCGAACCAGCACCCCACCCTGCGGCGGTTCAAAGTCGGGGTCAAAGGCACCAACCATTCGGAGCGTCGCCGTATTGGTGAGTGATGCGTGCCCCGAAATATTTCGGATGTACATGGGGTGGTTGCCGGTGATTTCATCGACCACTCGGATGTCGGGCAGTTGCCCGCCGTGGTGCATCTCGCTGAAGCCGATCCCATATACCCACTCGCCCTCGTCGAGCTTGGCGACCGCGTCGCAGAGAAAGTCATAGAACTCATCCAAGCCGCGCGCCTCGGCGACCGGGATGCCGTTGAGGCCGAGTCCCCACCAGGTCGTGTGGCAGTGAGCATCAATGAAACCCGGCACGATGGTCTGGTCGGGATATCGATCGACCGGCACGGAGCTGAGGTCGAAACCATCGAGTTCCTCGTCGAACCCAATAATTCGACCGTTCGTGATTCCAAACCGTTTGGCTGTTGGGCGAAGTCGGTCGAGAGTCAAAATTTCGTTCGCTTCGATGATTAGATCAACCATGATTCTCCTCCAATTCCCCCTCGCAGCGTCGCTGCGGGCGGGCAATGCGCGGCATCGGTCTAGGTGCGGATGCACTTGCTATCGGATACGACTTCGATGTCGTATAGCCCTAGCGTGGCACTTTCCGAGCTGGTGCGCTAAGGGCATGCGCAACCGACCCAGTAGGATTCTTGGGTAGATGCACAATTTGCATGAGTTTTGGGGGAGATTTTTTTGGCCGGTGAGCTCTCGACGAAACCCGAAGCTATTGATCGGGAACGCTGGCTGGAACTCATTTCGCGCCTCGATATAGAGGTGCTCCTGGTCGACTTCATGGAGCGTCTCGACGAGATGCCCGAATATCGCGACGGCAAGGTGTCAATTGCTGAGCGCAGCCAGAATTCGCGGGAGGCTTTCACTGAAATCATTGCGCAAATGCGCGGTGAGGGTGATGACGAGAGTTTTCGTCGTGCCGGGTTCTCGCTCGGAGTTGCGCGGGCGCACAGCGGTATTTCGCGAGCCACGCTCAGTGCCGTTATTAACACCGACTACCTGGTTATTTGGAACGGGTTGGTTTCAGTGGCCGACCCCGAGGATGCGCCGCTATTGCTACGGCACGCCGATCTCGTTTGGGGCATTGTTGAAGAATATGGCCGAGCTGCGCAGGACGGGTATCTCGCCGAGCTCGAACTCATTGCGGATGAGCGGCAGTTCCGTGAGCGGACACTGCTCGTGGAACTCATCGACCACGACAGTGTGAGCGATTCGCGCTTGCGGGAGATCGCTGAAGTGCTGGGCCTGCCGGTTGACGGTGGGTTCGTAATTCTTGCTGCTGTCGGTGTGGAGGCGGTGGAGCTGCGGAAGGACCTCAATCCGAAGACGCGGGTAGACGGGACTGTTAGCTTCTTCTATCGGGAACGCACTCTGATGCTCATCGCATCCCGTTCCGCGTGGTGTACGTCGCCAGCACTTCGACAGGTTCGTGCTGCGGGCTATGGCGCAATAGTTTTTGTTGATCGTTTTAATGATGTGCGCACAGGGCCCGGCTGGCGCACGGGTTGGCGCAGCTGCCATCAAGGTCGGACCGGCAGCGACGCAGCCTCGATGACTGGCCGCAGCTGGTGAAACAAGAGCTACAAAAATCGCATCTGTCTGCGGTTGTCGAAATCGAAGCCGGCCTGGATGCGTGCAGCGAGACTGAGCGAGAATTGCTCGAGCGTTCAATACGCGCCTACCTTGAGACCGGCAGTGTCAGAGAAGCTTCGGAACAACTGTTTTGCCATCGCAATACGTTGACGAATCGCATGCGTCGATTTGCCGAACTCACCGGGCTAGACGTGACCGTGCCGGTGCAGGCCGCCAGAGTGGTGTTGGCCTGGGCATAAAAACAACCGCCTCGTGTGCAGGTGCACACTGGGAGAGTTGGGTCGGTGACACTTGCCTGTCGCGCGAGCGACACCAGAATTGGGATGCTCATACGGAGGCTGCAACGGTGCAGCAGCGCGTTTCGCGCGTGAGCCAATGGAGTAGGGAGCTTCACATGACCCAACAAACCCCTGAGTCGCTGGCAAAGGCAGAAACAGCGACAGTTAATGTCATCTCGCCAAAAGATGCGAAACGGGCAGCCTACGGTGCTCTCGCTGGCAACGTGCTTGAGTGGTACGACTACTTCTTGTTCAATACTGCTGCCGCGCTGGTGTTTAACGTCCAATACTTTGTGTCAGATAACGCGGCTGCCGCGTCGATGGCTTCTTTTGCCACCCTCGCTGTCGGCTTCCTGATGCGGCCACTGGGCGGGCTGCTATTCGGTTGGCTCGGCGACAAGATTGGCCGCAAGGCAGTGCTGATGATCACCGTGGTCGGTATCGGTGTCGCCACCGGCCTCATCGGTATCTTGCCGAACTATATGTCGATTGGTATCGCGGCGCCGATTTTCCTGATCATCCTGCGATTGTTCCAGGGGCTATTCATCGGCGGTGAGTGGGGTGGTGCGATGACCCTGGCGGTCGAGCACGCGCCGCTGAAGATGCGTGCCGCGATGGCGGCTATCCCGCAGCTCGGTTCGCCGATCGCCACGATTCTTTCTTCCGGTGGTATCTACCTGCTTGCTCTTTATCTGTCGAAAGACAGCTTCGATGCCTGGGGCTGGCGTATCCCCTTCCTCGCGGCAATTCCGCTGCTGCTGATCACTCTGTGGATTCGCGCGAAGCTCAACGAATCACCCGTATTCCGGCAGCTTGAAGAATCCGGTACGAAGGAAAAGACACCGGTGGCAGCTGTCTTCCGCACCTCGTGGCGACAGATGCTCGTAGGTGTGCTCGCCGCGCTGCTCGGAACCGCAGGTTTCTACATCGTCACCTCGTTCATCATGAACTACGGAACGCGTGTGCTGGGTATCGAAAAGGACGTCGTCCTTGGCGCAACCATGGTTGGCGCGATCTTTCAGCTTGGCGCGGTCATTCACGCGGGACGACTCGGGCAGCGCTTTGGTGCCTCGAAGATCATCATCTGGTCGGGTATCGCGGGTGCGCTCGTCGCATTCCCCTGCCTGATGCTGGTGCAGACGACCCAACCGCTTCTCGTTGTGGCCGGTGTCGTCATTGGTCTTGTGACGCTCACCTACTCCTTCGCTGCAACCGGGTCGGTGCTCACTGGCCTGTTCGCCTCGTCGGTTCGTCTGACCGGTGTGTCACTGACCTACAACACCTGCAACATCTTGGCGGGGCTGACACCGCTGATTTCGACGGCGCTCGTGACCTGGGCAAGTGACCACTGGTGGCCGGCTGCAGTGCTGCTCGTAATCTTCTCGCTGGCAAGTGCACTGGGCGGCTTGCTCGCTCCCAAGCTGAGCCAGCAGTACGAGGACTACACGCACTAGATACGTGCGCCGGGGCCGGGGATGCAGATCCTCGGCCCCGCTTTATTGCTCACTTATTGGCGATCCCGATGCGCCAGCCACGCGCGCAGGTTACCGAGCAGGTGCAGAACTAGCGAGACCACCAGGAACGCGATGACGACGTATCCCATCATGCTCATCACCCGGCCCCAGCCACCGTCGAGAGTGGGGTCAAGGAACTTGTAGGGGTACCAGCCGGCGATCGCGCCGCGAATCCAGGTGTAGGCGAGCCATGCAATCGGTAGCAATAGCCACACGAGCGACCGCCACCAGCGGGCGCGGCGCGTCATGGTAATCAGCAGCCATCCGAGTAGTGCCGCGACGGGCGCGACCCGGTGGGCGACGATGTTGTGCCACGGCAGATCCCAGCGTGCGAACTCACCGGGTTCGGCAACGAGCACTGCGTAGATGATGCCCGTCATCACCATCATGAACGTGAGCATGCCGCGCAGGTGGTCCCACCACACCGGCAGCTTCTTACGCATCGAAACCGCGCCGATCACGCACACGAGGCCGAACAGTGCGTTCGACACATTGGTGAAGTGCGAGAGCGTCTGAATGAGCGTGTGATCAGATGCGCCGGTGGCAGACCGCCACGCGTTGTACACCACCGAAGCGATTGCGAGCCCGCCGACTACTAGCCGCAGCAGCCGGATCCATGACCGATCGGGATGCAGGGCGTTATTGAGCTTTGGGGCTCGGTTTACTGCGGGCAGTGTTGGCGACGGCATGACAGACAGTCTGGCACGGGTGCCAGATCAACCTGCCATGTACAGGCCGCCGTTCACGTCGATTTGTGCGCCGCTGATAAATGACGAGCGCTGAGACAGAAGGTAGGTGACAGCATCGGCGACTTCGCCCGGGCGGCCGAGTCGTCCCAGTGGAGTTGCACGTTCGAGCTCGCCGTCCGATGCAGCAACAAGATCGTTAGTCATGGGTGATTCGATAATTCCGGGAGCAACAGCATTCGCCCGAATCCCGCGACCTCCCAGCTCAATGGCGATAGTGCGCATGAACGAGACGATCGCACCTTTTGTGGCTGCATAGTGGGCGTGATTTCGTGAGCCGCGTTCGCCGGCAATCGAAGCAAAATAAACCAGTGACGCATTGTCACGGATGTGAGGGAGAAGCGTCGAAGTGAGGGTGGCTACGGCGTCGAGGTTTATCGAGATCGTGGTGCGCCACTGCTCTGTGGTCATTTCTGCAAATGGATGTGCGACGTAGATTCCAGCAGCAGGCGCAAAGCCATTCACCCCACCAAGTTGCGCTCCGGCAGCCGCAATCGCTCGCTGAGTTTCGGGAAGCCGAACGTCTCCGCCCACGGTGAGCACGGTTCTACCGGTGGCTTGAGCTTCGGCAGCAATCGATTCGAGACTTGATTCATCGAGTTCGTGGAGCACGAGATTCGCGCCCTCATCGAGCAGCCGCTGGGCGAGTTCACGTCCAATTGCGCCGGCGGCTCCGGTGATGACGATGTTTTTATCTTTGAGATGAAGGTCCATGTTGGGTTCCTTTGCGAGCTATTCGTACCAGTTGCCGTCGATCGAGAGGCCGCCGTCAACGCGAAGTGTGTGTCCCGTGATGTAGGAAGCATCGTTGGAGAGCAGCCAAACGATTGGCTTGGCAATTTCTTGGGGTGAAGCGAAGCGGCCCAGGGGAGTGCGGTCAGTAATGGGCTTGGTCTGCAGCTTTCCCGCCGCGGCGAGGTCGTCGGTGAATGGGGTAGTGACGTACCCGGGAGCGACTGCGTTTGCCCGGATTCCATCGGGTGCCCACTCCACGGCAAGGGACCGGGTGAAGCCCTCGATAGCGGTTTTTGCGGTGTTGTAGCTTGCACGTTTCGGCATACCGAGTGCGCTGGCGATCGATGAAATAGTCACGATCGAGCCTGGTTCATCCCTGCGTAGCAGCTCGTATGCGGCGCGACATACCCGCATCGTGCCGTGGAGGTGGACGTCGATGAGTGACAGCCAATCGTCGTCAGTCATTTCCGCTGTTGCCACGGGGCGAGAAATACCAGCGCAAGCAACCAGTGCGGCGAGCGAGCCCTCAGCAGCTGCTATGTCGGCGAATGCGGCGTTGACTTCAGCGGTGCTGGTGATATCGACTTGAATACAGCGAGTCCGTTCCGCCAGGCTTTTCGGAAATTCAGCCATCGCGGATACGTTGCGGTCAAGGATGACCGCCTGTGCGAAAGGGGCGGATTGAAGCCAGGTTTCGGCCACGGCGCGACCAATCCCGCTGCTGCCTCCGGTAATCACTGCAGTGCGTTTTGGAGTGTTTATGCTGCCCACTTGACACCTCAATGTGTAGAACGGGTAGCAGTGGGGGTCAACGTCGACCTCACTGCCTTTTCCACGACACAATAGGTAAGTTTTGGATCCAAAACAAGCCATGAGCGAGGTTGAGTAATGAACGATGGGTTGGTCAACGGTGCGCTGTTTAACGGCGCCAGTGAGACCGCGCGTGTGGTGCATGAGCTGCGAGAACTCATTCTTCGAGGTTCGTTTACCCCGGGTGAGCGACTGGGGCAAGAGATGCTGGCAAAGCGTCTCCAGGCAAGTCGAATGCCGGTGCGGGCGGCGCTACAGCAACTCGAGCGCGAAGAGCTGGTCACGATTGTCCCGAACTCTGGCGCTTGGGTGACCAGAATGGATGCGGAGCAGATTGATGCGATCTATCGGTTGCGAGAGGTGATTGAACCGCTCGTAGTGCGAACGAGTCTTCCGAACCTCACTACTGAGCAGATTGAGCGTATACATGAGCTTGGCGACAAGGTGGATGAAGTTACCGAGAACCCTGAGCGGTTCGATGAGTTCATGGTCCTTGAGCGCGAGTTTCATATTGCAACGTTCGCGGGTGCGGACTTCCCCGGTTATCGAGACCGTGTCGAGCAGCTCTGGAACCGTACCCAGTTTTCTCGTGGCACGGTGGCTTGCCAATTCACCGCCGCCGATTGGGCTTGTACCCGAGCAGATCATCACTTGATGCGCTACTACATCGATAACTGCGATGCTGAAGCGCTTGGCGAGATCGTCAGGCTGCATATTCGCCGCACTCGGCGTCTGGGTGCACAGCTGGAGCTACTCAAGGACCAATCAATTGGATCCAATTGAGTTGACATCTTGTTCCATGCCCCGTACTCTCGCAGTCAACGAACTACTGAGGATCGTGTTAGTGCAATGACGCACCGGTGCTGAATAGCACCCAATGAGAGGGGCATTGACAATGACGTCAACCAACTGGTGGCCTTCATCCACCCAACCGTCAACTTTTTTGGCTCCACACCTCGTGGCAGGCGGGGCGGGAAGTGCGCGAAATCTTGCTCCGCTTCTTCGCAATGAGCTGCACATCGATGGTGGGAAAGTTTTCCTGGCGATCGATGATGCGGTGGATGCGGCCGGTCTGATCTCGCCGATTGCTGATTCGCTCAAATCGAGTGGTTTTGAAGTCGTCCAGCGCGGTGGGTTCGGGGCAGAACCCGTAGACGAAATCGTTGACGCTGCAGCTGCTGAGGCGCGAAGCCAAGACGTTACAGCTGTCATCGGCGTCGGCGGTGGTTCCGTGCTCGACTCGGCAAAACTGATCGCACTCTTGCTTCGCAACGAAGGCGGCTCGGCAGATTGGGTCGGAGCAGTTGAACCTGGAACTGAGGTGGCTCCGCTGCTGCTGATCCCAACCACCTGCGGAACTGGTTCCGAAACGACAAATATCGCGATGGTCACTGTCGCTGGTAACAAGCGATCCTCGGTGTGTTCCGGGTTTGTGCCTCCCGTTGCTGTGCTTGATCCAGAGCTAATTGCAAGCTTGCCGCCCAAGGTGATTGCGGCTACCGGTATGGATGCGCTTGCACATGCCGTCGAATCTCTGATGTCAACGCAGGCCTCGATGCTTTCGGCGCATGCCTCATTCCATGCGATGGAACTGCTCATTGGAAACCTCGAACGAGCTGTCGCAGGCGATAAAGAGGCATTGGCATACACACTCTGGGGCGCTCACCTGGGCGGCCAGTCGCTCAATGCTGGTGTGGTTCTGGGCCACTCAATGGCGTATAGCTTTGCCCACGCGACGCCGATGCCGCACGGGGTTTCCTGCGCGCTTGCACTCCCATATTGCATCGCCTTCAACCAAAACATTGATTCGCGGCTGGCTGAACGAATTGCGCTTGCTCTGACGGCAGGTAAGTCCGACTCGCTTCGCGAAGCAGCCCAGGAAGTTCAAGACCTAGCACGTCGAATCGGGCTGCCCACGACATACGCCGAAGCTCGTATCGATCCATCGCGTTCGGATGAACTCGCGGCATACTGCGCAGCGCAGTATCCCCGCCCCACGAACCCAGAGGGGATGGATGCAGAACGACTGCAAATTTTGTTCTCGGCGGTTGAAACCGGTGACCTGGACCTCGCGTTCAGCGCGACTGCATAGTGGCGGAATCGGAGAGGGGTATTGATATGAAATACGGTGAACTGCAGCTTCACATTGGTGCGCAACAGCGAGGTGCGTCCGAGGGTGGTCAGATTGAGGTGCTGAACCCGTCGAATGGTGAGGTGATTGCAAAAGTCCCCGCTCTGACCGCTGAGGATCTACCAGCTGTGTTTGCTGCGGCTGAGTCAGGAGCAGCTCAGTGGCGAGAAACAGACGGTATTGAGCGCGGACGCATCCTGCTGCACGCCGCGCAATTGGTTCGAGAACATGCTTCCGGACTCGCAGAGATCATCACCAGTGAGCTCGGAAAGCTACCTGCAGATGCGGCCGGTGAAGTTGAAAAATCCGCACAGTTTCTCGAGTATTACGGCGGCATGGGCCGCGATGAATTCGGCGGAATCATGTTTGATGGCCGGCCAAATACGGTGACTTCCCGAGTTCGTGAACCGCTCGGGGTGGTGGCGCTTATCACACCGTGGAATGACCCGCTGCTCACCCCCTGTCGGAAGCTGGGGCCGGCGCTGATCTCCGGCAATGCTGTCATTATCAAGCCGGCTTCCGCGACGCCACTTTGTGTCATGAAGCTGGCCGAGCTCTTGCGAGAAGCCGGGCTTCCGGATGGTGTCTTGACCGTGGTCACTGGCCGCGGAGATGCAGTGGTGCACGACCTCATTGACCACCCGGCTATCGCTGGCGTGTCTTTTACCGGTTCGACCGAAACCGGAATGTCGATCCAAAAGCAACTCGCCGGCAAAAACATCCGGGTCCAGACCGAGATGGGTGGGAAAAACACCCTGCTGGTCATGGACGATGCTGATCTCGACCTAGTGGAATCGGCTGTCGTAGCCGGGGGGCTCGGTCAAGTGGGGCAGCGGTGTACCGCGACGAGTCGAATTGTTGTACATGAAGCAATCGCAGATGAGTTGCAAGACCGACTCGTCAAGGTCTTTCAATCTCAACAGGTCGGTCCAGCAACAGCACCTGGAGTGACAGTGGGACCGGTTGTTGATTCGCGCGCACGCGAATCAATTCTGGAACATCGGGATCGTGCCGTTGCACAGGGAGCGCGAGTAATCGCAGCAGCGCCGCTAACCGACGGTCAACAAGACCGTGCTTTCCTCGTCGCTCCTGCCTTGTTGGAGGTCTCAACCAAGCAGGACATCTGGAACGAGGAAGTATTTGGTCCGATAATCGGGATGGCAAAGGTCGCATCTTTTGAAGAGGGTGTGGCAGCCGTTAATGATACGAGCTACGGACTTGCCGCCGCGATTTTCACACGATCACTAGCAAACGCATTCGAATTTGCTCGGCGTGCAAATGCTGGACAGGTTTCAATCAACCACCCCACAACCGGGTGGGATGTTCATCACCCGTTCGGCGGTTTCGGAGATTCGGGTTCGGGGTACAAAGAACAGGGCCGACAGGCACTCGAGTTCTATACGCGCTGCAAGACAGTCGCGCTGAGAAGCCATTAGGTGAGGTGTATGCAATGAGTGTTGTCGATCTACTTTCACTATCCTGCAAACGAGTGCTTGTGACCGGAGGTAGCCGAGGCCTTGGGCTCGGAATGGCTCGCGGCATGCGTGAAGCGGGTGCGGCGGTGGCGATCATGTCACGGACTGCAGAGCAGGTGCACGCAGCTGCGTCCGAGATTTCGGCGCTTCCGCTCGTGGCTGATGCCAACGGTGACCCGGCACAGATCCTTACAGAAGCTGAGGAGTTGCTCGGCGGTGGCATCGATTGTGTCGTTCACGCAGCCGGTATTCAGCACCGGGCCGCAGCAGAAGAGTTTCCGGCAGAAGAATGGGATAACGTTCTTCGTACGAACCTGACTGCCCCTTTCCGTCTCAGTCAAGAACTTGGGCGCAGGCAACTACAGGCGGGTTGTTCAGGGAGCCATATTTTTATCGGTTCGCTTACAAGCACACTATCGATTCGTGGAATTACCGCGTATACGGCGTCAAAATCGGCTATCTATGGAGTGATCCGAAGCCTGAGCACCGAATGGGCTGGCCGCGGGATTCGGGTGAATGGGATTGCCCCAGGATATTTCCGTACGAATCTAACCGAGTCGGTATTCTCTGATCCGGAGACGTATGCCAATATGCTTCGCCGTATCCCGATGGAGCGGTTCGGTGATCCAAAAGAACTCGCCGGACCAGCGGTATTCCTCGCATCGGATGCTGCTTCTTACATTACTGGGCAATTGATCACAGTCGACGGCGGCTGGACAGCCGCCTGACCCCTACCAAATTGGCAACCAAGAATCACGGAGTTGGCCATGTCTATTTTTCAACAACAGCTTTCACGTCGGGGCTTGTTGCGTGTCGGCGGAGGGCTGGCAGCGGCAGCAGCGGTCGGAACAAGCCTGGTTGGGTGCTCGTCTCCCGGAACCACGGATGACGTGCTGCGTATTGGCTGCATGCTTCCGATTACTGGCCCGAATGCTCTGCTCGGGCAGTCATCTTGGCGAGGCGTTGAACTCGCCGCACAGATGCGTAATGAAGCGGGTGGTATCGCCGGCAAGAAACTAGAAATTGTATTTGCCGATGTTCCCGATGTGCGTATGGCAGCTTCTGAGTCACGCCGACTGGTATTCAGCAAGAACATCAAGATCTCGCTGGGCACTTATGGATCATCACTGAGCCTGGCTGCTTCGGAGGTGTTTGCACGCACTGGCTATGCCTATGTCGAGCTGGGTGGTGTTTCGCCTGCGATTGTTAGCCGTGGGTATGAGCGGGTTTTCCGAATCAATCCAGATTCGAACAAGATGGCGATCAAAGCCTTGGAAATCATGAAGGACTTCGTGGCTCCCCAACTTGGTAAGTCACCGAGCGAGCTCAAAGTCATGGTGGTTCATGAAGACTCGAACTACGGGCAGTCGCTCGCGACAGCCGCTAAGAAGGCGGCCGAGCCACTTGGTATGAAGATCTTTGCCACCGAGGCGTATTCGGCCAAACAAACTGACGTGTCGTCAACTGTGGCCCGTATTAAGGCCGCAAAGCCCGATGCTGTCTTTGCCATCTCCTACGCTGCTGATGCCGTATTGCTCGGCCGGTCAATGCGGGACGCCGGAGTGAAAGTTCCCGCCTGGGTAGGTGGCGGTGGCGGCTACTCGATGCAGGAGTTTTCGAACGCTCTCGGAAGTGCAGCAGACGGTGTGCTTGACGCAGACTTCCCGCAGCCCCGGATGAACACCGAGCAGGCACCAGGACTGCCAGAGTTCTTGGAACGATACCGCGAGAAGTATGGTGTCGATCCCGACTCAGGGTATCCGCAGGTTAACTTCACAGGCGCCAGCCTGGTATTCGACGTGCTCGAATCGATCGGCGGTATCGATGACCCTGACGCATTCGCCCAGGCAATGCGTCAAGCTGCCTTCGCTGCGGGGCAGTCAGTGTGCGGTTGGGGTCTCCAAATCGGTGACGACGGGCAGAACACTCGTTCAGACCACAACGTTATGCAGTGGCGCGACGGAAAACTCGAAACTGTCTATCCGGCAAAGTACGCGGTTCGTGACGCTGAACTGATCACACCCTTTAGTCGGTAGGAGCGGATACTCATGGAAGCAATAATTCAGGCAGTTATGAGCGGCCTGTTGCTCGGTGGCGTTTATGCGCTTATCGCAACTGGTCTCAACATCATTTTCGGTGTGGTGAAGATCACGAACTTTGCCCATGGTGAACTGGTCATGATCGCTATGTACATGACCTGGTTCCTGTGGACATCGTGGTCAGTGAATCCCTATGTGTCGCTCTTCATCGTCACGCCACTCATGTTCTTGTCGGGTGTTGTGCTGCAGAAGGTCATCCTGGAACCGATGCAGGACTCCTCGGCGAATATGAAGATCTTTGTAACTCTGGGACTCTCGGTTTTCCTACAGAACCTGATGCTCTTCCTTTACGGCGGACAGTTCCGAACCGTCACCGTTGGGTGGGCTGACCAGACGATCACAATCGGCGGTATCACAGCAACCTACGGTCGACTGCTCGCGTTTGCTGTAGCCGTGTTGCTGGTGATCGGAATCTTCTACATCATGAACCGCACCATGGTCGGACGAGTGCTTGCCGCGGTTTCGGAAGATCGCGATACCGCGCGAATGATCGGTATCCCGGTGCGTAGGTTCTACCTGCTCGCAATGGGGCTCGGCGCGGCTATGACCGGCATCGCTGGTGTGCTCATCATCCCGTTCCAGGCTGCATACCCGATGGTTGGTGCCCACTACACGCTGATGGCGTTCGTGGTGGTAGTCATCGGCGGTCTCGGCAACATGACTGGCGCACTGCTCGGTGGTCTCACCCTGGGCATCATCGAGACCCTGACAGGTACGTTCATCGACCCCGCGCTGCAGCAGGTTGCGGTGTTCGTGGTCTTCATCATCGTGCTCATCGTGCGGCCCGCCGGCATTTTTGGTGGCTCGGCCCGTAACGCAGAAGTGGGGCTGAAGTAAATGTCGAAACGAAGCATTCTTGGGCTTGGTATAGCCGCTCTAGTGGCGCTCGTCTTGCCGCTTGCCGTCAAGGACCAGTACGTCCAGCACGTTGCAATTGTCACCTTTATCTACATCGGTATCACGGTTGCTTGGAACCTCATGGCGATTGGTGGGACGCTATCGTTGGGTCACGCCGCATTCTTCGGTGTTGGCGCCTACACGACGGCCATCCTGTTCATCAAGTTTGGGGTTAACCCATGGGTCGGCATTCTGTTGTCGATGGTGACATCCGCGCTTACTGCGCTGCTGTTGGTGGTGCCGCTGCTGCGACTTCGGGGGCCGTTCTTCACCCTCTCGTCGCTGGCATTCGTTGAGGTACTGCGATTGCTCGCGATTTGGGCGGTTCCAGTGACTAATGGTTCGTCGGGGCTCACAACGCCGTCCGATCAGGGCTTTGCCTACATCTCGTTTGAGAACCGGGAACCCTACTACTACATCGTGCTGGCGTTCGTGATCATCGTGGTGGCCTTCTCGGTTTGGCTCTACGGCTCGAAGGTTGGCTACCATCTGCGTGCCCTCAAGACGGATGAGCAGGCGCTTCGAGCACTCGGTGTCCGTACGAATGGGCTCAAGATCTCGATCATGGTGATCTCAGCGGCCATCACCGGCGCGTTTGGTGCGTTCTCAGCCATCTACTACTTCGTGATCGAACCGGAGACGCAGTTCTCGATGATGCTCTACTCGGTGCAGCCAGCGCTTAATGGCATCATCGGCGGTATGGGCACTGTTGTGGGTCCGATCATCGGCGCCGTGCTCATGACCCCCCTTGGCGAATGGCTGCACACGGCCTTCTCGGGAGCCCAGGGCGTGAACTTCATGATTTACGGTCTGGTGCTCATCGTGATTGTTCGTCTGCTACCGGGCGGTCTTGTCGATGGCTGGAACCGGCTGTTCTCGAGAAAGCAAACAAGCAAAATCAGCTCCGATGCGGCAGAGACTTCCGCTGCGAAAGGCGGTGAAGAGTAGTGACTAACGAAAATCTGCTCGAGGTTCGGGACGTATCGAAGCGTTTCGGTGGTGTACAGGCAGTCGGTGGTGTTTCACTCGACGTGAAACCCAACGAGATTGTCGGAATTATCGGCCCCAACGGAGCTGGTAAAACCACCTTCTTTAATCTCCTGTCGGGACTATTCATTTCGGATACCGGCAGCATCACTTTCGACGGACGCGACATCACGAAGGCTGATCTCGCTACCCGCGCGCGAATGGGGATCGGCCGTACGTTCCAGGTTGTGCGCCCGTTTGCTGGCATGACGGTTGCCGAGAACGTCATGGTGCCGTTGCTGGTGAACAACTCGAACGTTCGGGAATGCAAAACCCGAGCCCTAGAGCTGCTCGAAGAACTCGGTATTCCAGAGCTCGCCAACGTGCCCACCGAGTCGCTCACGCTCGCGCAACGCAAGCGCACCGAGGTGGCTCGTGCGCTTGCCACCGATCCGAAGCTGCTGCTGCTCGACGAGGTGCTGGCTGGCCTCAATAGCCGCGAGGTCGTTGAGGTACTGCCATTCGTTAACCGGGTGCGTGAGCGTGGCGTGGCAATCCTGATGATTGAACACATCGTGGCGGCTGTGACCGAAGTGTCCGACCGGATGATCGTGCTCGATCACGGACAGCTGCTGACGAGCGGTCTTCCGCATGACGTCATCAGCGACCCCAAGGTTATTGAGGCCTACCTCGGTACAAAACACAGCGCTGATACGACTGCCATCAAGATCATGAACGAGGCGAAGGGGGAGCAGTAACCATGCTGGAGATCAAAAATGTATCCGCTTACTACGGTGATGCACAGGCTCTCGAGGATGTATCACTGACGCTCCCTGACAGCGGCATTACTGCACTACTCGGTCCGAACGCGGCTGGGAAGACGACTACCCTGCGCGTGATTAGCGGCATTCTCAAGGCTGCTAGTGGCTCGATCACGTTCGACGGCGAAGATATCACCCACCTTCATCCGTCCGAGCGCGTGGAACGTGGAATTGTTCAGGTTCCGGAGGGACGTAAACTCTTTGGCTCACTTTCGGTAGAAGACAACCTGTTGCTTGGCGGATATGTCAGTCGAAAAGACCGAAAGACCAAGGAGCGCCTGGATGGCATCTATGAGCACTTCCCGCGCCTAAAAGAGCGGCGAAAACAAGAAGCTGGACTGCTTTCGGGTGGTGAACAGCAGATGGTTGCGGTTGGGCGTGGGCTCATGGCTGCACCGAAAGTGCTGATGATTGACGAGATGTCACTTGGCTTGGCGCCAGTGGTGGTCGAGCAGATGTTCCAGCTCGTCCGTGACATTGCGACTGAGAATATGTCAGTGCTCATCGTTGAGCAGCACGTGCAAAATGCGCTCGAGATCTCCGACCACGGCACCATCATCGAGGGCGGGATCACGCGAATGTCGGGAACTGCCTCAGAACTGCTGTCGAGTGACTTGGTAAGGGAATCGTATTTCGGCGGCTAGGGTGCTGGCGTTACCGGAAGTGAGGTTGAAAGCGGTATGAAGAACTCATCTGTGGCGGTGGTGGGCGCCGGCATTATTGGCGCAGCTACCGCAGCATTACTCACTGAACACGGGCACTCGGTAACGGTTTTTGAAAAAGAGCAAAGTGCGGCAGCACATCAAACCGGGCACAATAGCGGCGTCGTGCATGCTGGGCTGTATTACGAGCCAGGAAGTTTGAAAGCGCGGCTCACGCGGCGGGGCGTCGAACTTCTGCACGAATACTGTGAGAGACGTGGTGTGGCGTATCAGGCCTGCGGCAAGCTGGTTGTTGCGCATCGCGTCGACCAGCTTGAGCGGCTGAATCACATTGCTGAACGTGCTCGAGCAAATGGCGTGCCGGGAATTGAAGTTGTCGATGCCGAGCGCATCCGTGAGATCGAACCCAATAGTGTGGGAATTGCGGCGGTGCACTCACCAAGCACAGCGATAGTCGACTATCCGGGCGTCACACGAAGCTTGCTCGATGACGTAGTCCTCGGGGGTGGCGAGCTTCGTTTCGGAGACAGGGTCACGCGTGTTACAAAGCGTGGCCGCCAGCACGTTGTTGAATCCGAGCGAGGCGGAGGTGCGTTTGACTACGTCATCGTCTGTGGCGGGCTGCAATCCGATCGCATCGCCAAAAAATCCGGTGCCGACCCCTATCCCGCAATTGTTCCGTTCTACGGTGACTATTTCGAGTTGGCTGCCGACAAGACACACCTTGTCAACGGGCTGCTGTATCCCGTTCCTGATCCTGCCTATCCGTTCCTTGGCGTGCATCTCACAAGGATGATTGATGGGCGAGTGACCGTCGGACCCAACGCCTTTCTCTCGTTTGCACGCGAGGGATACACCCGATGGAGTCTCAACATTGGCGATCTGTGGCAGACCTCGACGTCGGCGGCGTTCTGGCGGTTCGCCAGCCAGAACATGCGTGCCGCTCGGGAGCAGATTGCCACCGCGAGCAAACGGTCGTTTGTTGAAGGTGCGCAGGAGTTCGTGCCGGAAATCGAAGCGTCCGACATGAAGTGGGGCGGCCGCGGGATTCGTGCGCAGGCGATGAATCGAGATGGTTCGCTGCTCGATGATTTTGCGATCGAGCGAATCGATAATGCGGTATTTGTGCGAAATGCGCCGTCCCCCGCGGCGACGTCGTCGCTCGCGATTGCCGAGCACATCGTGGAGCAAATGCTCCTGCAGTAAATGAGATTGACGATGGCAGCCAAGATCGGCATGATCGCGTTGTCTCCGGGCACATTCACAATTTTCAGGTGATTCATCAACTGATCTTGCGTCGTGGATATTCTTGGAGGGGCCCATTTCGCGTTTTAGAGGCACCCGCTCAACAAACGAACGCGCTGAGCAATCACTTATAGCCGCATGTGACGAATTACTGGTCGGTGTCGACACCGGCGTCGTTCTCACCATTGGCGCCCTTCCCTACCTGCCGAATGCGGCGTTGTAATCCGCCGGCGGTGATCAACAGGTAGAGAACAGCTGAAATTGACACACCCCAGCCGAGCCCAAAGGTTTGCCCCACCCAGGTGACGATCGGTGCCACCAGTGCTACGACCAGCGAGTGGGTCATCGACAGAATCGATACCGCCGTTGCACGCACGCCGTCCGGCACGCCCTGGTGAAAAAGCCCGGCAACCAGCACCTGCAGCATGCCTTGTAACGCAACATGAACGACGAACGATGCCCAGATCAGTACCGGACCGTCCGAGAGTGCAAACGCTACGGTTGCGGCAACGTTGATGATGGCAACGACCGCAAGGTGTGCGACGCGGATCTTCAGAATGCGCAACAGCATCGGCCCGACAAGGTTGGCAATGTTGAGCCCGAGGTAGCCGATGGCGAGAAACACGAGCGAGACCTCATTGAACTTCACTTGCCACAGGAAGAATGGCGCGACTGCGGCGGCGTTGGTGACGACTACGAGCCAGGCATGGGGCGCACGAACGGTCCCGAGCGCCTGGCGCGCGAACTTGGGCCAGGGCAGTTGGTGGTGGTCGGTGATTTTGTCGCGAAAAAACGCGATCACGATGCCTGCGGCGACAAAGAACACGATGGCGGCCAACCAGATTCCCTGTGGCCAGACCGCGAAAATGAGCACTCCGGTGAGGCCCCCGACAATGCCAGCCGCAGCCGACACATAGGTGATCTTGCCGTATGCCTTCGCAATCACGTCGGGGTCACGGCTTGGAAGCGAGTTGACGATGATTGCGTTCGAGGTGCCCGTCATTGCAGCTGTGGCTACACCCGCAATGATTTGTGCGAGCACGAGAGATGATTCGTTGAGGTTCGCGAAGAACAGCGCGAAGGCAGCGATGCGCAGTGCATTTCCGATTTGCAGGGCGCGTTTGTTTGAGTAGCGATCGAAGAGCACCGCGAAGGGAAGCTCCGCAGCGGTGAGCGCGATATTGAAAGCTGCCGCCATCAAGCCGATAAATGCGAGCGAATAGCCGAGTGTCTGAAAATAAACGACGTCGACTGCCGCAAAGCACGCAATACCAGCCGAGCTGAGAGCGATGAACGCGAATGCGTTGCGCATTGATACTTCCTACATGAAGAGTGGTCCAGTGTATGACAGTTGGGGTTCGTTGTGCATGAGAATTTCGGCAAACTCTGCAAGTCGATTGCATCCAGTAAAATAGGTGGCGTCAAGGATGCTAGCGCCACTGAGAAGAACCTTCACTACGGTAAAGCTGCCTTCCTCTGCTACGTTCATCTCAAATACCGACATATTTTGTAGGTGCGCGGAATCGATTAACTGTTCCAACGTCTGATGTTCGACGAAGAACTTGCCAGCTCGATCGAGGCTAGTTTTCGGCTCGCCACAGACAGTAAACATATTTGGGAAGATATGTTTGGATTCACCAGTAAACCATATAGATCTCATATCGGTATCGGTCGGCTCCACCTCAATCCCAGAGTCTAAAGAGTACAGCATTTGAACACATTCAACAAATGCGCGCCTAAGTGACTCTTGGGCTGTTTCAGAGTGTCCCGACCCTCTGGCGGTCTTGGTGTGGAAACCTGAGTCTGACTCAAATGAGACGTTTGCAACAGGGGCGTAAAAAGGATTTGGTAGGAGAGAGAATGTAAACTGTCCGGAAAACTGAGCCATGCGAACTCTTACATCAGCAGGCAAGTCTTCCTCGTCAATATGCAAGGGAGGTGCGCCAGTTCTTGCGTAATACCAGAATGCATCCCGTTCAATAATTTCACGCAAAGCTTGTAACCTCGCGTCAGTGCGATCTGCGCCAGCGGCAGCTCCGTTTGTGCTGCTTGACGAGATTGTGTGACCGTTTACAGCAGTGTAAGGGCAGAAAACAAAGTTAGCCGGAATTAAAACATCTCTTTCTGTGTATAAGTCCCGCGCCGGATACCATTCGACTGGTAACTCCGAGTGGTAAGCCACCAGTGATGGATGCGAGTCAGCCGAGGGGAGTCCAAATTTCGCAGCTGCATCGACCGCTGCCGGCATTTCGAGCTCGGTGCCTGTGCAAACATCATTGCGTGAGACTGTCGCCAGACAATATCTCTCAAGGCCCTCCCCGAGACAACTCGCTAGAGACTGCTCGATGCGCAAACCCTTGCCGCCGGAGATCTGACAGTCGGAAGCGCGACTTGCCGTTCGGATGGGTGCATTAACGATAGCAACGTCGTGACAATCTTGAACACGTACAGGATTGCCAAGAACGGATGCGAAGCCGATAGCCCACCTATTTGCCTTGATGAAGGCATCTGCGTCGACGGAGCGAAAACCCGCCGTGTCTGGCTGCGCAGCCGCATTGGATCCTAGTGTCATTGGTGCGGCACCAACTGCGGGTGGGGTTATGCTACCTCTCACTACTCCGCATCTCGCACAACTAGCAGCACCGGCAACACAAGACCAGTTCTGATCTCCAAAAGCATTCGTCACAGCAAGTGATAGGTCGTGCAGTAGGTAGAACAGCGAAATGAGCAGTATGGCCGAGTCATCGGTAAATTCTTGTCTGGCCGAATTTGGGTAGTAATACTCAATATAGTCAGGAATGCCAGACAAGCAGTCCAGGCATCCATCCCTGCGATCCTCGCGAATGAGAATCCATGTTTGCATATCGCTGGTACCAAGGCAAAATATCGCAGCGCCTTTTAAGGCCTTTGTCTCTACGCTCATGATAGCGGACTCGTCACATGGTGCGATCTGCAATTCGTCGCAAATGGCCAGATATGAGGTCAGCACCTCTGCAATTTCCATGGGATTTCACTCCCTTCAAAGTTGGGGAGACTCTTTCGAATCTCCCCAACTCACAATCAGGTGCCTAGACAATCGGCGGAGGTCCGTAACTCTGTGACGCTTGCCTTCCAGCAAAGTCTTTGTCCGAACCGGAAACTAGAATGTTACTAGATACCATTTGAGCTCCTTTGCTCTCCGTGAGCTTTGCCCCAGCTCACTTCTATCCGTCCTCGAGTGAGGCTCCTTCTCATTGAATCACATGTGGGCCATTGGTGCCAGTTCGTATTGTGTTACAGCACGCCAATCGACTCGCGTCCCTCTCAAGCAAGGCAGTCAGTGCAGCTCAACATGCCCCTCCTCTTGCAGGTGTATTTCTCTTGCCGTGACGGGCGTCTGTGGCCATAGCGCCGCCGTTGATAGCGCCGGCGAGTGAGTTGAGTGAAAGATCAGGGTGGACGTCTTTGTGTGCATCTGAGTTCCCGACCCTCCGAGTTTCCTCACACTTCCTCCTCGAAGACCCCCGCGGGTGGCTCGAAATGCACGCTGTTGGGCCTCGCTGGGCACAAGCGCGGAGTCCTGTAACCGTCGCGAGCTAGTAGTAACCGATCGACTTGTTGACGGGGCAACCTAGTCTTCGCGGATACACGCCACCGACGGCACACCATCGCGCGCCAGGCCGTGCGTGTCTCCCGCAAAACCGGGGAATTCATCGGCAATCGCCGACTCGACCACCAGGTAGTCGACCATCCGCTGGGTCACCCGCTCACCGGGCACCACCAGCGGAATCCCCGGCGGGTAGGGTGTCAACAGCACCGCGGTGATGCGGCCCGCCAGCTCGGCCAGCGGCACATGCTCCACCTTCCCCGAGGTCATCGCGGTCCACGCATCCGCGGGCAGCATCGCCATCTCGGGGTCGTCGAGATAAATATCGGTCGAGAGGTTCGCGAAGTCAGTCTCGCGGTAGCGTTCGTGCATCGCCTGGCACAGATCCGCCAGCCCGCGCCCGCGATAGCTTGGCTCTTCGGCACAGAATCGCGGCATTACCCGCTCAAGCGGCGCGTTCTCGTCAAAGGCGCGCTTGAACCGGTGCAGCTCGGCAATCAGCGTGTTCCAACGCCCCTTGGTCACACCGATCGTGAACAGCACAAACAGGCTGTACAGCCCGATCTTCTCAACCACGATGCCGTGCTCGGCGAGGTATTTCGCCAGTACCGGCCCCGGAATCCCAATCTCGCCAAACGAGCCGTCAAGGTTCAGACCGGGCGTGGTGAGCGTCACCTTCAGTGGGTCGAGCATCGTGAACTCGTTATCCACCGAGTCACCAAAGCCGTGCCAGGCATCCTGCGGCCGCAGCAACCAGTCGTTACGGTCGAGCTGATCGGCACCCTGCGAGGTTTCGGGGCCCCACACCTCGAACCACCAATCGCCGGGCTCGCGCTCGGCGCCGATGCGGGTGATGGCGCGGCGGAACTCGAGCGCTTCGGTGATGGCTTCGCCCACCAGCGCCCGGCCACCAACCCCGCGCATCATCTCGGCCGAAACATCACAGCTGGCAATGATCGCGTACTGCGGCGAAGTGGAGGTGTGGATGAGATACGACTCGTTAAAAATCTCGCGGTCGAGCTGGCGGGTGGCCGAGTCTTGCACCAGCACCTGCGAAGCCTGCGACAGTCCGGCGAGCAGTTTGTGGGTCGACTGCGTGGCATACACGAGCGACGATTCGGTGCGCTCGGCAGTGTTATCGACGGCGTGCATATCGCGGTACAGCTCGTGGAATGCGGCGTGGGGCACCCAGGCCTCATCGAAATGCAGCGCCTCGACATGCCCGTCGAGGATGCGCTTAATTTCGCTGGCGTTGTAGAGGATGCCGTCATAGGTCGACTGCGTCAGCGACAAAATCTTGGGCGTTGCGTCGGGGTTTTCAACCAGCGGATGGTTGCGGATGCGTTCGCGGATCGCTTCGGGGTCGAACTCGCTGCGCGGAATCGGACCGATAATGCCGGCTCGGTTGCGGGTCGGGCGCAGATAGATCGGCACGGCACCGGTCAGCATCAGGCTGTGGAGGATCGACTTGTGGCAGTTGCGGTCAACCAGCACCACATCGCCGCGGTTCACGCACGAGTTCCACACGACCTTGTTCGATGTCGAGGTGCCGTTCGTCACAAAAAACAGGTGGTCGGCGCGGAAGGTTTCGCTGGCGCGCTGTTCTGATTCGGCGATTGGCCCCGAGTGGTCGAGCAGCTGACCGAGTTCTTTCACCGAGCTCGACACATCGGTGCGCAGCATGTTTTCGCCAAAAAACCCGTGGAAGAGCGTGCCCACCGGCGACTTCAAAAAGGCGGTGCCACCCGAGTGGCCGGGGGAGTGCCACGAGTAGGCGCCGTCGTTTGAATAGTGAATGAGCGACTTAAAAAACGGCGGCGCAAGTTCGCGCAGGTAGTTGGCGGCTTCGCGCTGGATGGTGCGCGCCGCGAATGCCGGCGTGTCTTCGTGTGCGTTGACGACACCTTCGATTTCACTGAGCACCTCGACGGGGATGCGGCGAGCGGTGAGCTGTTCGCCATACAGGTACATCGGGATGCGTTCGTTCTGTCCCCGCACCACCGCGACAAATTCGCGCAGCGCATCCATATGCCGGTCATCCTCGCTGGTCATAGCGCGTGGATCAACCACGTACACGACAGCCGAGTTGTCGGTGGTGAGGCGGCCGAATGCGTTGGCGTCGTCAACCGTGTGGATGTGTTCAACGGTGGTGCCCGAATCACGCAGGGCGGTTTCGAGCGCGTCGAGCGCCGCCCAGGTTTCGGGGGCGGGCTGTACCGAATTGGTGACGATCGCGATGGGGAAGTCGATGGTCATGTCTTGCCTTCGCGGTGGGCGGTAACCGTGCGGGTTACCGGCGGGTGGACGCACAGCCACTTTGCTGTGCTCCAGCAGCCTAGCGTGAAATGTGAACGTCATTCGCATCCGATTTTGAGGTGCCGGGCACCATCTCGGGTGCGGATGCGTGCGTGTGCACAACCCTATTGTGTTGACCGGGTGCGCCGGCACTAAGGCGACGTTCTGGTTGCCGGTGTAGTTTCGATTCAGTGCATCCGTCAGCGTCGACCACCGTGTGGCGAGCGTAAACGCGGATCCGCATCATTTGGAACTTTAGAGAGGCACAGATGAGCTACCCCACCGAAGCAGAACTGCTCGCCAAACTCCCCACGCAGCTGTACATCAACGGCGAATGGGTTGACGGCGAGAACGAACCGTTCAGCGTCCACGACCCGGCCACCGGCGAAGAACTGGTCAAGGTCGCAAACGCCACCCCCGCTCAGGCAAAGGCAGCTCTCGACGCTGCGGTCGCGGTGAAGGACGAGTGGGCACGCACCACTCCGCGTCACCGCTCCGACCTGCTGCGCGCGGCATTCGACAAGATCAACGAGATGCGCGACGAATTTGCGCTGCTGATGACTCTCGAAATGGGTAAGCCGCTCAACGAGTCGCAGGGTGAGGTCACCTACGGCGCCGAATATGTGCGCTGGTTCTCAGAGCAGGCGCCGCGCGTGCTCGGCCGCTACGGCTCGACCCCCGAGGGCAACGCCCGCATGATCGTTTCGAAGCACCCGGTTGGCCCCTGCTTCCTCATCACCCCGTGGAACTTCCCGCTGGCCATGGCCACCCGCAAGATCGCTCCGGCGCTCGCGGCTGGTAACACCTGCGTGGTGAAGCCCGCATCGCTCACCCCGCTGACCACGCTGCTGTTCGTGAAGGTACTCGAAGAGGTTGGCGTTCCCGCCGGTGTGGTCAACGTCATCACCTCGCGCGACACCGCCGGTGTGTCGAACCAGATCATGGAAGACCCGCGCCTGCGCAAGGTTTCGTTCACCGGTTCGACACCGGTGGGTGTTGGCCTGCTCAAGAAGGCTGCCGACAACGTGCTGCGCTCGTCGATGGAGCTCGGCGGTAACGCGCCATTCGTGGTGTTTGAAGACGCCGACCTCGACAAGGCAGTTGAGGGTGTGCTCGCCGCGAAATTCCGCAACATCGGCCAGGCCTGCACTGCCGCCAACCGCATCTACGTGCACTCGTCGATCGCTGACGAGTTTGCGAAGCGTGTCGGTGAGAAGGTTGCCGCCTACAAGATGGGCCGCGGCACCGAAGACGGTGTGGTGATCGGCCCCCTCGTCGAGCAGAAGGCGGTCGACAAGGTCGACTCGCTCGTGCAGGATGCGGTGGCTCGCGGCGCCGAGGTTGTCACCGGTGCGAAGCGCGGTGAGGGCGCAGGCTTCTTCTACGAGGCCACGGTGCTCAACAATGTTTCGCCGGATGCGGACGTGTGCCGCGAAGAGATTTTCGGCCCGGTGCTACCGATCGTGCAGTTCGACACCGAGGACGAAGCCGTCGAGCTCGCCAACGGTTCGGAATACGGCCTTATGTCGTATGTCTACACCGAGAACTTCTCGCGCGGTCAGCGCATGATGGACCGCATCGAGGCAGGCATGATGGGCCTGAACGTCGGTGTGCTCTCGAACGCCGCCGCACCGTTCGGTGGTGTGAAGGCTTCGGGTCTCGGTAAGGAAGGCTCGTTCGAAGGTATCGAGGAATACCTCAACACGAAGTACACCGCGGTTCCCGACCCGTTCGCGGACCAGTAGTTCGCTAGCGTGCACCGCCCGCGGCTAGGCAAACCTCGAGTTGCCGGCCGCGGGCGGTTTGCGTTTCAATAACGAGCCCGGTGGGCCGGCTGGCCCGGCGAATCAGCTGGCTGGTCGGGTAACCCGGCGGGGCCGCGCTAGTTCGTATACACCAGCCGGTGACCCGCATCCATTGCGTCAAGATCACCGTCGTGACCCGCACGTGCCGCCCGATAGCCAAGCACATACGCGTAGGCCAGATAGCTCAGCAGCGCCACCGCGCCGATGCCGATTTTCACGGCCCACGGCCAGTTTTGGCGGGTGACAAAACCTTCGATCAACCCCGAGATGAACAGGAAGATCGTGGTGCCGACCGCGGCGATGACCAGCGTGCGTCCCGCGATTCCCGCGCTCACCAGGCGAGGCTGCGGCCCCGGCACGATGAGCGACCAAAACAGGGCAAAGCCGGTGCCGGCGGCGACGAAGATCATGGTCAACTCGAGCAGCCCGTGCGGTGCAATCCACAGGAAAAAAGCGTCGAGGTGGCCAAAGTGCGCCAGCACTGCGGCCGAGGTGCCCAGCGCGACAGCGTTCTGCACCAGCATCACGATCGGAAAGATGCCGGTAAAACCGAACGCGATACACAGCGCGGCAATCCAAGCATTATTGGTAAACACTCGTGCCGCGAACGCGGTTTCGCTGTATTCCGAGTAGTAGTTGATGAAGTCGTCTTCGGCGTATTGCTGCAGGCCAGCCTCAGTGCCATAAAACTGCAGCAGTTCGGGGTTCATTTGATGCCAGAAGAATGATCCCATCGCAACCAGCACGGTGAATAGTGCCGCCGCGAGCGTCCACCAGCGCACCCGGTAGAGGGATGCGGGTAGCTGTTCGACAAAAAATTCCTGCAGCGTCAGCAGGGGGTTGCGGCGGATGCGCGTAAACCGCATCCGGGCTTGTGACATGAAGACCGAAAGCGTGGCGGTTTGGGCCGATTCGCCATAGGTGGTGCGCATAGCCGAAATATCGCTGGCACCCGACTGGTAGCGGGCGATGAGTTCGTCGGCTTCAACGCCAGTGAGCTCGCGTTTATTCGCGAGCTGTCGCAAGCGCTGCCACTCTGCCTGCCGGGCTTCGGCGTAAATGTCCATGTCCATGTGGTGCAATCTTTCCATGACTACACGAGCGGACGCTGTCGGTTTGCCGACCGATTCAGACGAGATCATCGTCGGTGAGGGCGTTGCGCTGGCGGTGCCGCCCGCTGGATTCTTGTTGCGGGCGCTGGGATCGATCATCGATGTGGCGCTCATCGCGCTGGGCTATCTGCTCAGCCTGTGGCTGCTGGGGATGATTCTGGTTGCTTGGATACACGACACCGGCGTCATGATTGAAGACGCCTGGATTCCGGTGTTCATGATTATTTGGGCCGTGTTTTGGGGGCTGGTGGTGCCGGTCACGATCGAAACGCTGTCGCACGGCCGCTCACTGGGGAAGCTCGCGGTGGGGATTCGGGTGGTGCGCCTGGATGGCGGCTCGATCAACTTCCGGCATGCGTTTGTGCGCGGGCTGACGGGATTGGTCGAGATTTTTATGACCTTCGGTTCGGTTGCGGCGCTGACGGGTGTGCTGTCGCCGCGCGGTCAGCGGGTGGGCGATTTACTCGCCGGCACCTACGCGCAGCTGGAGCGGTTGCCGCGTCCGCAACCGCTGGTGTTGATGCTGCCACCGGGGCTCGAAAATTGGGCCGCGATTGCGGATGTTTCGCGACTTCCCGACCGGGTTGTGCGACGCATCCGTGATTTCTTTTTGCAGGCCGACAAACTCACTCCCGCAGCTCGCAGCGCGCTGGCGGCTGATTTGGCGCGTCAGGCGAAACCCTACGTGCATCCGGTGCCAGATGTGGGGGCCGAGGTGTTCCTGGTGGCCATCACGGTGGTGCGCCGCGAGCGTGAGCGGCGCGCTCTTGAAGCCCGCGCCCGACGCATCGCCCGCCTCACCCCAACCCTCGAACAGCTGCCGTATCAGCTGCCGAATCGTTAGACGGTTCGGCACAAGACCGGCACAGTGAAAACCGCGGTTAGCGGTTTTCGAGCAGACCAGCACAGTGTCGACCGTGCGGGCGAACCGGCAAATGCCGCAAGAGCTCGCCCGCGGGACCAGGTGCTTGACGGTTCATAGTCTGGTGGTAGTCTCTCTATGAACGCCCCGGTGATGCCTCTGTTTTGACATGCACCCGGGGCTCCTGTTTTCCTACAGCCGCCCGGCCTTCTTCAGTTCGAGGTATTGATCCGCCAGTAGGGGTGGCAGATCCAGTGGCGGTGCTGAAATTGGCACCGCACCCGACTGGGTAATTGCCCGCTCAACTCGCCGTGCATCCAGAGTTGCCCGTTCGGCAGCCGCGGCCCGCAGCACCTGTTCGCGATCGCCCAACGTGGTCACCAGCTCTGCCACGCTCGGGTCGCTTGCCGAAGCGACCACCACGAGGTGCTTTCGGGTGATGTCGGGCAGCATTTCGAGCAGCGGCCGCGATGCGGCGGCGTGCTCGGCAGTGGTGAGCAGCACCACGAGTGCCCGCTGCGTGGTGAATTCGCGCACCAGCCGGGGAATATCGTTCCACGCGGTTTCGATGAGCTCGGGTTCGACGGTTGCCATCGACTCAACCATTTTTGATAGCAGTGTGGCACCGCTGGCATCGTGCACCCGTGCCCGCACCCGGCGGTCGTAGGCGATCAGCGACACCCGGTCGCCGGCTTGGCTGGCCAGCGCGGCCAGCAGCAGGGATGCTTCGATTGCGGTGTCGAGGCGGGTTTCGTCGCCGATGCGGGCGGCCGCCGCGCGTCCGGTGTCGATGACAATAATGACCTGCCGGTCGCGTTCGGGTCGCCAGGTGCGCACCACGAGGTCTTGTTTACGGGCGGTTGCACGCCAGTCGATCGACCGCACATCGTCGCCGCGCACATAGTCGCGCAGCGAGTCGAATTCGGTGCCCTGGCCGCGCACCTGCAGGGTGGTGGCGCCGTCAAGTTCGCGCAGCCGCATCACCCGCGACGGCAGGTGCCGGCGCGAATTGAATGGCGGCAGCACCCTTACCCGGCCCGGTGCACTGATGGTGGCCTGTCGCGCCAGCAGATGCAGGGGTCCCCATGACCGGATCACCACGCCCGCGGTGGTGCGGTCGCCGCGACGCCACGGATGCAGCGTGTGCGTGAGCGCTCGACGCTCGCCGGCAGGGATGACGACACGATCACGCATCCTGCCCGCCCCGGCTGACGGTTCCCACAGATCACGGAACTGGGCGTGCATCCCGCGCCCCAAATTAGTGATCAGCACGCGCGACTCAACCGGTTCGCCGAGCCGCACTCGGCCGGGAAGCTCGCGTTCAACGCGCACTTTTCTCGCCGGTGCTGCCAAGCTCAGGTCGATGATGCCGAGCAGCAGCCAGCAACCGAGCACCGCGCCGAGGGTGCCAAAAGCGCTGCCCGGTGCATCCCCGAAAATCACCAGCGGGATGATGCCAACGAGCAGTAGCGCCGCGTAGAGAGGACTGATTGCCACTAGACCGGCACCCGCACCTGCTGCATGATCGACGCGAGCACCGAGTCAGCCGAGACACCCTCGAGCTCGGCCTCGGGCTCGAGCGCGATGCGGTGTCGCCACACCGGCTGCACCAGGTGCTGGATGTGGTCGGGCGTCACCGCGGGGTAGCCGTGCAGATAGGCGAGGGCCTTCGCAGCGCGCAGCAGCATGGTGGCACCACGCGGTGATACGCCCATTCGCACCGACGGTGACTGTCGGGTGGCGCGGGCGAGATCGACCATATAGGCGAGGATTTCGGGGCTGGCCTGCACCTGCTGCGAGGCCCGCTGTGCCTGCAAAATTTCGTCGCGGCCAATCACGGCCCGCACTCCGGCGGTGTTGAGATCGCGCGGCGAAAAACCGGCGGCGTGACGGCGCAGCACCTCAAACTCGGCATCGCGCGGGGGCAGATCGAGTACGAGCTTCATGAGGAAGCGGTCAAGCTGCGCCTCTGGAAGCGAATAGGTGCCCTCAAATTCGATCGGGTTCATGGTGGCGGCAACCATGAACGGTTCGGGCAGTGGTCGGGTGACACCGTCGGCCGACACCTGCCGCTCTTCCATCGCCTCGAGCAGTGACGACTGGGTTTTGGGCGGGGTGCGGTTGATTTCGTCGGCGAGCAGCAGGTTGGTAAATACCGGCCCTTCACGAAACTCGAATTCGCCGGTGCGGTTGTCGTACACGAGCGAGCCGGTGACATCCCCGGGCATCAGGTCGGGGGTGAACTGCACTCGCTTGGTGTCGAGGCTGAGCGCCTGGCTGAGGGTTCGCACCAGCAGGGTTTTGGCGGTGCCGGGCACACCTTCGAGGAGCACGTGCCCGCCGGCGAGTAGTGCCACCAGCAGGCCATCCACGGCTTCGTCCTGGCCGACGACGGCCTTACCGACTTCGGCGCGTACCTGCGCGAGTTGATTACGAATTGAATCGGTCATCTGGGTTCCTTCGCTCTCGAAGTGGGGCAAAAGTGGTGGGGGTTTCGGAAGCAGTATTGCCGCGATGCTTGGATTCACGGCCGACGGCGGCGCGTACACGACGTTCGAGCTCGGCGCAGGCATTGGCGAGATCGACCATCTCGCCGGCGTTTTCGGGGATGCGGGTGATCAGCACAGCGTGCGCATGGTCGCGGGGAACATGGGCAAGCGCGGCGCAGGCGTCGGCGACGGCTTCGGCACTGGTGTTGCGGCCGATTCCGGCGAGGTCGGCAATGCGGTCGAGGGTGCCGATTCGGATGGCGTCAAGTGCGTGGATGTGGGCGCCTGCCTGGCCGTAGAGTCGGGCGCGTCCCTCGATAGTTTCGTTAGCGGGCACCGCGACCGGTAGTCGTTCGGCGACCAGCGGGCCAAAACGGCGACCGTATGCCAGGCAGGCGGTGATGCCGGCAATTATTAGCAGGATTATTGCCGGTAGCTGCCACTGCGGCACATAGGCTGAACGCGCGGTCTGTTCGGGAAGGTCTTTCAGGCTCGGGACGTACCAGACCAGGTGGGGGTTTTCGCCGAGCACGTTGATGGCCATCGCCGCGTTGGCGTGGCTGGCGATGTTGCCGTTGGTGAGTACGAGCGGCTGCCCGATCACGGTCACTTTTGTGGCGGCGCCGTCGCCGCTACCGGTCACGAGTGCGTAGCCATTTTCACCGCGGTAGCAACCGTGGGCATCCTCTGTGGGTGAATATTCACTGCCGGAAGTGGTCGAGATGCGCGGGGCGCGGCTGCCGAGATCTCCACAGTCGCTACCGGCCGGCAGCGACTGCTCGGGATCGGACTCTTGGGCTCCGGCCACCTGCGCCACATCTTTCACCCATTGCCGGCCGGTGTAGTTGGGTGCGAGCACGATGAGGTGGTCGACATTGAGCTGCCGGATGCGTTCCCAATCGTCGCTATCGAGCAGCGTCGAGGTGTCAGACACCACGAGTGTTGTTTGGGGTGAGACGGCGTCTTCGGTGTCGTCGAGCGAGTCGGTTTGTTGCACGCTGACGCCGTGGTCTTGCAGCACCGATACGAGCGCTTTGGTGCCGCTGGGGCGCGGCGAATCGGGGCTGAGGGGGATGCCGTCGGCGCTGCTGACCTGAGCGCCTCGGATCAGCACCGTCACGAGGGTGAGTACTACGAGCCCAATACCGATATAGATCCAGGCGGATGACTTCCGCCACCACTGGCGCGGTGTTGGCGAGAGTGTGGCATTTGGTTCGACGGGATTGACCTTCTCGACCGAGCTGGTTTGGCTGGGTGGGGGCGATGTCGTTGCTGTGGTGGGTGTCACGGTGCCCCCGCTGGAGTGGTGTTCGCTGCGGCAAGCTCGGCGATTTTGGGCCGGGATGATTCGAGCCGCTCATCAAGCGCCCGCAGTGCCTCATAGCCCGTGCGGGTGCCGGCGACGCCGAGATAGCGCACCTCGTCGAAGCGGTCGGCTGCGCGGTGGAGCTCGCCCGCCTCAGCAGGAAACACGCGTACGGCGGCAGCGGCCACACCCTGCGCGGTGGTGCCGGGACGCAGGGCGATCAGGGTGCGGTCGCTCAGTGCGCGTGAGATGGCACGGAATCGTTCGGCGATTGCGAGGCTCCAGTCATTTTGGGATGCGGCTGCCTCGGCCGCTTGCCGGAGCTCGATGGCCGAGCGCGGGTCATCCTCGAGGAATACCGCACCGGGTTTCGCCGCGCGTCGAGCGATTGCGCGGGGCCGCCCCAGCAGCACGAGCCCGGCGATGAGCGCGATCAAGAGCACCAGCAGCACAATCGCCCAGGGGTTGATGCCGCTGCCTTTGAAGCCGCCGTCCATAACGAGGTTTGCGAGCTGTTCCCACAACCAGGCGAAAAATTCTTCAATGAAGTTTGGTTTTGCTTGCTGATATTCCTGTTTGCTCAGCTCTTGCAGCACCCAGTCGCGAGCCTCGGGCTCGTCGGGCATAAGCGGTGGGGTGGCGGCGGCGAAAAAAATCAAGATGATTGACCCGTGTTTTTAGTGTCGCCGCTACCCGCATCCGTACCTGTGGTGCGGTCAGTATCCGCATTCCCCGACGGCCGGGGTGAACCGTAGGGGGACACGGGCTGGTCGTACTGCGGAGCGGGGCCGGGCTGCGGGGCAGCTGGCTGGCTCGCATACGGTTGATTCGAAAATTGCTGGCTCGGGTATTGCGGGTCAGAGTATGACTGGCTCGGGTATTGCGGGCCAGGGTACGGCTGACCCGAATATGGCTGGCCAGGGTAGGGCTGCGGATATGGTGGTGCCGGATAGCCCGATTGCGGGCCCGTGTATGCCGGCTGAGCGGGTTCGGGAGCCGGCCCGAGATCCGGTGCCGTCCAGGGCTCGGGATCAACCGGCTCTCCGGCGGCGACCTGTTCGGCAGTGCGCTGCAGATGGATGTTGAGCCCCTCTTTTCGCATCCGCAAATCGGCATACATAATTACCGCGTTACCGCTGGTCAAAATGAGTGTCAGCGTGGTCACCAGCGTCGAAAACACCACCATGACGAGTGACGCAAAAATGGCCAGACCGGTGACCACCGGCTCTTGGCCGCTGGCAGCATCGCCGAACGGCACGAGCAGCTGAGTGAACAGTGGTACGAACACCGAGCCCAGCAGGCTGATCACCTGCGTGACCACGCTAATGATGATCCCGAGTACCAGCACTGTTCCCAGCGTGCGCCAAAAATATTTATTAGACAGTCGCCAGCTGCGCTTCAACGCAGCACCCGGGCCGAGGTTTTCAAGCGCGATTGCTGACGGGCCAAACAGCAGCTTGATCTGGAAAAAAGACACGGCGGCGGTTAACGCCAAGATGATGACAAACATCAAGACGATGACCGACACAATGACACCGACGTTCGGATCGCCGCCGGCTGATGAAGAAATCGACCAAAACACCAGTAGCGCGCCAAGTCCACCGGCAACCAGCACGATACCGAGCTGGATGAGCCCCATCAGCAGGATGTAGCCGATCATGGCCCACATCCGCTTTGTAGCTCGGCGCCACGCTTGGCCGAAGCGGAGCGGGCGATTGACCGCGGCTGCGGCAACCACCTGGGCGATGATCACCTGCAATAGTGCTGAACCGAGCAGGCCGATGAGGAAGCCCGGAACCATCGAAAGCAGCAACCAGAACGGAAATCCCAGCGCAATGGCGAGCCCGTCTTCACCGCCTGCTCGTGCCAGCCGATCGGCCGCCCAGATCACCGTCAGCAGCGGGCCCGCGATCATCAGCAGCGAGGTGACCGCATTAATGATCAGCCCCGAACCAACCGAAACCGCGGCATTGGTGCGTAACAGCTTAAATGTTGTGCCGAGAACCTCACCAAAATTGAGCGGCCGCAGCGGGAAAAGCCCCGGTGCCGGCGCTGCCACCCAGCCAGTAGGCCCCATCTGCGCCGACCCGGTGTCCCAGCTCGCAGAACTGCCATAAGCGTTGAACTGCGGCGGCGGCGGGGTCGGTTGCGAGTTCGTTCCCTGGTCGAATTGGTTCACACGGCAATGGTCGCACAGTAGCTTCCCCCAATCTCGAAAACTCCACAGCTAACATTGGAGGCAGATTATTGGCAGCGTGACGTGGTGCGCCGCCGACTGAACAGGCAGCCGACTCAATAGGAGGTTTCATGGCCGAGCGCATTCTGGTGGTCGACGACGACACTCCACTGGCAGAAATGATCGGCATCGTGCTCGAGTCGGAAGGATACGACCCCGACTACTGCGCCGACGGCGCCGCAGCGCTTGCCAAATTCCGCGAGGTCGACCCCGACCTGGTGCTCCTCGACGTGATGCTGCCGGGGATGGACGGCATCGAAATCTGCAAGCGCATCCGTGCCGAATCGGGGGTGCCCATCATTATGCTCACCGCTAAAGCTGACACCACCGACATCGTGCGGGGCCTTGAGGTTGGTGCGGACGACTACATCGTCAAACCTTTCAACCCGAAAGAGCTCGTAGCTCGAATTAAGACGCGGCTGCGGGGCAGCCAATCGGAGAGCCCGGAGCTGATCCGGGTGGGCGATATCACCATGAACGTGGCCGCCCACGAGGTGCTGCGCGGTGACGAACCGATTAACCTCACGCCGCTCGAATTTGACCTGCTGCTGACCCTCGCTTCGAAACCACAGAAGGTGTTCACTCGCGAAGAGCTGCTCGAACAGGTGTGGGGATACCAGTACAAATCCGATACTCGCTTGGTGAACGTGCACGTGCAGCGGCTGCGCTCGAAGGTTGAGCTCGACCCGGATCAGCCGAAGATCGTCACCACGGTGCGCGGGGTTGGGTACCGGGCGGGACACACACCCGCGTGACCGGTACATCCACGGAACTGGTGCGGGTCGAGCTCGACACCAGTACGCTCCGCGAAGAGTCAAACCGGTCGCTGCTGGGCGAACCACTGCCCGGAAGCTGGCTGCGTCCCACCGGGATCCTCGCGAATATGCGTTTTCTTTGGCGCACCTCGCTGCCGTATCGGGTCACCCTCGTGGCTGTGGGGCTGACCACGCTGACCGTGCTCGTCGTCGGTCTGGTGATGGGACACGCTATCGCGCGAGACCTCTACAGCTCGCGTGTGAGCGAGATCGTGAGTGAAGCCGATCGCGCTGGAACCGCCGCCCGGGCAGCGTTCGCTGCCGGCGCTGAAAGCGACGAGACCGTGTTGACCTCGCTGCGTCAACAGGCGCTACAGACCGCATCCGAACAGGCCGCAAACTCGCGCGGATACGCGTTCTATCGGGCGCCCCAAACCAGCAGCTCAGTTGGCCTGCAAAACATCGCCTCAGACGTGCAAGTGGCCGAACTCATCACCGACGAACTTCGCACCGCAGTGCGCGGAGATAGCGAGAATCTGCACTATCAATCGGTGGCGCTCCCCGGCCGTGAGGGCGAAGGCGACATTCCCGGAGTGATCGTCGGAACCGGGGTCAACGTCCCAACAGTGGGCATGTTCGAGTATTACCTGGTCTACTCGCTCGAAGGCTCACAACAAACCCTCGATTTTGTGCAGCGCACCCTCGTGGTTTCGATGGTCATCCTGGTGTTGCTGGTGGCGGTGATCGTCGGTGCGATTACTCGCGCGGTGATCCGCCCCATCCGCACCGCAGCGCGAGCCAGTCTCAAACTTGCGGATGGTGAGCTGGGCCAGCGGGTACCGGTGCGTGGTGAAGACGATCTCGGGGTGCTCGCTCGCTCGTTCAACCAGATGGCCGACAACCTGCAGCGTCAAATTGAGCAGCTCGAACACCTATCAAAGGTGCAGCAGCGGTTCGTTTCGGATGTGTCGCACGAGCTGCGAACCCCGCTCACCACTATTCGCCTCGCCGGCGGCATCGTGTATGCCCGGCGCGACGAATTCGACAAGGCGTTCGCGCGTTCCGCTGAACTTTTGCACGACCAGATCGGCCGCTTTGAACTGCTGCTCAATGATCTGCTTGAAATTAGCCGCTATGACGCCGGTGCCGTCGAAATGCTTCGTAAACCGAACAGCCTCGGTGCGATCGCTGATGATGTCATCGGCTCGATGAGCCAGGTGGCGCTCGATCACGGCGTGGAACTCATCTTCCTCGAACCCGAACGGTTGGTCGAGGCCGAGTTTGACGAGCGGCGCATCACTCGCGTGGTGCGCAACCTCATCGCCAATGCCATCGAGCACAGTGAGGGGCGACCCATCGTCATCACTGTCGACAGTAACGCCACTGCAGTCGCCATCTCGGTGCGCGACTACGGCCTCGGTATGGCGCCCAACCAGGCCGAACACGTGTTTGAACGCTTCTGGCGAGCCGACCCCTCGCGTAAGCGCACCATGGGCGGATCAGGTCTTGGCCTGGCTATTTCACAGGAGGATGCGCAGCTGCACGGCGGATGGCTGCAGGTGTGGTCGAGACCGGGAATGGGCTCAAATTTCCGACTCACGCTGCCGCGAACGGCGGGCGACAGTATTGTTTCGTCTCCGCTGCCGCTCGAGCCCGAGGACGCCGGTGCTGAATCATTCCAGGCGCCCAGCTACTGGGGATATGTTGTTCGTCGTATCGGGGCGGTCGACGACCCCGACCTGCCCGAAGTCAGCAACCACACCCCGAGTGCCGGCGAGCCGCCAGCATCCGGCGCAAGTGACCATCAGGGAGATCCGCAATGAAACGCGTTTCGCGTCTAGCTGCGCTCGCACTCGCCGGCACTGTGGCGCTGGCGGGATGCGCGTCGATCCCGATGGAGGGGTCGGTTGAGCTGGCTCGCCATGTCGAACAAGACCGAGAACAAGGCGTGCGCTATTTCCCGGCCGGGCCGCTGACCGGCGGTAGTCGCGAAGAAATCGTGCAGGGTTTCCTCGATGCCGGTACCGGTGTGCAGGATAATTTTGCGGTGGCACGCCAATTTCTCGCCTCCGAATCTGCCGACCAATGGCGTCCAGAGCAGCGCACCATCGTTGCCGGCGGCCAAGCATCCATGAAAACACTCGCCACCAACCTCGTTGAGGTGACGCTGCAAAGTTACGGTGAGGTTGACGCCGCCGGGAACTACACGTTCTATGTGCAACCCAAGAGCGTGACCCTGCAATTTAAACTGGCGCAGATCGACGGTGAGTGGCGCATCCAAGAGGCACCAGACGCGATCGTGCTGCAGCGGCAGGCATTTGTTGACCTTTTCCACTCGCTGACCCTCGAATATTTCGATAGCCAATTCACCTACACCACCGGTGACCTGCGCTGGGTTATGACAAACCGTGACGAAGCTACGCGCGCTACCCAGCTGCTGCTCGAAGGTCCGAACCAGTGGTTGGCTCAGGGTGGGGCGGTGCGCAGTGCAATTCCTGCCCAGGTGCGTCTGCTCGAACCGGTGCGCACCGAAGGCAATACCGCGATCGTGAATCTGAGCGATGAAATCTCACAGATGCAGCCCGATCAGCTGAGCCTGGTGCGGCTACAACTCGAGCAAACCCTCAAACCGGTGCTCGAAGTGGGAACGGTGGAAATCCGTGTCAATGGCGCCACACTTGATGTCCAGCTGCCGCAGCCCGGCCGTGTGTTGCTCGAAACCGAAGTGAAATCGGCACCGCTGGTGGCGCAGGGGCAGCAGGTCGGTTATCTCTACGGCACCGAGTTGCGTGAACCCCAGGGCGCGGCAAACGTTGAGTCGGTGGTGGTTGATCAGAAGGCGATTCGCGGTGCGCTGTCGCTTTCGCGTCAAACCGCGGCGCTGCTCACGAAGGATGCGACGCTGGCGATGCGTTTTGCCGACACCGAACCGCAGTTGATCGACACCCGACCCGGCCAGATCGAGCCGTCGCTCGACAACTGGGACTATGTGTGGACGCAGTCGACCGAGCAGCCGGGTTTGTGGGTCACCAAAATCGGCGAGACAAATTCTGAAGAGATTGCACTTCCCGAAGGGGTGCGGGATGATTTCATCTCGTTCCAGCCCTCGCGCGATGGTGTGCGGATGGCCTTCCTTTACAAGGACGATGACCGGGTCGTGTTGGCAATTTCACCGATTCAGCGGGATGAAGCGGGCACGCCGGTTGGATTTGGTGAACCGCTGCTGTTAAAAATGCCCGGTGCGGCGGCGGCCGATGTTGCCTGGGTTGATCGGAACACGGTCGCCATGCTGGTCGACGTTCCCGACGGCTCAACCGATGTGCGTATTTACCGTGTTGGCGGCGAGCTCACTTCGCTCGGCACCATTCAGGATGCGGTGCAGGTGGCGGGCTCGAATTCGCTTGCCGGGATGCGCATCATTGACCGCAATGGCACGCTCTACGCATCCCGCGGCACGGGGTGGCGATCGAATGCGGCCACCGTGAGCTTCCTATTCGCGCAGGAGTAGGGAATTGTTCGGCCAGCGCTGGGTAGACAGCGCGCGGGATGCGTTGGGGATGCTTTTCCCGGTGCGTTGCGCTGGCTGCGGGCAGCCCGACCGCGGTGTTTGTTCCCAGTGCCGTGAGGCGCTTGGCACCGGGGCGCCGGTGGTTGAGCTGCTGGCGCCGGAGCTGCCGCTGGTTACTTCGGCCGACTATGACGAGCGGATGAAACGCATCGTGGATGCCTATAAAGAACGCGGTCGGGTAGACACTGCGGCGGTGCTCGCGCCGTTTTTGCGGCAGTCGATTGCTGCGCTCGTGCATCAGCAGTGGTCGCAGGCGAGTGCGGGCGAGCTGCTTTTGGTGCCGGTGCCTTCGGCGCGTGCGGCCACCGCCAGGCGCGGCTATGACCATCTGCAAGTGCTGGCACAGCGGGCATTGCCGCGGGCAAAAACTGTGCGGGCGCTACGCCCGGCGAGGCGGGTGCAGGATCAGTCGACGCTGGGGCGGGATGCTCGTGAACGAAACCTGCACGGGGCGTTGGTGGCGCATCCCGCGGTGGCAAACCGGCGTTGCATCGTAATTGACGATCTGGTGACCACCGGTGCGACCGCTCGCGAAGCGGTGCGAGCACTACGGGCGGCGGGCGGTCAGCCGCTGGGTGTGGCGGCGATAGCGCGGGTGGCGAAGCGGTACGGCTGAGCCAGGATCGTAACTCGGAACGCCTTTGTTTAGGCAACCGCTAAGGAAACGGCGAGTAACCATCTTCTATAATTGAAGGACAATTCAACCCCGCGTGGGGATGCTCCAATCACAGACCTGGCGCCCCGCGCTCGAAGATGAGGAGGGTGCGATGGACATCACCATCTCCGGCCGTAACACCGAAATCCCCCAGCGCTTCCGGGACTACGCGGAAGAAAAAATTACTGCAAAGGTGCAGCAGCTTTCGGGTCGGGCCCAGGCCGTAGAAGTGAAACTTCGCAAACGCACCGACCGTGCTGGTAATGAGCTTGACCGGGGCAAGGTAGAGATTACGGTCTTTGGTCCCTTCCCCACTGTTCGAGCCGAAGCTGAGGGTGGCGACAAATATGCCGCCTTCGACATCGCCCTCGACAAGCTGGTTGAGCGTCTTCGCCGCATGAAAGACCGTCGTAAAGATCACCACGGTAAGAGCCTCACCGAGGCGACGGCCGAAGATTTTGCCGGTCTCGACATTGTGCCCGCTGACACCGGCGTGCTCGACATTGTTGCCGGTCGCGTGGCATCCAACCAAGAGGAGGCTGCCGAAGACGAGCAGTACCCCGCAGATGACTACAGCCCCGTGGTAATCCGCGAGAAGGTGTTCGCACCCAAGCAGATGACCGCTGAAGAAGCGGTTGACCACATGGAACTGCTCGGTCACGACTTCTACCTCTTCATTGAGGCGAAAAACCAACGTCCGGCCGTGGTGTACCGCCGCCGCGGTTGGGACTACGGTGTGATCGCGCTCGACGAGAACGGTCAGACTGACGTTTAGTCATTGATATCGCGCTTGGCCGCAGCTCCGCATCCGGGGAGTTGCGGCCAAATGCGTTCGCAGTCAACTTTTGTGCAACGCAAGACGAGTACCATTGAGCAAGTTCTTTCGAGCCCGCGCGCTCGAAATGCCAATAAGAGTGGCAGCAAGACCGTTTTGAGGAGTCGGCTTTGGCCAATTTTTTCGAGAAGATGCTTCGCTTCGGCGAGGGACGTCAGCTCAAGCGTCTGGAGCGCATCGCCGAACAGGTAAATAAGCTCGAAGATCTCTACCTGGATCTCAGCGATGAAGAGCTGCGCGCTCTCACCGACGACTTCCGCGAGCGGTACCAGGCCGATATTGATGCCGGTAAGAGCGAACAAGATGCGCTCGATGCGCTCATGCCCGAGGCGTTCGGTGCGGTGCGTGAAGCAGCCGGCCGCACGCTCGGCCAGCGTCACTACGACGTGCAGCTCATGGGTGGCGCTGCGCTTCACGGCGGAAATATCGCTGAAATGAAAACCGGTGAGGGAAAGACCCTCGTCGCCACCCTGGCCGCCTACCTCAACGCCATCCCCGGTAAGGGCGTGCACGTCGTCACCGTGAACGACTTCCTCGCCTCGTACCAGTCGGAGCTGATGGGGCGCGTGTATCGCGCCCTCGGTATGACCACCGGCTGCGTAGTTACCGGGCAGTCGCCGGCACAGCGCCGCGAGCAGTACGCCGCCGACATCACCTACGGCACCAACAACGAGTTTGGCTTCGACTATCTGCGCGACAACATGGCCACCTCGGTTGAGGAACGAGTGCAGCGCGGCCACCACTTTGTGATCGTTGACGAGGTCGACTCGATTTTGATCGACGAGGCGCGCACGCCACTGATCATCTCGGGTCCGGCATCAGGCGAGGCCAACAACTGGTATTCGGTGTTCGCCAAGATCGCGCGTCGACTCAAAGAAGACCGCGACTACGAGGTCGACGAAAAAAAGCGCACGGTGGGTGTGCTCGAACCGGGTATCGACAAGGTGGAAGACCTGCTCGGTATCGACAACCTCTATGAGCAGGCCAACACCCCGCTGATTTCATTCCTGAACAACGCCATTAAGGCGAAGGCACTGTTCCGCCGCGACAAAGAATATGTCGTGCAGAACGGCGAGGTGCTCATCGTTGATGAGCACACCGGCCGCATCCTGCCCGGCCGCCGCTACAACGAGGGCCTGCACCAGGCAATCGAGGCAAAAGAAAACGTGCAGATCAAGGCCGAGAACCAGACGCTCGCCACGGTCACGCTGCAGAACTACTTCCTCATGTACGACAAGCTCTCGGGTATGACCGGTACCGCCGAAACCGAGGCAGCCGAGTTCAACTCGACCTATCACGTCGGTGTGATCCCAATTCCCACCAACAAGCCGATGATCCGCATCGACCAGCCCGACCTCGTCTACAAGAACGAGGTGGTCAAGTTTGACCAGGTGGTTGAAGACATTGTCGAACGGCACGATGCCGGCCAGCCGGTGCTGGTGGGTACCACCTCGGTTGAAAAGAGTGAATATCTCTCGAAACTGCTCGCTCGCCGCGGCGTGAAGCACGAGGTGCTCAACGCCAAGAACCACGCCCGTGAGGCCGCGATTGTGGCGCAGGCGGGGCGTAAGGGCGCAGTCACTGTGGCCACGAATATGGCCGGTCGTGGTACCGACATCATGCTCGGTGGTAACGCCGAGTTCATCGCGGTTGCCGAGATGGCGGCGCTCGGGCTCGACCCCGAAGAAAACTCGGAAGAGTACGAGGCCACCTGGCCCTCGGTGCTCGACCGAGTCGAAGAAGAGGTCAAGGCCGAAGCACAAGAGGTTGCCGAACTCGGTGGCCTGTATGTGCTCGGCACCGAACGTCACGAATCGCGCCGTATCGACAACCAGCTGCGCGGTCGCGCGGGACGTCAGGGCGACCCCGGCGAATCACGTTTTTATCTGTCGATGAACGACGACCTGATGCGGCTGTTCAACACTGGTGCGGCCCGCGCACTCATGGCTTCGAGCTCGATTCCCGACGAGATGGCGATCGAGTCGGGCCTGGTGACAAAATCAATTCGGCAGGCCCAGACCCACGTCGAAGCTCGTAACGCTGAGATCCGCAAAAACGTGTTCAAGTACGACATCGTGCTGAACGAGCAGCGTGAGGCCATCTACTCCGACCGCCAGTCGATCCTCGAGGGTGACGATCTGCGCGACAAGGTGAGCGGATTCATCACTGGCGCGATCGATGCGATCGTTGCCGAACACACCAGTGCCGGCGCCCCGGATGACTGGGAAACTGAAACGCTCCAGGCCGAGCTCTCCCAGCTGTATCCGATGTCGGTGACGGTTGACGAAATTATCGAGGATGCTGGCGGGCTCGACCAGATCAGCGTTGAACGCCTCGAAGAAGAGCTGCACGCCGACGCAAAAATCGCCTATGAGCGTCGCGAAGAGGAGCTCGGCGAAGAGGTCATGCGCGAGCTCGAGCGTCGCGTGGTGCTGCAGGTTGTCGACCGCAAATGGCGTGACCACCTCTACGAAATGGATGCGCTCAAGGACGGTATCGGGCTGCGGGCCATGGCGCAGAAGAACCCGCTGGTTGAATACCAGCGCGAGGGCTTTTTGATGTACCAGCAGATGCTCGGTGCGGTGCGCGAAGAGTCGGTCGGCTTCCTCATGAACCTTGATGTCCAGGTCAACGAGGTCGAAGACGCCGACGGCAACACTCGCCGTCATCTGGTGATGCGCTCGAAGGGTCTCGAGCCGAAGGCGCAGACGAAGCTGAACTACTCGGCTGCCGACGAATCGGGCCAGGTGCGGGTCACTGACGGTAAGGGTGCGGTTAACGAAAAAGCCACCCGAGACGCGATGCGCCGCGAAATGGTGCAGGGCACGGCTTCGGCCATGCAGTCGGCGGCAGCCAGCGACGATGCCGAGAGCGAAGTAACCAAGCAGGCCGCAAAGTCGACCGGCAAATCGGCTAAGAGCCGCGGCAAGGCCAAACGCAAGTCGGGCAACCCCGGTAAAACCAATGCATCCCAGGGCCGCTCGGCAGCCGATCTCGCTCGCGAACAGGCGCAGACCAAAAAGGCGCGTGGCACTCGCGGCGCATTCGGCGAAAAGAAGTAGGCATGCGGCAGTGGGCGGGTGCGTTTAACGCCCGCGACCTTGCCGGCACCCCGGTGGGTGACGCAACTATCCGCCGGGGTGTGCTGTTTCGATCGGGTAAGCCAGAGGCATGGGTGCCACAGGGGTGGCAGGATGCCGCGGCTGACGGTGCGCGACGCGTAATCGACCTGCGCGATCCGCGCGAGCTGCGCGAACCGATTAGCGGTGCCGAAGCTGCCGGGGTGCGGTACGAGTCGATGCCGATCGAAGACCCGGACGACACCGAATTTCGCGAACTGATGGTGCCGTACATGATGCACACCAACCAGTACAGTGACTATTTGCGGCTGTTTGGTGACCGGGTGGCCGCGGCAGTGGCGCGTATCGCGAACGCCGGCCCCGGCACCGTGGTGTGCTGTTCGGCGGGCCGTGACCGCACTGGTCTTGTTACCGGCTTGCTGCTGCGTGCGCTCGGCGCCTCGCCGGCGACACTGCTGGCGGCAGATGAGCTTGCCACACGCACTATCAATGAGCGGCACAGGGTGTCGAACCACCCGTATGAGTCATTTCGTCCCGAACCCGCGCTCAGTGAGTGGGTCGCTTCGCGTGCAGCGGCGCTTGAACAGTTCTATGGCGAGGTAGATGCAGCGGAATTTTTGCGCGAGCACGGTGTGGCGGTCGAGCCCGCGCGCGAGTGGTTGTTTGACGAATGAATCGGCATCGCCCGGTTGTGATTGCGATTGTGGTGCAGCGCAGCGCCTCGAGCCGCTAAAGCACGTGGATGCGTTCGGCTCGCCAGCGGCCTCGCCACGATTCAAGCCGGATCGCAACCGCGCGCGCCCGTGCCCCGATATCCACCACAACAGTGCCCTCTACGACGCCCGGACGTGGCGACTGCCACAGGCATGCGCGTGCCCGCACGGTGGGGCGGCGCACGGCCAAACCTCGCAGTGCGCGTGAGCGTTTGGCGTGCTGGGCACGCTGCAGCACCTTCGAAAACACCTCCGGTGACACCCAGCGAGCGACCTGCTCGACCTCACGCACGCCGGCGATGATTTCGACAACGCTGCGGGCGAGATTTTGCAGCAGCGCATCCGGATTCGGAAGCCCGGTGTCGTCAAGCTGTCGGCTCAGGGCATAGCCACCGGCAGTGGTCTCGCTGGCAGTATCGTGCGTCACCGCCGTCAGACGAGGGCGGTTGGGGCTCGGGGCGGATGCTGTTACTGACTGGTTGAGTGATGCGGGCGCGGCACTGGTTGCGGGCATGGTTGGCTTCCGTCGTGTCGGTATCAGCTGGCGGCGTTGCGCAGCTCACTGAAATTTTCACCGTAGGAAGCAAATTTGGGGCGAAAAAATAGAAACTGTGGATAACTCGCGGATGCGATACCGTTATGGGTCACACTTTTTCTGTGCAATGGGACCACCTTTTTGAAGACCTCGCCGACCAGTTCTCGGCAGAGCGCGAAGAGGCTGAGCAGCGGGCCGCAATCGACGACGAGCGTCTCCGCATCGCCCGGCTCACGATCCGTGATCGACTGGCCGCACTAGCCGCCGGAATAAGACCCGGCGAGCGCATCGGCATGCAATTGCACACGGATGAACGCATCGATATCGTTCCGGTTGAGTTTGGCGCTGACTGGTTTGGTGCCGAACTGGCAGGTATCGGCGGCAGCTACGGGGCGTGTTTGGTGCCGATCGCCGGGGTCGCGGCGCTGCTGCTCACGCCCGACCAGGTGGAGCGTTCGCTCATACCGCAGCCGGCCCGCCCGAGCGTGACCGAACGGTTGAGCATCCACATCGCCCTGCGCGATCTGGGCCGTCGACGAACCGTGTGTGAGCTGTTAACCCCGGCCGGTGCAATCATCGGCACCATCGACCGGGTCGCCCGCGACCATCTCGATATTGCCGTGCACGACCCGGAAACTGTGCGCCGTAATCGCTCGGTGCGGGTAACCCGGATCGTGCCGCTGCGCGACATCATGCTCGTGCGCATCCACGCCGACTGACTGCGCTACTGCTCGGGTGCGGCAAACAGCTCGGGAATATCGGTGAACTCGCTCTGTGCGAACTGCGATTCGCGCTCGCGCCGCTCGTATTGGTCGGCGATGTAGTCGTCGAGGGCGCGCGGTTCGACGCGCCAGTGGCCGTGCTCACCAATACGGATTGCCGCCAGCTCGTTCGATTCGACCAGCTCGCGCACAACGCTGATATCAACATTGAGCACATCGGCGACATCCGCGAGCGAAAGAAAGCGCGCGAAGCGGGACGCCGCATTTGATGTCATGCTTTCATTATTCCCGCTGCCAGCGACACTTGCTGCCCTGTGGATAACTTTTCATGGTTCTTGTCAGACACGGCAAGATGACTTGCCGGGTGACATCGACCCGTCACTCAACACAGTCTGCTGTTGTCTGCAAGGATTCGCTATGTCCGCTAAACCCGCGCTCATTCGGCGCATCGACTCTCGACTCATCATCGGCATCCTGTTGGTTGTGGTGTCGATGGCGGCGGTGGCCGGCATCGTACTGGCCTCGCATCACACCCGCACCGTTTATGTCGCCAGCGATAATCTCGCACCGGGCGAGCCGCTCACCGAGGATCACTTGGCGCTGGTCGAGGTGCGGGTGGACGATACGACACCCCTCTATCTGGGTCCCGATCGGCTGCCGAGCGAGCCGATCGTGATTACCCGCGCTGTGGGCGCCGGCGAACTCATCCCGCTGAGTGCGCTGGGTGCAGCCGATCAGTCGACCGCGTCGGTGGTGGTGACACTCACCAGCTCACCGCCATCGGGCGTGGATGCAGGAAGTCGCGTTGAGCTGTGGGTGGCGCCGCCGGGGGAGCGGGCTGGTGAATATGCCGATCCGAGCGTGGTGGTGCCGGATGCCACTGTGGTGCGGCGACTCGAATCAGATCGACTCGTGGGGACAAACACGGTGGAACTCGAGCTGCGGGTGCCGAAGTCGCAGCTGAAGCAGGTGCTGGCGGCCACAACCGCTGAGGCGAGGATGCATGTGGTGCCGCTGCATCGTGAGCCAGCTACCCAACTTGGTGCCGAGGGGGAGTCATAAGCGTGGCACGCATCGTTTTGGCGCTCGATTTTGAGATCGAGGCGCAGTGGCTCGAAGCTATCGTCTTCGTGGGCCACGAAATAGTGGAGCGAGTTGTGGGTGCGGATGCGTTGATCGCGGCGGTTGAGCAGCACCGCCCCGATCTTGCGGTGGTGCAGGCCACACCAGAAACGCTCACCGCACGCAGCCTCGGCGCCTGCGATCGCAGCGGCGTGCGCACAATCGCGGTGACGGCATCGACGATCGAGCGGCAGACAGCCACCGCACTCGGGGTAATTGATCGGGTGGATGCGGATGCTGATTGGCAGCGGATCGAGCAGTTGCTGGGGGCTCGTGGGCGAGGCCAGGCGGATGAGCTGCCGCTACTGCAGCTGGATGAAAACGGCCAGCTGGCCGCATCCGCTTCTGAAACGAGCTCGAGCTCAAGCCCATCCGGTTCAAAACCCGGCCGGCATCGCACGCGACGCGAGCTGCGTCAGCGCGAGCGTGCCGGCGCGGCCGCCGAGCCCGCGCATCCGGTTACAAAAGCCGAGAACACCACCGCGGAAGCTGTTACCAATCAGCCGGCACCGCAACACGGGGATGCTCTACCAGTGGTTTCGCGGCCGTCGCGAGGTCGGGTCATCGCGGTGTGGGGGCCGCACGGGGCGCCGGGCCGGTCAACAATTGCCATCAATGTGGCCGCCGCGCATGCCGAGCGGGGTAAGCGAGTCATGCTCGTTGACGCCGATAGTTATGGTGGCGCAATTGGCACGCTATTGGGGATAACCGACAACACCCCCGGGCTTGCAGCAGCCTGTCGACTCGCGGGAGCCGGCTCACTGGATGCGAACGAACTGTCACGACTCGCAACGCGGGTCGGGCGCGAAGCTCAGGTTTTTGTGCTCGGCGGCCTCAATAATCCCGCGCGCTGGCCAGAATTGCGTGCTGACCGCATCCAGACCACCCTCGAACACTGCCGGAATATGGCCGATGTGGTGGTGGTTGACGTCGGTTTTAATCTCGAAACCGATGAAGAACTTGCCAGCGATTTTGTCGGCCCGCGACGTAACGCGGCCACGATCGCAACGCTCGAGCACAGCGACACTGTGATGGCGGTTGCTGACGCATCGCCGGTGGGTGTTTCTCGCTATTTGCGCGCCCGGTTGCAGTTGCACGAGCTGCTTTCACCGAACACCGAGGTGGTTGCGGTGGCCAATCGCGTGCGGCAAGGTGGCGCGGGAGGAGAACCCGCCCACCAGGTGCGTGAGGCGCTGCGACGGTTCGGGGGTATTGAGTCGGTGCAGTTGCTGCCACACGATGAGCGGGCCATCGCGCGAGCTCTGGCTGCCGGTGTTTCGGTGCTCGAGGCCGCGCCGCGGTCACGTTTTGCGCGTTCTGTTCGGGCCCTCGCCGAAGCTTCAGTAACCGTCAAATAAGCTGGCATGCGTGTCAAGCATGTCAAACCACCTCCTGCGGCACGGCGCACTCGACGAGGCCGACCGCGAATGGCTGATGTTGCTGTCTGCCGATTCGCAGCTGATCGCCGATCTCGCCACCGCCGACCTGGTGCTGTGGGTGCACACTCGTGACGATAATTTCACTGCTGTCGGGCAGGTTCGTCCGTCCAGCGCCCCGACACTGTTCTATCGCGACCTTGTCGGCCAGCAGATGCGCGAGCAGTGGGAGCCGGATGTGCGCCGCGCCTTTGAAGAGGGCCGCACGGTTCGTTCGACCGAACCCGACTGGTTTGACGAGATTCCCACTCAGCTCACCGTCACCCCGGTGTTTTCGTCGCGTCGCGTCGACGGTAAACGGGTGCGTTCTGAGCGACCGATCGCCATCTATACGCGCCACACCAATTTGCTCAGCGGTCGTCACCTCACCCGGCAAGAACACACCTTCCGGGAGTGCGCCGAAGACCTATTCGCCATGATTGAGGCGGGGGAATTCCCCGATCCGGACGCTCCCGAGTTTTCTCGCCGCGGCGCGCCCCGCGCCCACGATGGTCTGATTCGACTCAACCCCGAGGGCGTGGTCACCTTCGCCAGTGCCAACGCGCTATCGGCGATGAACAAGCTCGGATTCGGCGGCGAGCTCGAAGGTGAAGCGCTGTCAGACGTAGCCTCTTTGTTGGTTGATGACAAGCGGCATGTTTCGGTTGATGAAGCACTGCCGCTGGTGGTCACCGGTCGAGCGCCCTGGATGACCGATGTCGACTCAGGTGGCGTGACCGTGACGATGCGCGCCATTCCCCTGCATCGTGACGGCCAGCGGCTCGGCGCAATCGTGTTGTGTCGTGACACCACCGATGTTCGTCACCAGCAGCAGGAACTCATCACCAAAGACGCGACGATTCGTGAAATTCACCACCGGGTAAAAAACAACCTGCAGACCGTGGCCGCGCTGCTGCGCATCCAGGCGCGTCGTGTTCGCAGCGACGAGGCCCGTGAGTCGCTGCTGCAGGCGATGCGTCGAGTGTCATCGATCGCGGTTGTGCACGACACCCTTTCGAGCGGATTTTCGCAATCGGTTGATTTTGATGAGGTGTTCCTGCGGGTGATGAAGCTCGCTACCGAGGTGGCAGCCGGTGAGGGCGGGCAGACTATTCGCCCCGAGCTGCAGGGATCGTTCGGGGCGGTGCCGAGTGAATATGCCACGCCGCTTTCGCTGGCGCTCACCGAGCTGGTCACCAATGCGGTTGAGCACGGTCTCGATGCCGGTGCAACCGAGGGCCGGGTTGTGGTTCGTGTTGAACGCACCGACGAGATGCTTTCGATCGACGTGATCGATAACGGTAAGGGGATGGCTGAAACCGGCGTCGGTAACGGGCTCGGCACCCAGATTGTGCGCACGCTTGTGGAAGGTGAACTGGGCGGCACAATCGCCTGGAACCCCACGCCCGGTGGGGGCACTACAGTGGCGATTCGGGTGCCGCGACGCTGGGGTGTTTCGGCGACGACCGCGCAGCTGGCGGTTGTGCCGGGAGCCGATGGTCCCTTCCCCGAAAAATAAACTGGCTCATAAGGCTGAACCTGCCCGGGAAACTCGACCGGCCCGGAATACCAAGCCAGGGGCGCAGCTCAATCGTGCCCGCAAACCGGTTGCGGTCGTGTCAGCCTGTAGAGACTGCTTAGGATGCGCGGCGAGCGCGGGCCGCACGCCGTTTGAGGGCGCGACGCTCGTCTTCGGAGAGCCCGCCCCAAACGCCCGAGTCTTGGTTGGTCTCCAAGGCGTATTGCAGGCACTGCTCGGTGACCGGGCAGCGTCCGCACACCGACTTCGCGGCGTCGATCTGCTCGAGTGCTGGGCCGGTGTTGCCGACGGGGAAGAAGAGTTCGGGGTCGGCATTCATGCAGGCAGCAGACTCGCGCCAATCCATATTGAAAAGTCTCCTCGGTTCCAAAGCGCCGAAATTTCGGCGGCAGCTGTGCACAACGTGTCACGCTGCTGCGGGGCGAACGTGGCTACGCGCTGCGCTCTCGGCGGTTATTCAGCAGTCGCTGCCCTGATCTGAAGTATTATCTTGCCACGCAACCACGCTCTGATCAAGGAAATTTTTTGCCAGTGCATCCCGGAAACGAACCCGAAACTGATCTTCCGGCATTTGTCAACTCGCCAGTTCCGGTTCGATTGCTGGGGCTGGTGGTCGCAGCAGAGGCGCTGTTCATGCTGTTTGTGGCCGGGCTGCTCGTGGTTGAGCTCATGACCGAAACACCAAATTCGCTGGCCTCATCGATCGGGCTGGTGGTGATCGCGGTGATCGCTGTCGCCGCGTTGATTGCTGCGCTGGTGGGGATCGTGCGCCGGCAGAGTTGGACGCGCAGCTTCACGCTCATGTGGCAGGTGCTGCAGGTGGCGGCTGCGGTTGTGGTGTTGCAGGGAGATATGGCGGATGCGGTCGGCTGGGTGCTGGCTGCGGTGTCGCTATGCGGCCTGATCCTGGTGTTTAACCCGAGGGTGACGGCCTGGTTGCGCCCCGACGATGCGCCGGGGCGCTAACGCGGTCGGTTGGGTTATTTTTCGAGCAGTTTGAGTACGCGGTCGACGTGCCCCTTGGCTCGCACGTTGTAGAGCGCCTCGATGATTTTGCCTTCTTCGTCGATGAGGAAGGTGGAGCGAATCGACCCGATCACGGTCTTGCCGTAGTTTTTCTTTTCACCGTAGGCACCGTAGGCGGCCTGCACTTCGTGTCCGGGGTCGCTCAGTAGCCGGAAGGGGAGTTCGTATTCCTGTTTGAAATCGGCGAGTTTGGTGGCGGGGTCGGCTGAGAGTGCGAGTACTTCATAACCGGCGGCGGTGATGCGCGCCTCGCTATCGCGGAAATCGCAGGCCTCGGTGGTGCATCCGGGGGTGAATGCACGGGGGTAGGTGTAGAGCACGACCCTCTTGCCGGCGAAATCGCTCAGACTGACCGTGTTGCCGTCCTGGTCGGTGAGGGTGAAAGCGGGGGCGGTGTCTCCGGCCTGAAGGCGGATGGGTTCAGTCACTTCGACTCCTTAATCGTTGGCGACGCTGTTGTGGAGTGGCGGGCACTCGTCGCCATTGTCTCGTGTGGTTGCTGAGGGTTGAAGTGCGGGTGGTGCTGCGTGTCGTGCAATGGGTAAACAGGGGGTGAACTCTCTATGGGGGTATTCCATCGGGGAAATCTAACGCCTACTATTTGTTTTCAAGAGTCGAAACTTGAACAAGGAAGATCAAGATGAAGGTTTTTAAGAGGACATTTATTGGTTCTGTGGTCGGTCTCGCTCTCGCAGCAGGCGCATCCGTGACCTCGGCTCAGGCTGGCATCGTACTCTGGGAACACACTAACTGGAGCGGGCAGCGCTGGGCTACCGACTATTCAGTATCGAGCGTTGGCCCACTCGCCGGTAAGGTTTCATCACTGGAACGAACAGCCGGTGATCGGTACCGGCTCTATGACCAGTACGGCTACACCGGGCACTCAACCGACCAGTCACGTGATTACCAGGATCTACGGTTGATTGGCTGGAATGATCGAATTCGCAGCCTCAAGATCCTTTAATGAGGTCGCAAAAAATTGCCGCAGCGGCGGCGGTGTGCGGTCTGCTGCTAGTTGGATGCACAACCGATACCGCGGCTCGCGACAGTGCGGTTGAATTTGATTATGAACTAGGAAGAATTCGACTTCCGTTGGATGATTACCTGGGCACTTCGCCAGAAGATATCGCGGCGTTTGTGGCTGCTCGGGAGGTGGCTACCGCAGAGTGTCTGAAAAAAGCTGGATTCCAATACCACCTTCCCTCTGCTGCTGAACTACTTAAACCGGGGTATGACGATGATCGACGGTACGGAATCTGGGATGTGGAACACGCCAAGACCTTTGGCTGGAAGCTTGACAGCAGCGGGCACCTGCCGCCCGCTGCAACGGTGGTGAGCACCGATGCTCTCCCCGCCCTCGAAAAGTGTCAAGAGGGTTTAGAAGTCACACTTATTGATATTGGGGTGTTTGATAGCTCTACCGAAATTTCCCGTGCTCTCATGATCAATGACGAAACTCGGGCCCAGGCTGAGGCTGATCCGAAATGGGTTGAAGCGAACAATAAGTGGGGAGAGTGTCTCGAACGTCGGGGCCTCACCTATACCGAGGGGAGTCTGCTTTCGAATGAAGCAGAAGCGCTTCTCGCACGTGGCGTAGACGAAGCCAGCCCAGAAGAGATTCGGCTGGCGACCATTGAAGCGGAGTGTAATCAGGAAGTGCAAATGGCACAAACTATGGCTGACATCGAAGCTGGCTACCAGACGACCGCAATTCGTGAGAATGAAGCTGTTTTGAACGTCGAGCTCGCACAAGTCTCGCGCCAGCGCGAAGCCGCGACCACGTACGTCCGCGAACACGCATCGTGAGCACCCGTTTCCGGCATCGACTGCAGCGACCGTGGCTTGTCCTCTCAGCGGCGCTAACGATTGGGCTAGCGCTCATTGGAGCGTTTTTGCTCGGACAGCAATCGGCTCCCATCAACCGCGATGTGGTTGCAGCGCAGAACGCAACCATAGAGACGGTTGCGCGAGTAGAAAAACGGCCATTGGCTGCATCGGTAACTTTCTACGGAAACATCACTGAGAGTGAAAGTCACGCCCTTGTGCCAACTCAGTTGCCAGAGGCGGCTGTTGTGACAGAGTCACCGCTCAGTAGTAGTGACCGCATAGGATCTGCAACTTTTATTGGCGCAATCGCGAATACGCCGGTGTTCGCATTCTCTGGAGAGCTGGCGATGTATCGTGACCTCGCTGCCAACGACACTGGCGAAGACGTCAGACTCTTGCAACTGGCGTTCATTAGTGCAGGATTCGACATTGAAGCGAATGGCTGGGTCGACTGGGCAACCTTAGACGCAGCTGCGCAGCTGTTTGATCGGGTTGGATTTTCCTTACCAACGCGCGAAATCACAGCCCCTAGTACCGTCGAACCGGAATCAGATGGGGACGCTGAGACACAGCGTGAGCAACCAGCGCAACGAGAACCATATATTCCGGCAATGGCCTTTGTGGCAATTCCTGGCGATAGTGCTCTCGTGATTTCGGCGGCAGGTGTCGGCGACGTGATTTCAGCCGAGCACCCGCTCGCTACGGTGACGGTCGGCGAGCGCAGCATCGTTGCTCGAGTGGATAGCTCTACGGCCGCAGAGGTCGACGTTGCGGACGCATTTACGGCCATCGTTGCACAGCAGCAAGTCGATGTTCAGCTGGTGCGCATTGGTGACTTTGATAGTGGCGCGGATGGTCAAATACCTGGCCATGATCTCTATTTTTCTGTTGACGCAGAGAAAATTGAAAGTGTACCGGGTGGCACAACGGTCACTCTCGAACGCGTCGTTAGCGGGGATGCTGAACTCGTTGTGCCGTTGGGGGCAATCCGGAGTGATGCCGAGGGAACTTACGTTTTGCGGAAAACTGAAAAAGCAGGCGACCCCGAACGGGTATCGGTCAAGATTCTTGAAACAGGTGGCGGATGGGCGGCCATCGGTGACACGAAACTTCGTGAGGGTGAAAGCGTCCTGCTGTGAATGAACCACTGATTCGTCTCGAGCACGCCTACCGAACGTATGGTGCTGCTAGAGAGGGTGGCATTCGAGACGCAACCCTGGTCGTTAATTCCGGAGAATTTGTTGCTATCACCGGACCGTCAGGCTCGGGTAAGAGCACACTGCTCCATTTATTGGGACTGCTCGATAACCTGGACAACGGCGTCTACTACCTAGAGGGAATTGAAACAACCCAGCTGAGTGATCCGCAGCGAAACTCGATGCGCGCCCAGAACATTGGGTTTGTTTTTCAAGACTCGCAGGTGCTGGAGCACTACACGGCGCTAGACAACGCAAATCTCGGTTTGCGTATTCGGGGCGTTGAGCCGCGCATTTGCGCTGATGCCTCGAATGCTGCTCTCGGCCGTGTGGGCCTTCGTGACAAGGCTGAACAGCGCGCCGGTTCGATGTCTGGCGGTGAACGACAGCGCGTCGCAATTGCTCGTGCGATTGCCACTTCGCCGCAGCTTATTCTTGCGGATGAGCCAACTGGCAGTCTCGACAGTGAATCGAGCAAACGGGTTTTCCAATATCTCCGAAGTCTGCACAAATCGGGCGCCACCATAGTTACTGTCACCCATGATGAAGACCTCGCAGCCGAGGCTGACCGGCGCATTCGCATCCGAGATGGTCACATTGTCAGTGACTCGGGTCCTGTCGTCACCAGCGTGCGTGAGCGTGACTCATCGCCTGTCCAACAGGGCACCCTGCGGAATAGGGTACTTGGCGCGCTGGTCGATGGTATTAATGAGCTCCAGCTGAAATGGGTGCGAACACTCACACTATTGCTTGTATTCGCGCTCGGCGTTGGCAGCCTGGTAGCGGCTCTCGGTCTGAGCCAAACAGCTGCCGTGCAGATAGCGCATCGAATCGATTCGGCTTCGCTCGATAGTTTTCGTATCGGCTATAGCGGCGCCCCGCTGCTAGACGAATCGGGAGCGATAGCGGCATGGAAGCGGCGATTAGCACAGATGCCGCACGTGGAATCGGTGGGTTACACTATCGATTTCGCTCGGTCTGAGTTCTCGGTCGCACGGCTACCGGGCGAGCCGCCGGTGGAAGCGGAGAACCTTCGACTCGTGGTTGCTGACCAAGACTATCTGTCTCAACAAGAGCTGACCTTCCTCTATGGCAAGAGTCCCAATCTGCTTGCTGAAACAGACCTGGGGGTCGTGTCTTTTGTTGGACGATCAGCGGCGGACGTGCTGGGTATTGGCGAGCCAGGGACGGGTAAAAGCATCCTCATTAATGGCGTTTCTGTGCCGGTAGTGGAGGTGTTTGAATCCCGGGACGATGCGAGCTTGTTGATAGACAACAGCATCATCGTGAGTCGAGAGTTGCTGCCGTGGCTAACGGGCGGCGAGCTCACCATGCACGTCAAGACAGAACTTGGATACATTGGCGCTGTCGCAGAAGCAGCGCCAAACTGGCTTGACCCAGCGAACCCGACCAAGTTTCAGATAGAGACGATTGCCGATCTGCGCGAGTTGCGCGGACAGATTGCCACCGATGTCGAAAATCTTGTCGCTGCAGTGGGCGCAGTGCTCTTGCTGCTCGCCGCCGCCAGTATGTCTGCGCTGCTGAACGTATCCATTCAGTCGCGTCGGGGAGAGATTGCGCTTCGCAAAGCAGTGGGAGCAACTCGCTCGGACGTGGTGATCCTATTTGCATCGGAGGGTGCTGTGATCGGTCAGCTGGGTGGTGCAATCGGCACCTTTGCCGGAGCCTTGATCGTGCACGTCGTGGCAATACAGCGCGCTTGGGTGCCAAGCTACGAGGTGTGGATTCCGTTCGTGGCCTGGCTGCTCTCGTTGGTGGTGGGTGCCTTGGCCGCTGCGATTCCGGCAATTATCGCGGCGCGGCGGCCGCCCGTACTCGACCTGTAGCGTGAGCGTTGGAAATTAAAAGTGCGCCCCCAGGGACTCGAACCCTGAACCCACGGATTAAGAGTCCGTTGCTCTACCGATTGAGCTAGAGGCGCAGTTCGTCGCGTGAGCGACCTATGAATATTAGCATCATCACAGCGTCGGTGCAAATGTCGATTCTGTGCCGCGTTTTCGGCGGGATCAGTCAGAATAGAACGAACAGCAGGAAGGTGGAGCCCCCGTGGTGTCTTTGACAGTTTCGGCAAATACAAGTCTCGTTCAGCAGCGGGGCGGTGACGTCGCTATCGCCGGTGCTCGTACCGTGCGCCCGGCCAACCTGGCTGCCGTGATCGGTGAGGTGCTGGCGGCTCGGGATGCGGGCGAGACCATCGCCGTGGTCGGCACCGGATTCCCCGCGGCCACCAAAAAAGCCCACCTCGCGCTCGACATTTCGGCACTCACCGGTGTCGTCGACACGAACGCCGCCGCCAACACGGTGACGTTTTACGGCGGTACCACCGTGCGCGACGCCCGTGAGCTGCTGCACAAGCAGGGGCTCGACCTGATTGGCTCCCCAGCCGACGGGCGTCTCACGCTCGCCGGGGCCGCCAGCGCCGGTGCCCACGGCCTCAACCCCGCCGAACCAATTTTTTCGGGTGCGATCGCTGGGATTGGCCTGGTTACGATTGACGGCCAGCTGCGCAATATCGACGAACGCCGTGACGCCCAGCTCTGGCCGGCGGCAAAGCTTTCACTCGGCGCCCTCGGGGTGCCCGTGACCGTGACCGTTAAGGTGCGTCCCTACGTTGGTCTCGAGCTGCGTCAGCGCAAGCGCAACATCAACGAGCTTGTGTACGAGCTTGCTGAGGCACGCAACAAGACCGATTTTTACTGTGTCGACTGGCGGCCACTGGGAGCCGAAGCGCACCTCACCGTGGGGTGGTACAGCGACGAGCCAACGCAGCCGGCGGTCGCTGCCGAAAAGCGCGTGGAACTCACCGCTGCTGAGTCCAAGCGAAAAACGGGCCGTTTCCGCCGGTTCCGTGAGGCGGTGGCTCGCCGCCTGCCCTTCCTCGCCCCGGTGCTCACTCGTGCGGCGAACCGCTTTGACCGATTCGGTGAGCAGACCGAACTGCCCGCGGTGCTGGATGATGCCACCACCGAGTTCTATATTGCGCCGTCTCGGATGCCGTTCGTGGTTGAGGCGCTGCAAGAATTCGCCCGTGGCCACCGCGGGCTTGGCTCCGCACGGGTGCGCATCAGTCTGGTTGCTCCAGACGATGCCTGGGCTTCGGCCGCCTACCGCCGAGAGGTGGTCGCGGTGGCTGTAACGGTGCCGGCGGCAGACCGTGCCGCACTGGCCGAGGTTGAAGACCTGCTGCTGTGGCTCGGCGGTCTGCCGAACTGGGGCCGGTTCAACACGGTTACCGGTGCTGAAGCGGCCCACGTCATGCCGCGGTTTAGTGACTTCGTGCACATTTGCCACGACGTTGACCCCTACGGGCAAATGCAGAACCGGGTTGCTGCCCGCCTCATCGCCTAATAATCGACTCGCAATTTTTAAACGAACGGAATTTCACCCGCAATGGCCAAAAATGACCGCGACCAAATCCGCCGCCTTCGTGAAGAGGCAAACGCGCTGCGACAGCAGGCTGAGGCAAAAAAACGTCGCCAGCGGATGCTCGCCCAGGTGGGCACGATCGTCGGCGCCCTGGTCGTCGTTGCGATCATCGTTGGTTTTGCGATCATGGCGCCGCAGTGGTTCGGTAACCGTCACGTTCCCGAGGCCTCGGGCAATGTCAAGGTGACGAATACCGCCGGCAAGGACGTTGAGGTGCCGATCGCGCTGAATAATGACGGCGTAACCGTCGGTAAACAGGATGCTTCCGACACCATCGACTACTACCTCGATTTTTCGTGCCCCCACTGCCGCGAGTATCACAACGCCATGGACTCGACCTATCAGCAGCTCATTGGTGACGGCAAGATCAAGGTGCGGTATCACTTCATCCGCTTCGTTGACGACTACGGGATGCGTGCCGCTTCGGCAATGACTGCAGCGACTGAAGCTGAGCCGGCAAAGTTCTATCAGTTCGTGGATGACCTGTTCGAGGTGGCACCGCAGACGCAGGTTGCGTGGGGCGAAGCCGACTATGCAACCCATCTGCAGGGCCTCGGGGTGAGCAATTCGGGGGTTATCGAAGCCATCCAAGAGGGGAACTACAACTGGTGGATCCTCGATCGCACTCGTGATGCCCGCTCCAGCGGAGTGCGCGGTACGCCAAGCATCGGCCTCAACGGCGAACTGCTGCAAAACCTGCCGTCACCCGCCACGATCCAATACCTGCTTGACGGGTTGAGTGAAGAAGAAGCGAAGGCGAAGGCCGAACCGACCGAGACTTCGAAGCCCGCAGAGAGCGACAAGTCTGCCACCGAGACTCCTGCCGCTACCGAAACATCAGCGGGCCAGACGCAGGGGTCGGGCGAATGACGGGAGAAGCTGCGGCGGTAACCAAGCCTGCCGAACTGCCAAAGCTCTTGCAGCGCCCCACAATCGGCTGGGTGCTGTTGGTGTGCGGTGTCGCGGGGCTGCTGGCAAGCTTCATGCTCAACCTTGAGTACCTGCATCTGCTCACCGATAAGGATGCGGCACTCATCTGCGATATCAACCCGTTCATCACCTGCGGTCCGGCGATGCTTTCGAATGCGGCAGCTATTTTTGGCTTCCCGAACGTGATCGTTGGCCTCGTGTCATTCACCGTGGTGATTACCACCGGTGTTGTGCTGCTCGCCGGTGCGAAACTTCCCAGATGGTATTTCATCGGGCTGCAGCTCGGCCTGATTGGTGCCGCCGCAATGATCACCTATCTGCAGATCTTTTCGGTTTTTGAGCTCGGCAAACTCTGCCTGTGGTGCATGATCATCTGGACGTTCACCATTCCGCTGGTGACGCTGGTGACGATCTCGAACCTCGGGTACGGCGTCTTTGGCGAGGGGGCAGTGTCGCTCGGTGCACGGCTGGGACAGTGGGCCTGGGTTGTCGTGGCGCTCTGGTATCTCATCGTGATTGCGATGATCGGAGTGGGGATGGGGGAGGCGTTCGTCCTGGCCTTCCGTTACTAGCGCGACTGGATGCATCCAAGAGTTTGGCCTCGCACTCAAACGAGTGCGAGGCCATCGTTTTGTCGTCGCTAGCTTGCCTGCCGCAGTTCAGAGTCACCGTGCGGATGCTGGTGGCGGCGTGCGGTGAGCTCAGGGAGTGGCTCAGGGCGCTCCAGCTCGGCCGTATCGGCGATGGCGTTTTGTACGCGACGCACGAGGTCGACGGTGAGCATTTCAGCGAACATGGCGTCGTCACCCGGCTGGCGGTCGGCGCGCCACTCGAGACGGTAGCGGCCGGTGGGGCCGAACAGGTCGTCGAACAGGTGGAACAGTTCGCGTTGAATCTCGGGGCTGAGCGCGGCTTCGGGGTCGAGCAGCTGCGGGCCGTTGTCGGTCCAGCGAGCCAGTTCGAGCCCGGCAAAGTTGGGGTGCGCACTCATGGGCATGGCCGGCTGGGTCGAAGGTGCCGCCACAATGCCGCGTCGCTGGGCTGGGGGCTCGGTGCCAGCGGGCTCTTCGGCTACCGGTTCGCTCGGCGCCTCGATGGTGAGTTCATCCCCCTGGGTGAGGGCGGCGCGGCGGGCGCGGCGAGTTTGTTCTGCATCCGCAGCTTGGGCGGGTGTCGGTGCATCGACTGCCGGGAGCTGCTGCGGTTCGCTAGCCGGTTCGTTTGCGGCTACGGCTGGTGCAGCGGGTGTCAGCGTCTCGCGCTGTGGGCGCGCAACTTCGGGCACCGAGGGTGCGGGAGTGGTGGATTCGTTCTGGGCCGGCGGTGTTGCTTCGGTCGCCGACGCACGATTCGCGAGATTGCGGAACCAGCCGAACATGACGAGCCCCTCCTTCGACCTAATGTGACACTTCAGTCTGCAGACTACGGGGAAAGCGGCTGCGCCGTTACCCCGCCACGCGGAGTGTTGGCGTGTTTTTCAAGGTTGTCTAAAGGTCAGCTTGAGACTCTTCCTCGCGCTCGCGCTCCTCAACTACCTCTTCACGCACCGCGGCAACCGCGGCGAGGAGGGTGGCGCTCCATGCGAGCCAGGCGGCGACTTTTGCCGATCGGCTGCGGTCATCTGAGGTCTTTTTTAGGAGGGGGAGAAGTCCGAGGGTGGCGCTGATGATGCCACCATTCAGCAGAAATTTGCGCATGTGCTCAGCTTAATCGGCGGGGGATGCAGTGGGCTGAATGGCCGCCGGGCGCGCCGGATGCTTGAAAGTTGCTGAAAGTTCACTTTACGACCGGTAAGGATGTTCGTTACTATTTTCCAGTCATCCTTTACGATCGGTAAGTGGATGGGGTGAGGCGGTGCCGGTGCCAAACGGCGACCGATCACCGTTTGCCGCGAAACAGCAGCGCTCAAGACGGAAGGAACTTGGTTGAGCGACAGTAGTGAGCTGCGCGAGCGCATCCAAGAAATAGCGCTCCAGGAGTTTGCCGAAAAAGGATTTTTGGGCTCGTCACTGGCAGATATTGCCGGGCGTGCCGGATGCACCAAACAAAATATCATCTATCACTTCGGCAGCAAGCAGGGCCTGCTCGCCTCCGCCTGCGAGCGGGTCGACGAGCAGGCTGCACAAGTGATTCGCGACTATGAAGCCGGAAGACTGGACGATCTGCCGCAAACAATCGTCGACGTGGTCGCCGCCAACCCGTACGGCGTGGCGGCGCTGCTGTTCTACCACGACGCGCTTCCCGAGAATTGTTCACTCACCGGAATTCAAGAGCTGCTCGAACTTGCCGCCCAGGTGTACGCCCCCGGTGATGACACCGCACTGCTGCGAGTGACGGTCGCCATGACCGGAATTGCGTTTGTGCTGGTATCCGAGGCGCTCAGCGGTCACGGCCCCTCCAAACCACCCGTTTCGCCCGGTGTTGAACTCAGTCCCGATATTGCTGCGCAGCTGCTGCGCAGCCTTGTGAGCCCCGCATCCGAAACCACCGACCACCAACAGACCCAGGAGGCGTAATGGCTCTGCTTCTTTACCGAATCGGGCATTTTTCATATCGACGCCACTGGCAGGTGCTGTCGGCGTGGCTGGTGCTACTAGCGACCGCGCTCACGCTGGGTCTGACGCTCGGCGGTCAGATGGAAGAGAGCTTCGACATCCCCGGCACCGAGTCGCAGAATGCGCTCGACCGGCTCGAACAGGTTTTCCCGCAGGTTGCCGGCGAGAGCGCGCAGGTAGTGGTGGCCGCATCCGACAGCATCGACAACTATCGCGACGAGCTCAACGACATCGCGAAACAGATCGAAGAAGTGCCGCGAGTTGAACAGGCACTCGACCCCTATAGCGAATACGCCACCGGCACGCTGTCTGAAGATGGCAAAGCCGCGATCATCCAGGTGCAATTCGAATCGGTTTCGAAAGACCAGCTTGAAGAACCCGCCGACCAGGTGCGGGAGGTCGCCGATCAGCTGAAAGACCACGGCCTCAAGGTCGAATACGGCGGGATGCTGTACCAAAACCTCGAGTACGGTCTCACCGCCACCGAGCTGGTGGGCGTGGCATTTGCCGCTCTGGTGCTGTTTGTCGCCTTCGGTTCGGTGGCGGCAGCTGGTATGCCGCTGGCCGCCGCGATCACCTCGGTGGGGGTGACCATGGGCGTGCTGCTATTCATCACCCGATTCGTCATCGTGTCGAGTGCCACCCCGATGCTGGCGGTGATGATTGGTCTCGCCGTCGGTATCGACTACGCCCTATTCATCATCTCTCGCCATCGCAAACAGCTCGCATCCGGAATGGAAGCCAGCGAGTCGGCGGCGCTGGCAACCGGCACCTCGGGGTCGGCAGTGGTGTTCGCCGGTGCAACCGTGATGGTGGCACTGTTCGGGCTCACCATCGTCGGCATTCCTTTTCTGTCGGTGATGGGTATTGCCGCGGCGGCCGGTGTGTTTATGGCGATGCTCGTCTCACTCACGCTGGTGCCAGCGCTGCTCGGCATCGCCGGTGAGCGGCTGCGCCCCCGCGAGGGCTCGCGAGCGTGGAAACGCGAAACCGGCCAGAACAAACGGCCGACCATGGGTCGACGCTGGGTTCGCCTCGTGATGCGCGCACCGATCCTATTCGTGCTGCTCGTCATCGGGTTGCTCACCGTAGCCGCACTTCCCGCCCTGCACATGCAGACTTCGCTGCCGAGCGGTAAGGGTGAGGCCGAGGGCAACACCGCGCGCGACGCCTACGACATCGTGACCGAGCACTTCGGTGAGGGAACGAACGGCCCGCTGCTCGTGATGCTCGACATCACCCAGATGGACAACGACACACTGGTCGACGACCTCGAAAAGATTCGTGACGAGGTTGCCGCTGTCGATGGCGTTGAGCTGGCGGGGGATGCGTTGCCAAACCCGACCGTCGACTCGGCCATCATCCAGGTCATCCCGACCACCGGGCCCGACGACCCGGCAACCATGGACACGGTGCAGCGACTGCGCGACCTGGCACCGCAGATTGAAGACAACTACAACGCCGTCAGCTCGGTGACCGGTATGACCGCCGTGCAGATCGACATCACCGACCGCCTCAACGGCGCGCTGCTGCCATTCGCCGGCGTGGTGGTTGGCATCAGCGTGGTGCTGTTGACCATGGTGTTCCGTTCGCTGCTGGTGCCGATCAAAGCCGCGGTAAGTTTCCTGCTCTCGGCCTTCGCCGCGTTCGGTCTCACCGTGCTGGTATTCCAAGACGGAGTGGTTGGCGAAATTCTCGGCATCGTGCCCGGACCAATCATCGCCTTCCTACCGGTGCTGCTCTTGGCGATCGTGTTCGGGTTGGCGATGGACTACGAAGTGTTCCTGGTTTCGGGGATGCGTGAATCGTACGTGCACGGGCACACGGCCCGCGAAGCCATTGAAGAGGGCTTCGCCGGTGCCGCACGTGTGGTGACTGCCGCGGCACTGATCATGTTTTTCGTGTTCGCGGCCTTCGTGCCCGAGGGTGCGGGCGTGATCAAGGTGATCGCCTTCGGCTTGGCTGTCGGTATCTTCTTCGACGCCTTCCTGGTGCGGATGACGCTCGTTCCGGCACTGATGACGCTATTCGGCGATCGCGCCTGGACGCTTCCCAAGTGGCTCGAGCGCAAGCTTCCGAACCTCGATATTGAGGGTGAACAGCTGCGCGAGCACCTGGATGCAGCCCGCTGGGCGGCCGAACACTCGTCAGGTATTGCTTTCGATCAGCTGCAATTGCGGGCGGGTAAACGCGGCACCGAACCGCTGGATGTCGAACTGCCAGCCGGCGGCATCCTGCTCGCCAGTGGCGACCCGCTCGATCGGAAGCTGCTCGCCGACACGATTGCCGGCCGCCTCGAGCAGGGAAGCGGTTCGGGGCATGTGCTCGGGCGGTCACTGCCCGGCGACTCGCCCGCACTCGTCTCGCGCGTAACCCGTGTTGATCTCGGTAACCTCGACGACCGTAGCCGTGACCTTGACCTCGGACAGCTACTTGCCCGTCACGGTGCCTTCGCCACCCGAATGTTCCGTTCCGAAGCCCCGGCAGTGGCAACAAACGCGGCCCTGCAGCGCGCCAACGAGGTGCTCGCCGAGCTGGGCGAAACGCTCCGGCTCGACCGCTCCAGCCGCCTTGAACTCCTCGAACCGCTGCCACGAGCGGTGGCACAACTGAGCATCACGCTCGCCGAGCAACCCGAGGTGCTCGTTGTGGATCTCGGCCAGTTGGGGAGCGCATCCACCCAGTCATTGATCGCCGATATTGTGCGTGCGATCGACCTGCTCGCCGTCAACCAACGCTCTGGCCAACTTGTCACCGTTGTGGTGTGCGGCAGCCATCTCAATCTTCACTCCACCCAAACCGCGCTCGCACGTTCAACGCATCAGCGTGAGTCGCGTGAACTTGCGCTGATCGGAAAGGAGCTGCGCTAATGACCACCAAGAATCAATTTGCATCCGCGCGTGTGCGCAACCTACTGCTGGCGATCCTGCTGCCAATCATCCTGGTTCTGGTGGGTGCGCAGTCGGTTGCCAGCACCTCTGAAGCCTCGGGCCGGGTGCCCGCGCTGATCGTGAACAACGACGAGATGGTCGAACAGATCAATAAGGACGGTTCGACCACGCAGGTGGTGGCCGGCCGGTTGCTGGTCAGCTGGTTGACCAACCCCGATAACGCCGGTCAGTACGACTGGCAGCTGGCGAACCCCGAAACGGCGCAGCAACGTCTCGACGAGGGCAGCGCCTATGTGGTGGTGACCATCCCCAAGGACTTCTCCGAGTCGGTTGTTTCGGCGAGCACCGGTGACCCCAAGCCCGCAAAGGTCGAGATGGTGACCAGTCAGGCGCACGACTACCGCACCGGCGAGGTCACCCAGCAAATCTTCGACGGAATGATTGCCGAATTTGGTCAGGACATCACCAATCAGATTGCGGTTGGGCTCGCCGATGGTGTGAACGAGTCGGCGGATGGGTTGCAGCAGGCAGCCAATGGCGCCGGAAAACTGGCCGATGGCGCAGGCAAGCTCGGCAACGGTTTTGACCAGTACGCCGATGGTGCTGCGCAACTGGCTGATGGTGCCGGACAGAGCGCGGATGGCGCTGGTCGGCTCGCCGGTGGTGCCCGCGATCTCGACAGTGGTGCGCGGCAGTATGTCGACGGCGTTGAACAGTATGTTGACGGTGCCTCGCAGCTTGCGGGCGGTGTCGACCGGTATGTGGGCGGTGTCGACGAGTATGTCGGCGGCGTGAAACAGTATGTGGACGGCGTGAAGCAGCTCGATGGCGGCCTGCAGCAGCTGGCCGGTGGCGCCGACCAGTTGCGGGAAGCCAGCGGTCGAATCGACTCGGTGGGCGACAAACTTGACGGCATTTCAGGCAGTGCCGACCGGGTGCGTGAGCAGCTGGGGCAGGTTGAAGGTGTATTCGATCGGCTCTCGGAGCTCGACGCGAGCGAGCTGTACGGCATCTGCGAGCGCATTACCGATCCAGATTTGCAGGCCGAATGCACGGTATCGGTTGACACACTCATCGCACAGCTGCAAGCGGGCAGCTTCAACCCGGATGAAGTTCGACAGTTTCTCGACGAAGCCGACCAAGCCCTCGCGCAGCTATCGGATGCCGGCCCGCAGCTGAAGCAGCTGTCTGGTGGTCTGAACCAGTTCGCGGACGGAGTGACACAGGCGGCCGACGGTAGCTCACAGCTGGCGAGCAACGGTGACCGGCTGGTGTCGGGCGGTAACCAGCTCGCCGATGGCGGGAGTGAGTTACAGAGTGGCGCCAGCCAGCTCAGCGGCGGCGGCCAGCAGCTTTCGGGCGCCGGCGGGCAGCTGGTCGATGGCACCTCGCAGCTGGCAAACGGTGCTGGCGAGCTGTCGAGCGGTCTTGATCAGCTCGCTGACGGTGCTCAGCAACTAGATGAAAACAGCGGCCAAATTAAGGACGGTATCGGTCAGCTGCACGACGGCGCCGGCAAGATGCAGTCTTCGCTGCAGGACGGTGCTGACCAGGCGCGCAGCGCGATCAGCGACACGGATCGGTTCGCTGAGATGGTGTCGCAGCCGGTGCAGAGCACCAGTACCGTCACCCACAACCCCGGTTTTGGTGGCATCCTCGCCGCGATGCTGGTGCCGGTGGGTGCTTGGGTTGCCGGTTTTGTGACCGCGATTCGGCGCCGGATGCTCACCGATGATCTGCTCGATTCGAGCGTTTCGAATATGGGCATCCTCATTGCCGGTATCCGCCGGGTGTTTACCCCGGTGATGATTGTGGCGCTGGCACTTGCCGCGCTGGCGCATCTGGTGATGGATGTTCCGGCGCAGGCGATCGGTGGAACGCTGCTGTTCGCGCTGCTGGCTGGTTTCGCATCCTCGGCGCTCCACCTGATGTTTGCAGTGTTCTGGGCGCGGCGTAATGCGGCGATCGTGTCGCTGAGTGTGCTGCTGCTACAGCTGTTGACGCTGCGCGGCGTGATTCCGTTTGAGTGGCGGGCGCCGTGGGTTGGCTCGGTGTCGATGTTCTTGCCCGTTGGGCAGACCTCGGCAGGTCTCCAGGCGATCTATGCCGGCGGTAATGCTGCAACGGTGGTGGCTGCGGCGGCCGGGTTGATTCTGGTGACGCTTGCCGCGCTGGCGATCACGGCGGTGGCGATTGGCAGCCGTCGAAAAGCAAAAGTCACCGCGCTCGTCACCGAACCCAAAAGTGGTATTGCGGCACGGTTGAAGGCCTAGCAGTAGGGGTGTCGCCCTATTGTCGCTGCCTCCACTAGCAAATGACCCTCTTACTGCGAAGTGACCCTGTCGTAGGAGGGTCATTTGCCGGTAACAGGGTCACTTGGTGTGGAATCTGGGGTGCTCGTTCAGTTTGATCGGGCACCCCGCTGCCGTTCGTGCCGGCTAAATCGGTCCCAGGTTACGGCGCACAAATCTGCAATTCGAGAACTTGTGAGCGATTTAATGAATCGGATTCAAATTACGGATGGATTCTTGTGAATATTGCCAGCGTTTTATCAGGCGATAGAGTTAGCCTGATCGAGCACCTTTAGATAAGGGGTGAGTGTCCACTTTAGCGCTTCAATGAGGAAGTGAATGTCACGTCTAAAGTATATAGCAGCTCGAGTACTAAATGGAAAACGTGCCTACGGCCACTACCACTGGTACGCATGGCAGGGGTAGCTGGGGGTTATGAGTGACTCTTGGTGAGCTGAATGCCCGCGGGGCGGCTTTCTTGCTTGATGGCGAGCCGCTCCGCGGCTCTTCGGGCGAGCTTTATTGGTAATATTCGAATCTATGATCAGGATAGACTTGCATTTTTATTGAAGAATCAAGCAGATTTTGGAAATGTTTATCTCTTCGTTGAGAATGTTGCCTTCTGTTTTGATCTGTACCTAACTCGTGAAATACTAGCTGATACTAAAAACTTCGGCGTCACCCAAAACTTCCTCGCGGAAAGCGTGAGTGATCCGGGAGAGGAATGGTTTGCGATGCGTCGCAACCTTCACCGCCCTCTGTCGCCCAGTTCATCCGACGCTCAAATCACTAGAGTTAGCGACTATGTCAAATTGGGGTTGGATAGTCTTGCACGGCCGGGTGGTAGCTGCACCTGTGACATTAGCGGTCAGGCGTTTGTGGCCGGCGTCGCAATGAGATCGGCCTCTGAGCTTCTTTTTGGGCAGGCGCAACCACGTCTTGAGCTAGCCTGTCACAAACTGCTCAGTATCCTGGGCAGGGTTACCGGTAACGCTCTTGCCCTTCCAAGTGTGGTGCCGACGCCCGCGAGGCTTACGATAGGTTATCGCCATAAAGCAGCTCTTTCTGAAGTTCGTCGGGTTATGGACAAGGGTGAATACGCTCCTGGAAGCGCGTGTGATGCGCTCGTTAAAAATCTCCCGGAGGATTCAAAGGGTCGGTCGTCCGAGATGTTAATTGGGGCTATGCTTGCAGCCTATCGAGTGTCGGCTGCTGCAATGTCTTGGTGTATTTTTTACCTCTTGCAGAATGTGGAGTGGCTCGCAAAGTCTTACCGTGAGGCGGAAGCAGTGGGTGACAATGAAGTTTCTCTGGATGATATTCCCTCCATACATGCTGTCGTGATGGAAAGCCTTCGGCTGCGCCCGCCAACATGGCTGTTAGACAGGGTGGCGCTTCGCGACGTGGTTGTATGTAATCGCTTCTCTGTGCCCCGTGGGGGCACTGTCACAATGAGTCCGTTTCTGGTGCAACGTGGTACAGTCAATTTTGTTAGGCCACACGAGTTTGTTCCCGAACGATGGATCTCCAAATTCCCAGGCGACAACAACCAGGCTTTCCTTGCGTTTGGCGCGGGCAAGCGAACATGCCCGGGAAGGAATGCAACTGTCCGTGTCATCGCGGGGTTTCTCTTGGGAATACTTCAGTGGTCGTCGAACATTTCCGCGCGAGTTGATCTTCAATCGGTCAGGGTTCTGACACAGAACGCGCAAACACCCGAAGGGTTGTCGTATCGAGTTGTGAAGAGATGAACGCAGATGAAGCGAATATTTGTGGCCAGTCTCGGTGAAGGGGCGAGTGACGACCTCGTCCGCTCGCTAGCTCCGTTGATTGCTGTCACGGTGCTGAGCATGCAGTCTGAGCTCCTTGGCTTGCTCAACGCCATGCCTTTTCTGTGGTTCCTTCTTTTTGCAAAGCAAATCGGGGCGGCCGTTGATCGAATGGGCCCTGGCCGGGCACTCTTGATCGGAAACCTACTAAGAATCTGCATCATTTCATTCCTAGGAATCGGATTGCTCGCCGGCGTCATGTCGGCAGCACTCTTCCTAGTGGGGATGGCGTTCTTAGGGCTTGGTGATGCACTTTTCAACACTGGGCGGGCGGCGCTCTTGCCGGATACTGTCGGGCGCAAACACGTGCCCGAAGCCATGCAACGAGTCGAGTCAGCAAGCGCCATCGCAAGAGTCGGCAGCCCCGCCCTGGTGAGCGGTTTGCTGCGGCTGCTGTCGCAGCCGGCCGTTTTCATCTGCGGGATACTGGGGTACTTCATCAGCGCAGTTACGTTCGGCATGCTCATCCCCAAGCGCCATACGGGGCAGGCCACTCGAAAACGTGCCACGAACGACACCAAATCGGCCTGGAACGTGCGCCGAGTGCTGACGACACGGGGTCTCTCAGCCGTGGTGCTCTCAAACGGACTTGCCAATAGTGCGACCATGGTGAGTGCTGTCGCACTGATCTACTTTGCCCTTGACTACGTGGGGGTGGAGCCAGGAAACATTCCGCTAATCGGCGTCGCCACAGCTCTTGGCGGGCTTGTTGGTGCCGTCATGGTCACACCGCTACGTACTCGTTTCACCGAGGTGCGGGGCAAACTCTTGGCAGTTGGTCTCGCTGGACTGAGCGCACTTATTACACCAGCAGCAATCCTCATACCCGACTACGGGTTTTGGGTACTGGCAGCGGGTGCCTTCTTATTTTCGCTCTGGTTTACTGTGGGCAATGTTTTGGGCTCTGGTATTCCCGCCCTCGTAATTGAGCCCGAGCAATTGGGCCGTGGAACCGCTGCAATCACGGTGATTACCATCGGCGTGATGCCAGCTGCCAGCCTGCTCGGAGGTTTTCTCGTTGCCGCAGTCGAACCCCTGTTAACCCTCGTTATCGCGGCGGCTATTGTGCTGTGCGCTGCGATTCCGCTCTGGATGGCGCGAGACTGGCAGCCACCGCGACCCGATGACGACAGCGAAACGCCTGGCGAGGCTACGGCCGGTTAAATCTGCCCCAGGTGACGGCGCGCAAACTCGACCGTGCGCCGCAGGATGCGTAGGCGTTCGGTTTCCGATTTGGCACCGCGCGTGTTCACCTCGGCAACCACATGCCCCGACCACTGCGTGTCACGCAAATACTGCAGGGCCTCGGCAACCGGCTGTCCACCCTCGCCGGGTGCGAGATGCTCGTCAAAAATTTTTCCACTCGAACCGGGGGCCTGGCCATCACACAGATGGATGTGCCGCAGCCGGTGGGCTGCATCCCGAGTCATCTCAAGACAGTTTTGGCCCGCCAGCGCGGCATGCGAAAAATCAATCGTGATCGAGTCGCAATCCATCTCGATCGGGTTGATGCCGGGGGCATACATGCGGGTGCCATTACCTCCCACGTACCACGGAAACATATTTTCGACCGCGAGCGCAACTCCTGAACCGCGCTCGAGCCGGCGAATAATTTCAAGAAAACTCTGTGCATAGGTGGTCTGCCAACGAAACGGCGGATGCACGACCACCACATCAGCCCCCACCTCACGCGCCAGATCTACCGAACGTTCGAGTTTCATCGTGGGGTTCGTACCCCACACAAACTGCGTAAAAAACAGCACCGGGGCGTGAATAGCGAGCACCGGCAGATCGTGTTTGCGTGACAGCGCACGAATCGCCGCAGCCGAACGAGTAGCGGCCTCGGTCGACACCATGATCTCGATCCCGTCAAAACCGGTGCGCTTAGCGATTTTGAACGAGGTGTCGAGTGGTCTGCCGAAAGTGCACGAGGTGCTCATGCCAAGTTGAATCATTCCGTGCAGCCTACGCGTGCTTGGTTACAGCTTGGTGCCCGCGCGCTAAACCACCGATTCGATTAGAGCCAGTTGCTGCGCTTGAACAGCCAATACAGTCCCACGCCCATGACCACCAGCAGGATGTTTGACACCCACCAGGTTTCCGCCGAGCCGAACCCGGGAAACTCGACGTTCTGTCCGAAATAGCCGGTAACTGCCGTGGGCACGGCAATGATCGCGGCCCACGAGGTAACCTTTTTCATCACCTCGTTCATCTGGTTGCCTTGCAGTGCCACATTCGTTTCAAGAATCATGCTGATCTGATCGCGCAGCCCCTCAGCCCACTCGGCCGAGTGTAGGGTGTGGTCGTACACATCACTGAAATAGGGTTCGAGGCCGCGCACCGCTACGCGCGAATCGTTGCGCAACAACGTATTCACCACCTCGCGCAGCGGCAATGTGACATGCTGCATCCGCTGCACTGAGCGGCGCAGCACGAACGCGGTTTTTTGCACCTCAAATGTTGCGCGGGCATCGTCAAACATCAGGGCGGTGAGCTCATCGGTGTGGTCACTCACCTCGGCCAACACATCGACGTGGCCGTCAACCACGCAGTCGAGCAGGCCCCACACGATATAGCCGGCGCCGCAGCTGATCAGATCGTCATTGGCTTCGAGCCGTGCTGCCACTTCGGCCATCGGGAAATCGTGCTCACGCACCGTCACCACCAGTTTTGGCAGCAAAAACGTGGTGCAACGCGCCAGCTGAACCTCATGTGATTCTTCGAGGCGGGCAGCCGATAGCGTCATCAGCAGATGGGTAGAAAATCGTGAGATCTTCGGACGCTCGTGTGTGTTCAGTGCATCCTCGACGGCGAGCTGATGCAGATTGAGTTCGTCGGCCAGGTGCGACAGAGCCTCGGTGTCGTCGAGGGTGAGGTCAATCCAACCAAAATCAAACCTGTCTGACCGCATCCTGGCCAAAAAATCTGCGGCCGAATCAACCGTCCGTTGGTGACCATCCGCATAGACCCGAAAGCGTTCCATGCACTCAGCGTACGTCGACCACGAGTCGGATACTGCGCATTCGTGTAGACCGAGCTGACGGCCGAACCATGCGGCTGCATCGAACCGTTAGGATGTCGTGAGTAACGCGATGGACGGGGTGCTCATGCTGGCTTGGCTCGGGATTTTCCTGATTGCAAGCATCAGCATGCCGGCCCTGCGTCACATCCCCCGCAACGGTGCTTTCATCATCGCCAGTGTGGTTTCAGCAGCCGCCGCAATCTGGCTGGTCACCCTCGCTCCCACAGTCATTGCCGGTGGCGTCTACGAGCAACGTGTGCCGTGGATTCCCCAGCTCGACATCAATCTGAGCTTCCGCATCGACGCCCTCAGCTGGCTATTCGCGATGATCGTCACGGTGATCGGGGCGCTCGTGCTGGCCTATTGCGCCAGCTACTTCACCACCGATGAACCGGGGCGCGGCCGCTTCGCTGCGGTGCTGCTCGGCTTTGCCGGGGTGATGCTGGGGCTAGTGACCGCCGACAACATCTACCTCATGTTCGTGTTCTGGGAAGCCACGAGCGTGCTGTCGTTCTTGCTGATCGGCCACTACACGGGCCGCCGGGCCGCGCGCGGTTCGGCCATGCAGGCGCTGCTGGTCACCACATTCGGTGGCCTCGCCATGCTGGTGGGGGTCGTGATGGTGCACTGGGCGGCCGGCACCGCTTCACTGCAGCAGATCGTTGCCGCAGGGCTACCTGATTCGCCATTCGCGCGCACCGCCGCGGTGCTGGTGCTGGTGGGTGCAGCATCCAAATCGGCGCTCGTGCCATTCCACTTCTGGCTGCCCGGCGCAATGGCCGCCCCCACGCCGGTGTCGGCCTATTTGCACGCCGCCTCGATGGTGAAAGCCGGTATTTATCTCGTGCTGCGCTTGCTGCCAGGCTTCGGCGAAATCACCGGTTTCCGTGAAACGCTCATCGTCATCGGCGTGTTCACCATGCTCGTGGGCGGTTGGCGCTCGCTGCGGCAGTTCGACCTCAAACTCATCCTCGCCTACGGCACGGTTTCGCAGCTTGGCTTCATGATGACCATCGCCGGTTTTGGCACCAGGGATGCGGCGCTCGCGGCGGTTGCAATGGTGATCGCGCACGCGCTGTTCAAGGCCGCGCTCTTCCTTGTGGTCGGCACGATCGACCATCGCGCCGGCACCCGTGACGCTCGCAAACTCTCGGGAGTCGGTCGCGCCATGCCGGTGCTCACCACGTTTGCGGTGATCGCCGCGGCGTCGATGGCTGGGCTGCCGCCGCTGTGGGGTTTCGTCGCAAAAGAGGCCGCGTTCGGCGCCTTTTTTGACGCTATCAGCACCGGAGACACCTGGGGTCTTATCGCACTGGTGGGCACCGCCGCCGGCTCGATCTTCACCGTGGCCTACACGCTGCGCTTCCTCTACGGTGCCTTTGCGCGCAAGCCCGATCCGGAACTCGCCGAAACTAAGCTGGCCCCCGCATCCGTAATTGACGGTGTGGTGATCGGCACTCTCGTTGCAGCTACCGTGGTGCTGCCGCTGGTGGCTGTGCAGTGGGTCGATCGGCTTATTGCCGTGTATGCCGATACAGTTCCAGCCCTCGACTCTTGGGACCTTGCCCACCTGGCGCTGTGGCACGGCCCGGAACCGGCGCTGGCAGTGTCGGCCGTCACAGTACTGTTTGGTGCGCTGGTGTTCGTGGGTCGCGGCACCGTAGCACGCATTCAGGCGCTCGTACCCGCATGGGTCGATGGCTCAAAGACCTACTGGTTGGTGATGCGCCTGGTCGACCGCGGGGCAGCTCGCGTCACCGCGATGATTCAGCGTGGTTCGCTGCCGGTGTACCTCGCGTGGATTTTTGGTGTCTCAGTGCTCTCGATCGGGATCAGCGCTGCCCGGGTTGATTTTGCTGGGCTCGACCTCACGCTGCGAACGCCGTGGTGGAGCGTGGTGGTGCTGGTGATCATCCTGATCGCGTCATTTGCCACTGCGGTTTCTAAGAAACGTTTCCAATCGATGGTGTTGGTGGGTGTCACCGGTTACGCGATGGCAGCTGTTTTCGCGCTTTCGGGAGCCCCCGACCTGGCCACCACTCAGGCGCTGATCGAAACCATCTCGATGGTCGTGTTCGTGCTCGTGCTGCGTCGGCTTCCTGCCCTTCACTCAAATCTGGGTAGCAACCTACCCGGCTGGGTGCGCTGGGCGATCGGCGCAGCGGTCGGCCTCGGGATGGGGCTGGTCGCCATCATCGCGCTCGGTTCGCGAGCATTCCCGAGCGACGGACTGGCGCTGCCAGAGCTCGCAGTCAAGGGCGGTCACGGCGACAACTTCGTGAACGTCACGCTGGTGGATATTCGTGGCTGGGACACGATGGGTGAGCTGCTGGTGTTGGTGGCAGCAGCCACCGGTATCGCGAGCCTCATTTATCTGGATGCGCGCCGGTCGCGTCGCGAGCGCGAACTCGCGCGCACTCGCCTGACACCGAAGCAGCGTCGCCTCGAGGCTGAGCGTCAGCGCGCCGGCTGGCTGCTTGCCGGGCACACCATCGGCCCCGACCAGCGCTCAATCGTCGTCGAGATCGTGGTGCGGGTGGTTTTCCACGCGCTGCTCATCGCTTCGCTATTCCTGTTGTTCTCGGGACACAACGACCCCGGCGGTGGTTTCGCTGGCGGCGTTGTGGCGGGCCTCGCACTGGTGGCGCGCTATCTCGCCGGTGGTCGCGAAGAGCTCGATTACACGGTGCGCATTGACGCCGGTCGCCTGCTTGGTATCGGCATCGTGACGGTGGCGATCACCGTCATCACCCCGATTTTTTTCGGGTACCCACCGCTCACCTCATTCTGGATCGACCAGCAGATCCCGGTAGTCGGTCACTTCGTGCTCGTTACGTCAACGTTCTTTGACATCGGTGTGTATCTCGTGGTGATCGGTCTGGTGCTCGACATCCTGCGCTCGCTCGGTTCCGAACTTGACGCACAGGCTGAGGATGAAAACCTCGCCGCAACCAACCTCGGCGCGACCGTGCTCGACGAGGGTGAACTGCCTGGAGCTGAACCCGTGGTCGATGAACCGATCACCCGCCGCATCCAAATGGTGCGCATTGGCGGCCCGCGGAAGCGGAGGCGGGGTGCGCGATGAGCCTCGATATTGCGCTCTTGATCGCCATGGTGGCGATGTTTACCGTCGGTGTGTACCTGCTGCTCGAGCGCAGTGTCACCCGCATGATTTTCGGGGTGATCCTGCTCGCCAACGCCACCAACCTGCTGCTTTTCCTCACCGCGGGGAAGCCGGGGCTGGCGCCGCTGACCACCGAGGGTGCCGAGCCCGCCGACTACACCGACCCGCTACCGCAGGCGTTCATCCTGACCGCCATCGTGATCGGGATGGCAACCACCGCCTTCATGCTGGCGCTGCTGTACCGCTCGTGGTCGCTGGCCCGTGCCGATGTGGTGGCTGACGACCACGAGGACGTGTCGCTGCGCGAGGTGGATGTGGAAGCCGACGACGAGGTGTTCGACCTCGACGATGCCGGCGACACCGACTTCGAGCCCGAACATCTACCGGGAGACGAAGAATCGCCCACACCGGAAGACCAGGAAATCGCACTTGACGAGGAGGAGCTCGAATGAACGCGCTCGTTCCTCTGCTCGTGCTGACCCCGCTCTTCGGTGCCGCCCTCACCCTCACCGCTGGGCGCCGCCAGCGGATGCAGATCGCGATTGCCTCGCTGAGCATGGTGGTCAGCCTCGGGGTGGCGGTCACACTGCTGCTGGCGGTGCAGACAACCGGACAACCGCTGGTGATGCAGGTGGGTGGCTGGGCGGCCCCGTTCGGTATTTCGCTCGTCGTCGACCGACTTTCGGCACTCATGGTCGTCATCACCAGCATCGTGCTGCTGGCGGTGATGGTCTTTTCTATTGGGCAGGGCAACGTCGACCACGCCGACGAAGACACCGAAGAAGAAACCCCCGTTTCGATTTTTTACCCCACCTACCTGGTGCTGGCCGCGGGCGTGTATAACGCGTTCATTGCCGGTGACCTGTTCAACCTCTACGTGGGCTTCGAGATTTTGCTGGTGGCGAGCTTCGTGCTCATCACCCTCGGCGGCACCGTGACGCGCATCCGGGCTGGCGTCACCTACATCATTGTTTCGCTGGTGTCGTCGGTGCTGTTCTTGATCGCCATCGCCATGATTTTTGCGGCCACCGGCACCGTCAATATGGCCACGATCTCAGCCCGAGTGGGTGCGCTTCCCAGCGAAGTGCAACTGGTATTGCACCTGATGCTGCTGGTTGGGTTTGCAATTAAGGCGGCGCTTTTCCCGCTGTCGTTCTGGCTGCCCGACTCGTACCCATCGGCGCCGGCACCGGTCACCGCGGTATTCGCCGGCTTGCTCACCAAAGTGGGTGTGTACGCCATCCTGCGCACCGAATCGCTCATCTTCGCGGCCAACGATATTTCTGTGCTGCTGATGGTGGTGGCTATTGCCACGATGCTCGTCGGAATTTTTGGTGCCGTGGCACAGGCGGGTATTCGCCGGATGCTCTCATTCACCCTCATCAGCCACATCGGATACATGATTTTCGGTATCGCGCTGGGCACCGAGAGTGGCTGGTCGGCGACGGTGTACTACATCATGCACCACATTTTGGTGCAGGCGACGCTGTTCTTGGTCACCGGTCTGATCGAACGCGTGGCCGGAACCTCGACGATCACGCACCTTGGCGGGATGCTCAAACGGGCTCCCACAGTGGCGGTGCTGTTTTTTATCCCGATGCTCAACCTCGGCGGCATCCCGCCGTTCTCTGGCTTCCTTGGCAAGGTTGCGCTATTTATCGCCGGCGCCGAGGGCACCGGACTGGCGGTGCCGCAGTGGCTCGTGTGGGTCGGTATTGCCGCCGGGGCCATCACCAGCCTGCTCACGCTCTACGCGCTGATCCGCGTGTGGAACCTCGGGTTCTGGCGCGAGCTCGACGAAGTCGGCGATGTCGAATCGCCACTGACCATCGTGCTCGAAGAAGAACCCGACGCGGATATCGTCAGGGACGAGCGCAATAATTCGAAACTCATGAACTTCGCCACCGGGGGACTGGTCGCGGTCACCGTGGCACTCACCGTTTTTGCCGGTCCGCTGTTCACAATCGCCGACCAGGCGGGAGAAAACCTGCGCGACTCTGGTGCCTACATCCAAACGGTTACTAATGAAGAGGGGATCAAACCATGACCCCGCATTATGCAGCCACAAAACCAACCTCACGGCTGCGCACATTCACGCCGCTGGTGATTGTGCTGCTGTGCGTGTGGTTAACTCTCTGGCGGCAGTTTGACGTGATCAGCATCGTCACCGGAATCGTGTTTTCGGTGCTGGTGGTGGGGATGTTCCAGCTGCCGAATGTGCAGCTGATCGAGCGCGTCCATCCGCTGTGGTTGATCGTGCTCGCCGGCAGAGTGATTGGCTGGGTGGTGCTTTCGTCGCTCGAAGTGGCATGGCTCACCGTTCGCCCGCAACCAAAACCGAAGGCGTCAATCATCGCCTATCGGATGCGTGCGCGCTCCGACTGGCTGCTCACCCTTGCCGCCCTCATCAATATGTTTGTGCCCGGTAGCGTGGTCGTTGATGTTGACCGTACCCGCGGCATCATCTATTTGCACCAGTTCGCGGCCGAAGGGCCCGACGGTATTGCTGCGGCGCGACGGGCCGCCTATCGCATTGAAGATGCGATTGCGCTCGCCTTCGCCAGCCACGAAGATCTCCACCACATCAACCGCTGGCGGGCGGAGCACGAGTATCCGCCGCTGTGGGCATCGCGTCGTCAGCGCGCTTTTGAAGCCGCGGTTGAGCGCGACCGACTGCGTCACGAAACCGAGTGGGAGGAAGAATCATGAGCGCCACGGCAGTGACGATTGTGACGCTGATCGTCGGCAGTTGCTTTGCTGCCGCCGCCATCCTGTCGGTGATCCGCATTGTGCGAGGCCCGTCACTTATCGACCGGATGGCCGCATCCGACACCCTGCTCACAGTGCTGATGTGCGTGCTTATCGCCGAGATGGTGATTAATGGCCACCTGCACACGCTGCCGCTGGTGGTTGGGTTGGCGATGACCGCCTCGGTTGGCACGCTCACCGTGGCGCGCTTTGCCTCGCGAGCTGGAAGGCGGAAAAATTGAGCGGAAATATTTGGCTGGATGTGCTGTCGGCCATTCTGCTGATCGCCGGAGCCGCCATGTCGCTGACCGCCGGAATCGGTTTGCTGCGGTTTGACGACATCATGACCCGGCTGCACTCGCAGTCGAAGCCGCAGTCATCGGGATTGATCTACCTGCTGATCGCTCTGGGCCTGCAGCAGGGCAAGTGGGAGCTGGTGCCGCTACTGGTGCTGGTGATCGTGTTCCAAATGCTCACCACACCCGCCGCATCCATCGTGCTAGCTCGCGCCGGGTATCGCTCACGGCACTACGACGGTGTAGATCTCGCGCTGGATGAACTGCGCGACGATGTGCAGCGCGCTGAGCGAGCCACCGGCGTTGAGGAAGAACGTGCCGCGCTTGCCGCGCGCGAAGCCGACTCTGACAACAGCGATCACGCCGGGTGAGCGAGGGTGTCGGCTGGCGCGACTAGACTGGGTTCATGGCCGAACACGAGATCGATATGAAACCGAAGTCACGCGCTGTTACCGACGGCATTGAAGCCACGGCCGCGCGTGGGATGCTTCGTGCCGTGGGCATGGGCGATGACGACTGGGACAAGCCGCAGATTGGCGTCGCGAGCTCGTGGAATGAGATCACGCCATGCAACCTTTCGCTCGACCGCCTTGCTCAGGCCGCTAAAGAGGGCGTGCACAGCGCCGGCGGCTACCCGCTGCAATTCGGCACCGTGTCGGTGTCGGACGGTATTTCGATGGGGCACGAGGGGATGCACTTTTCGCTCGTGTCGCGCGAGGTGATCGCCGACTCGGTTGAAGTGGTGATGGAAGCCGAGCGGCTCGACGGCTCAGTGCTGCTGGCCGGTTGCGATAAATCGCTACCCGGCATGCTGATGGCCGCGGCCCGCCTGAAGCTGCCGAGCGTGTTCCTCTACGCCGGCACCATCATGCCCGGTCACGTGCGCCTTTCGGACGGCACCGTCAAAGACGATGTCACCATCATCGACGCGTTCGAAGCGGTCGGAGCCTGCAAGGCCGGACTCATGTCGGAAGAAGATCGCAAGAAGATCGAAGAAGCCATTTGCCCCGGTGAGGGTGCCTGCGGTGGTTTTTACACCGCCAACACCATGGCGGCTGTCGCCGAGGCGCTCGGGCTGTCGGTTCCCGGATCAGCCGCGCCGCCGTCGGCCGACCGTCGCCGCGACTACTACGCGCGCAAATCGGGTGAAGCGGTTGTTAACCAGCTGCGTCTGGGGATCACCACCGCCGATATCCTCACCAAGAAGGCGTTTGAAAACGCCATCGCAGTGGTGATGTGCATGGGCGGGTCAACCAACGCGGTGCTGCACCTGCTTGCCATCGCCCGTGAGGCCGAAGTCGACCTCACCCTTGACGATTTCAACCGCATCGCCGACCGCGTCCCGCACCTGGCAGACATGAAGCCCTTCGGCAAATACGTCATGAACGACGTCGATCACGTCGGCGGTATCCCGGTGGTTATGAAGGCACTGCTCGACGAGGGGCTCATCCACGGTGATGCGCTCACCTGCACCGGCAAAACCGTTGCCGAAAACCTCGAAGAACTCAACCCCGACCCGCTCGATGGTGAGGTCATCCACACGCTCGACAACCCCATCCACGCAACCGGTGGCCTATCGGTGCTGTCGGGTTCGCTCGCACCAGAGGGCGCGGTCGTCAAATCGGCCGGTTTTGACCTCGAGGTGTTTGAGGGCCCGGCGCGCGTGTTCGAGCGCGAACGGGAAGCAATGGATGCGCTCACCCGCGGCGAAATCAAACACGGCGATGTCGTCGTGATTCGCTATGAGGGCCCCAAGGGTGGCCCCGGTATGCGCGAGATGCTCGCCATTACCGCAGCCATCAAGGGTGCGGGCCTCGGTAAGGATGTACTACTCTTGACCGACGGACGATTCTCGGGCGGCACAACCGGCCTGTGCATCGGCCACGTCGCCCCAGAGGCATCGGATGGAGGTCCGATCGCATTCGTGCGCGACGGCGATCTGATTCGGGTCAACATTGCAGCTCGCACCATCGACCTACTCGTTGATGAGGCCGAGCTTGCCACCCGGCGAGAGGGCTGGGAACCGCTTCCTCCGCGATACACGCGCGGCGTCTTGGCGAAATTTGCCAAGCTCGTGCGTTCGGCGTCAGAGGGCGCGATTACGGGATAACGCATCCGGTGCTGTCGACACCACACGTTGGCAGTCACCAATCGGTGCGTGCATCCGCAATATTCGACTAACGATCAGGAATGCAGATAGTTCATGTCAACTGAAGCTGACAAGGCAGGTATCGGCGAGCGCATCACCGGCGCCGAAGCGGTTGTTCGGTCACTCGAACTGCTTGGGGTGACGGATGTGTTCGGTCTGCCAGGCGGCGCCATCCTGCCCGCATACGACGCGATTCTCGATGCGCGCACGATCAACCACGTGCTCGTGCGCCACGAACAGGGCGCCGGGCACGCTGCTGAGGGCTACGCCACGGCATCGGGCAAGGTTGGCGTGTGCATCGCCACCTCGGGGCCGGGCGCAACCAACCTGGTGACGGCGCTCGCCGACGCGTATATGGACTCGGTGCCGGTGCTGGCGATCACCGGGCAGGTGTTCTCAACCCTCATGGGTACCGACGCCTTCCAGGAAGCCGACATTGTCGGCATCACCATGCCGATCACCAAGCACTCATTCATGGTGAAATCGGCCGAAGAAATTCCGGGGGCACTGGCCGCCGCCTACGAACTCGCAGGAACCGGTCGTCCCGGCCCGGTGCTGGTCGACATCACGAAGGATGCTCAGCAGGGCGAGTTCGAATTCCACTGGCCACCGAAGGTTGATCTGCCCGGCTACCGGCCCATCACCAAGGCGCACGGCAAGCAGATCCTGGCCGCCTGCGAAGCAATTGCCCAAGCATCCAAACCCGTGATTTATGCGGGTGGCGGCATCATCCGAGCCGGCGCATCCGCCGAGCTCATCGAATTCGCCGAGCGCACCGGCGCACCCGTGGTGACCACGCTTATGGCCCGCGGTGCTTTCCCCGACGGCCACCCGCAAATGCTCGGTATGCCGGGGATGCACGGCACCGTTCCGGCGGTGCTGGCGCTGCAAGAGGCCGACCTGGTGTTCGCAATCGGTGCGCGATTCGACGACCGCGTCACCGGTAAGGCCGAACTGTTCGCGCCCAACGCCAAGGTCGTACACGTCGATATTGACCCCGCCGAAATCTCCAAGATTCGCTTCGCCGATGTGCCCATCGTGGGGGATGCCCGCGAGGTGCTCACCGACCTCAACCGGGCCTACAGCACCGAGCGATTCCCCGAACGCGCCGACCTCGAACAGTGGTGGAACTATCTCAACGGGCTGCGCACCGAGTTCCCGCGCGGCTACACGCCCACCACTGACGGGCTCATCGCACCGCAGAAGGTTATTGAACGCATCAGCGAACTCACCGGACCCGAAGCTATCTACGCCACCGGCGTGGGACAGCACCAGATGTGGTCGGCACAGTTCCTCACCCTGCAACGGCCGGGATCATTCCTCAACTCGGGCGGTGCCGGCACTATGGGATATTCGGTTCCGGCCGCCATGGGCGCCAAGGTGGCGCAGCCCGACCGGGTGGTGTGGGCGATCGACGGCGACGGATGCTTCCAGATGACCAACCAGGAGATCGCCACCTGTATGGTCAACAACATCCCGATCAAAATCGCCGTCATCAACAACTCGTCGCTCGGTATGGTGCGCCAGTGGCAGACACTGTTCTACGACGGCCGCTACTCGAACACCGAACTCAACACCGGGCACGGGTCGATTCGCGTACCCGACTTCGTGAAACTCGCCGAAGCCTACGGTGCGCTCGGTCTGCGTGTCGAACGCGAAGACCAGATCGACGACACCATCAAACAGGCACTGGAGACCAACGACCGCACCGTGGTCATCGACTTTGTCGTATCGGCCGACGCGATGGTCTGGCCGATGGTGCCGCAGGGCGTGTCGAACAGCTTTATCCAGTACGCCCGCGACGCCAGCCCGGCATATCAGGGGGAGTAATAAGCATGCCGAAACACATCCTTTCGCTGCTGGTGGAAGACAAGCCCGGTCTGCTCACGCGAGTCGCCGGCCTTTTCGCCCGTCGCGGATTCAACATCGCATCGCTCGCAGTGGGGCAGTCGGAAGTGCCCGGCCTCTCGCGGATGACGGTCGTTGTTGATGTTGATAGTTTTCCACTCGAACAGGTCACAAAACAGCTCAACAAGCTCGTCAACGTGATCAAGATCGTTGAGCTCGAACCCGACTCATCCGTCGAACGCGAGCACATCCTCGTCAAGGTGCGTGTCGATAAGCAGACACGATCCGAGGTGATTGAAGCGGTCAACCTTTTCCGCGCCCGCGTCGTGGACGTAACGCACGATTCGCTCGTCATTGAAACCACCGGTGACAGCGGTAAGGTGCAGGCACTGCTGCGCATGCTTGAGCCGTACGGTATTCGTGAACTCGTACAGTCGGGGCTTATCGCAGTGGGGCGCGGGCCGAAGTCCATCACCGAACGAGTGGGCCGCGCATAGGCCACCGTTCGCTATCGCAACAGACATCGAACACTACAAGGAGCACAGCAAATGGCAGAGATCTACTACGACAACGACGCCGACCTCTCGATCATCCAGGGCAAGAAGGTCGCGGTCATCGGCTATGGCTCGCAGGGCCACGCGCACGCGATGAACCTGCGCGACTCGGGCGTCGAGGTGGTTATTGGTTTGCGTGACGGATCGAAGTCGGTGAAGAAGGCGCAGGAGGACGGCTTTGAGGTGAAGTCGAACGCTGACGCTGCCGCCTGGGCCGACCTGATCATGATCCTCGCCCCCGATCAGACCCAGCGTTCGCTCTACGCGGCTGACATCGAGCCGAACCTGGCGCCGGGCAAGACCCTTGCCTTCGCACACGGTTTCAACATCCGCTTCGGCTACATTCAGGCGCCCGAGGGCGTCGACGTGATTCTCGTGGCACCGAAGGCTCCCGGCCACACCGTGCGCCGCGAGTTCGTTGCCGGGCGTGGTATCCCCGACATCATCGCCGTTGAGAAGGATGCATCGGGCAGCGCTTGGGAGACCGCCAAGTCGTACGCCAAGGCAATCGGCGGCACCCGCGCTGGTGTGATCAAGACCACCTTCACCGAAGAGACCGAAACCGACCTGTTCGGTGAGCAGGCTGTGCTTTGCGGTGGCACTTCGAAGCTGGTGCAGTACGGCTTTGAGACCCTGGTCGAGGCTGGCTACCAGCCCGAGATCGCCTACTTTGAGGTGCTGCACGAGCTGAAGCTGATCGTCGACCTCATGTGGGAGGGCGGCATTTCGAAGCAGCGCTGGTCGATCTCCGACACCGCCGAGTACGGTGACTACGTTTCGGGCCCGCGCGTGATCGACCCGAGCGTAAAAGAAAACATGAAGGCAGTGCTCGCCGACATCCAGTCGGGTGCATTTGCGCAGCGCTTCATCGACGACCAGGATGCGGGCGCGCCGGAGTTCAAGAAGCTGCGCGCTGAGGGCGAGGGCCACCCGATCGAGAAGACCGGTCACGAACTGCGCAAGCTGTTCTCGTGGTCGTCAACCGATGACGACTACACGGACGGTTCGGTCGCTCGCTAGCGATCGACTAACCCGGAGGGTCGCGCGTAGTGCGCGGCCCTCCTGCTTTTCCCTGCCGGCTGTTGGCAGCCTGCCCGAGCCTGCCCGAGCCTGCCCGAGCCCTGCCCGAGCCTGCCCGAGCCCTGCCGAGCCTGCCCGAGCCCCTGCCGAGCCTGCCCGAGCCCTGCCGAGCCTGCCCGAGCCTGCCGGGCCCTGCATCCCCCTGCACCCCTGCGCAGCTGCTGCCGGGTCCAGACACCCTGCATCCCCTGCTGGCTCTGCCGGCACTGCCGCACCCCTGCTGGCTCTGCCGGTACTGCCGCACCCCTGCTGGCTCTGCCGGCACTGCCGCACCCCTGCATCCCCCTGCAGATTTTTGTTTCCTGGATGCAGTTGCTTGCGGAGTTTTGTTTCCTGGCTGCAAATCGGGCCGGTAGGGCATACAAATCCGGGTTTGAGGCGGTTTTTGCAGTCAATTTTCTGATTTCAGGAAACAAAAATCTGCAAACCCAGGCCAGAGCGGCGCAAACCCGGGCCAGGGCAGCGCAAACCCGGGCCAGGGCGGCGCAAACCCCGGGCAGGGCGGCGCAAACCCAGGCTAGGGCAGCCCACAACCCAGGCGCCGGGGCAGGCCAGCGCAAAGTCGACCCAGACGAGCGCCAGCCCTACAGTCGCGGGGTGCGGGTCGGCTCGGTGCGGCGCGGGCGCAGCGCTTCAAAGGCCGCGCCATAGCGCAGCAGCGCAGTGTCATCCCAGCCGCGGCCCGCGAAAGTGAGCCCCACGGGCATCCCGATATCGTGCATCGTGCCCATGGGCACCGTCACAGTCGGGATCCCCAGGTGTCGCCACACGAGATTGCCATTGGCAACCCAGGTGCCGTTGCGCCACCCCAGATCGGCCGACGCCTCATTCACATCCATATCAGCTGGCCCCACGTCGGCAACCGCCGGTAGCACCACACCATCGAGCTGCAGTCCCGCAAGCCACTCGTCGAAGTCAATGCGGCGGGTTTTGTTCAGCCCGCGCACGCCATCGGGAATCAACGGGATCTCGGTCAGCTCCGGCACCCCGTTCGCGCGCGCATAGCGGGTGTACTCCTGCACATCGAAATCGAGCTCGGCGTAGCGGTCGGGGAGCGCGCCCTCTGGATGCGGGAAGATTTTCGCGCCATCCACCTGCGTCATGCTGTTGAGATTCGGGTCGCCATTGGTCTGCAAAAACTCGTTCCACGACCACAGCGACAGCTCGAGAATTTCACGGTCGAGATAGCCTTCGGGAACCAGTCCGCGCGTCCCAATCGTGGGTGCGCCGGGCCGGTCACCCTCATAGTTCGACACCACCGGGAAGTCGACCTCGACCACCTCGGCACCGGCTGCTTCGAGATCTCGCCGTGCGGCCTCCCACAGCTCGATAACGGATGCGCGCGTTTCGATGGGATGCCCGGTGGGGCCACCGAACCGCGGCTGGTCACCGGTGCCGGCGATCGGGTCGGCGTTGATGTACATGCGCGGCACACCGAAACGCTTGCCGCGCAGCACTTCGGTGGGTTCGGATGCGGCGAGCGCCGGGTAGCTTTCGGGTCGCAGTTCGTGCACGGGCGGGATTTCAAGCCACGGCTGCACGCGCCAGAAATCACCTCGCGTGGTGTGGTCGTCGGCGACGATCACATCGAGCACCTCGAGCAGGTCTGCCATGGTGCGGGCGTGGGGTGCGACCACATCCATGGTGGGCACGAGCGGCCAGTTACCGCGAATCGAGATGACGCCCCACGAGGGGGTATAGGTGCACAGCGCATTGTTTGAGGCCGGCCCGCGACCTGACGACCACGTTTCTTCGCCGAGCCCGAAAGCGGCGAAGCTGGCGGCGGTTGCGGTGCCCGAGCCGTTCGACGAACCCGAACCGAACGGGGCGGTGAGGTAGTCGGCGTTGTAGGGGCTTTCGGCACGGCCGTAGACGCCGCGCTGCATGCCCCCGTTGGCCATGGGTGGCATATTGGTGAGCCCGAGAAGAATTGCACCGCCGGCACGTAGCCGCTCGATTGTGAATGCATCCCGGCCCGCAATCAGGTGCTCAAACGCTGGAGATCCGGCGGCGACGGTGAGTCCGCGCGCCGCGTAGCTGTCTTTAGCGGTGAAGGGGATGCCGTCGAGTGGCCCGAGTAGCTCGCCGGCGCGGCGGCGAGCGTCGGATGCGGCGGCTTCATCGAGCGCGTCGGGATTGTCGACGACGATCGCGTTCAATCGGATGCCGGCACGGTCGTAGGTGTTGATGCGGTCTAGATAGGCGCGCACCAGGTCGACACTCGTGACTTTGCCGGTATCGAGGTCATGGCGCAATTGCGCGATCGGGGCCTCGACAACGTCGTACTTCGCCGCCACTCGCCACTCCTTCGTCTGCGGGTTGGGTCGCTGTGTTGCGTTGCCGGGACGGCTGCTGCGCACAGCGGCTAAACGTTCGTCATTTTCGCAGGGGTGTCGGTGTGGCGCAAATATTACGCCGCGCCACGGCCGCGGTGTACAGTCGCCTAAATGCGGTCACTACTTCGTCTTATCCGGTTTACGAACGAGCTTCGAGGCCTGTACCTGATTATCATCGTCTGCTCGGTAACGGCCGCGATTGGTACTTTGGCGGTGCCGTTCATTATCGGTGCGGCGACCGATGTCATCGTTGACGTCGTCAATGGCAGGGTCGCATTGGCTGACGGCCTCGTCGCCACCATGTGGTTTGCGGTGGCTTTTTTGGTCGCTGAGTTGGCAGTCACGCTCATCACTTCGGTCGGGGGATGGTTTGGTGACCTGATGAGTGAGCGGATGCGGCAGATTCTATCGAACCGCTATTTCGACAAGCTACTGCAGCTGCCGCAGCGCTATTTTGATGACAATCTCACCGGCACGATTGTTTCGCGACTTGACCGAACGTTTACCGAGGTGACGCATTTTGCGAAGTCGTTCGCCAACAATTTTTTCACCATGATTATCACTACTGTCGCGGTGCTGGTGATTTCAGGGTTCTATGCGTGGCCGTTGGCGCTATTGCTGCTGGTTATTTTTCCGGTGTACGTGTGGCTTACCACGCTGACTTCGCGTCGCTGGCAGGTGTATGAGGGCGAAAAGAACGCTGAGGTGGATGCGGCGCGTGGCCGGTTTGCCGAGGTAGTCAGCCAGATGCCGGTGGTGAAATCGTTTGCGCAGGAGCGTCGTGAACGGGACCATTTTCATGACCGCTTTGCGCGCACGGTTGCGATTACTCGCCATCAGTCGCGGCACTGGCACCTCATGGATGCGTTGCGTCGCGCTGCCTTGAACCTCATATTTTTCGGTATCTATGCGATTATTTTCGTGCTTACTGCGCAGGGGCAGTTCACCCTCGGAGTGATGGTGCTGCTGATTCAGCTGATGAATATGGCGCGACAGCCGGTGACCATGATGAGTTACATTATCGACACGGCCCAGCATGCGCTGGCGGGGTCACGTGACTATTTCAGTGTGATGGAGCTCGAGCCCGATCCGCGTGAACTGCTCGATCGAGAATTGGCTGACGACGAGTTGGTGCCGAAGCCGGGAAGTGCGGCTATCGAGTTTTCGCACGTGAACTTTGCTTATGATTCTGATCCGGTGCTTCGCGATCTGAGTTTTTCGGTTGCGGAGGGTGAGCGAATTGCGCTGGTGAGTGAGTCGGGCGGTGGCAAGTCGACGATCGTGAGCGTTTTGCTCGGGTTTTATCCGGTTGCTGATGGTCATGTTCGTCTCTTTGGTCATGACACGGCCAAATTGCACATGAAAAAATTGCGCGAGAAAATCGGTGTGGTGTTCCAGGATGCGTCGCTGTTTTCGGGCACCATTCGCGAAAACATTGCCTATGCTCGCCCCGATGCGAGTGATGCAGAAATTATTGCGGCGGCGAAACGCGCCAATGCCTGGGCATTTATTGCTCGGTCGCCGGAAGGGCTCGACACGGTTATTGGTGAGCGCGGCCTGAAACTTTCGGGTGGGCAGAAGCAGCGTATTGCGGTGGCGCGGGCCATGTTGAAGGATGCGCCGGTGCTAATACTCGATGAGGCCACCTCGGCGTTGGATACCAAGTCTGAGCGGTTGGTGCAGACGGGGATTGATGAGCTGATGCGGGGTCGAACCAGTCTGATTATCGCGCACCGGTTGTCGACTATTTCGTCGGTTGATCGCATCATTACCCTGCGTCACGGTGAAATTGATGAGGTGGGATCGCCGGCCGAGTTGGCAACCACCGGCGGTATTTATGCCGAGCTTTTGGCGCTGCAGCAGGAAGGAACTGCCCGGTCAAAGAAAGCGCTGCGTGATCGCTACGGTATTCGAGGCTAGGGCGGCGCTGTCGTCATTATTGGCGGCGTGTGCTCGTGAATTTCTAATCTGAGGCACATCCCTCTTTCGGAGGTAAGTATCGGTCACTAGACTGCGGAAAGTGGTGATCTTGCGGCGAGCTGCGATCACTGCGCCTCAACCACATCAATGGAGATGGCAATGACAGATCCGAAAGTGCCCGACTACCTCGAAGATCTTCGACCTGACCCCGCCAAGGGCCGGGATGTCCACCAAAAATCGCCTGGTGAGCTGAGCCCGGGAATCGACAAGCGCAGCAACATCGTGCGCTGGATCGGTTTTGCCGGCGGTGTTGTGCTGGCGCTTGCCCTGTTCTTCTTACTGCCGCACGAAGTTGACCACAATGCTCGCCTCACGGCCGCGGTAGCCGGTTTGATGGCGGTGTGGTGGATGACCGAGGCGCTACCGATCCCAGCAACCGCGCTCGTGCCGCTGGTGGCGTTCCCAACGCTCTCGGTGCCGGTGGACGTCGAGGGCGAACTCGTGCCGATCGGATTCGACCAGATTGGTGCCTCATACGGCAATAACGTTATTTTCTTGTTTATGGGCGGCTTCTTCCTCGCCCTGGCCATGCAGCGCTGGAACCTGCACCGTCGTATCGCGCTCGGTGTTATCAAGATCATGCCGAACAAGACGGGCGCAATGATCGCCGGTTTCATGATCGCCACTGGGTTTTTGTCGATGTGGGTGTCGAATACGGCCACGGCCGTGATGATGCTGCCGATCGGCATGTCGGTGCTGTCGCTAGTGAACCAAGAGCTCCACAATCCCGACAAAGACCACCCGAAAACCGGTTCGGTTGCCTACGATGCCGAGGGCAATATTGTCACCGAGGTCGCGGATGCGCTGAAAACAAATTTTGGTGCCGCGCTCATGCTCGGTATCGCCTACTCCGCTTCGCTGGGTTCACTCGGCACCATCATCGGTACGCCCCCGAACACTTTCCTGGCCGGTTTTTTGCAGGACAATTACGACATTCAAATCGGTTTCGGGCAGTGGATGCTCGTGGGCGTGCCGCTGTCGATCGTGTTCATGGTGCTGTGCTGGTTCGTGCTGGTGAAGGTACTGTTTAAGCCTGAAATCAAGGAAATTCCCGGTGGTAGCGAGCTGATTCGCCGCGAACTCGACAAGCTTGGTCCGATTTCGAGCGGGGAGATTCGAGTGCTCGCGGTCTTCGTTCTCACCGCGATTACGTGGATCACCGTGCCGCTGGTGTTCGAAGAGCCCGCGATTGGTGACGCCGGCATCGCAATGCTCGCCGGGTTGTTGTTGTTCCTGTTGCCAGCGGGGGCCGAGCGCGGCGTGAAACTGCTCGACTGGCAGAGCGCCAAAGAACTGCCCTGGGACGTACTGCTGCTGTTTGGTGGCGGGCTCGCACTTTCGGGCATGTTCAAAACCTCGGGGCTCACCGAGTCGATTGGTGAGCTGGCCAGCGGTATGGCGGGTCTGCCCATCTTGCTGATCGTGCTGCTGCTGGCTGCGGCCATCCTGTTCCTCACCGAACTCACCTCGAATACTGCAACCGCGGCCACCTTCATCCCGGTAGCCGCCGGTATTGCCATGGGGATGGAAGTGGATGTGCTGCTCCTCACGGCGCCGGTTGCGCTCGCGGCCACTTGCGCGTTCATGCTGCCGGTGGCGACGCCCCCGAACGCGGTCGCGTACGGTTCGGGATATGTGACCATCGGGCAGATGGTGCGCGGCGGTGTCTGGTTGAACCTGGCTGGGATCGTGCTCATCACCATCACCTCGATGACGCTGCTCGCGCTGGTTTTCGGGCTGACGGTTTAGTCATCCGGCAGTAGCTGACGGTTCGCATCCAGATATCGGATGCGAATCGTCGGCTGCCGTGGGCACGAACGCGTCGGTGGAGCGGAGTAGGCTGGGGAGAACAAACTTCAGCGCTGAAAGGATGCGGTGTGGCACGCGAGTCTCTAGATCTGGCCATTATTGAGGGCGACGGTATCGGCCCCGAGGTGATTGGTGAGGCCCGCAAGGTGCTGCGGGCGGTACTGCCCGAGTCGGTGCAGCTCACCGAAACCGAATATCCTTTCGGGGCGTCGCACTACCTCGCCACCGGTGAGGTGCTGAGCGATGAGTCGCTCGAAAAACTGCGCGGCCACGACGCGATCCTGCTGGGGGCAGTGGGTGGCGACCCCAACGACCCGAAGCTTGCCGGCGGCATCCTCGAGCGTGGTCTGCTTTTGAAGCTGCGGTTCGCGTTTGATCACTACATCAATCTGCGCCCCTCGCGACTGTGGCCGAGTGCGGTGAGCCCACTGGCGAACCCCGGCGAAATTGATTTTGTGGTGGTGCGAGAGGGTACCGAGGGGCTGTATGTCGGTAATGGCGGCAGCGTTCGCGTGGGAACCGAACACGAGATCGCCAACGAACTCTCGGTCAACACCGCGCACGGTGTGGAGCGCACCGTTCGCTACGCTTTCGAACTCGCGATGACCCGCAATAAGCGCCTGACACTGGTGCATAAGAAAAACGTGCTCGTCTACGCGGGCGCAATGTGGAACCGCATCGTCAACGAGGTGGCCACCGAATACCCCGAGGTGACGGTCGACTACCTGCACATTGATGCCGCAACGATCTTTTTCGTGACCAATCCATCACGCTTCGATGTGTTGGTGACCGACAATATTTTTGGTGATATCATCACCGACCTCGCCGGTGCCGTGACTGGCGGCATCGGCCTCGCTGCATCGGGCAACCTCAACCCCGAGGGCAAGTTCCCGAGCATGTTCGAGCCGGTGCACGGCTCGGCCCCCGATATCGCCGGCACCGGCAAGGCCGATCCCACGGCGGCCATCCTCTCGGTGGCACTGCTGCTGCGGCACTTCGGTTTTACTGCCGAAGCCGACCGTGTTGAGGCGGCCTGTGAGCGCGACCTGCGCAACCGCATCGATGCCCCAGCTCGCACCACCGGTGAAATCGGCTCGGCAATCACCGAGCTATTGACGGCATAGCCGCCGCCGGCAAACAATTTTTTCTACATCTACGAAAGCTGAATTATGACCGCCGCGAACTTCCGTATTGAACGCAACCCCAACCTGGCAAGTGATGCCGACCTTGCCAAGGCGTTTGAAAACCCCGGCTTCGGCAACTATTTCACCGATCACATGGCGGTGATCGACTGGACCCTCGCCGACGGCTGGCAGGATCCACGTATCGTTCCCTACGGTCCGCTCACGCTCAATCCGGCCAATGCGGTCTTCCACTATGGCCAGGAGATTTTCGAGGGGCTCAAGGCCTACCGCCACGCTGACGGTTCAGTGCACACCTTCCGGCCCGAGCGCAACGCCGCCCGACTGCAGGCCTCGGCCCGTCGCCTGGCGCTGCCCGAGCTTCCCACCGAATTGTTCGTGGAAGCGATTCGCCAGCTGGTGCAGGTGGACGAGCGCTGGGTGCCGCCGCATGGCAAGCAGCAGTCGCTGTATCTGCGTCCGTTCATGATTGCGAACGAAGACTTCCTGGGTGTGCGCGCCGCCGAAACGGCAACGTTTATGGTGATTGCCTGCCCGGTGGGTTCGTATTTCAGCGACCCCACGCGTCCGGTGAACATTTGGCTCGAAACCGAATATTCGCGCGCCGGCCGCGGCGGCACCGGTTCGGCAAAGTGTGGCGGGAACTATGCCGCTTCGATGCTGCCGCAGCGAATCGCCTACGACAAGGGATGCGAGCAGGTGCTCTTCCTCGATTCGTGCAGCGAAACCTATCTCGAAGAGCTCGGTGGGATGAACGTGGTGCTTGTGCTTGATGACGGCACAGTGATCACCCCCAAATCAGACTCAATCTTGCCGGGGATCACGCGCGACAGCGTGCTCGAACTTTGCGAGCAAGCTGGCCGCAAGGTCGAGCGCCGTCAGATTTCGATTGCCGAGTGGCGCGAGGGCGTTGAGTCGGGTCGGGTGGCAGAGGCGATCGCCATCGGTACCGCCGCGGTGATTTCGCCGATCGGTGAGCTGCGCGCCCCCGACTTCACAATCACCAACCCTCCGGTGACCGAAGAATCATTCTCGATGCGGATCCGGTCGCTGCTCACCGGCATCCAGAATGGTATCGAGCCTGACACCAACAATTGGCTGGTGAAGCTCGTTTAACGCAACCCGACCACATGGAGTGAACACATGGCAGCGACCAACCCAAGCGATAATTCTCGGTTCCCCGTTGCCCGGATGGTGTCAATTGCGGCGCTGGTGGTAGTGGCAATCGCTTGGTTGACGCTCGTTGGAATGGTCGCGCAGGAAAAACCGCGCGCCAGTATCGGCGGAGCGGAGGAGGAGCTTGTCTGCGCGTCGATCGGTGGTGCCTCGTATGTGTACCCCGTGGTTGAGGGGTTGGGGCAGGCTCGCGGCGACCGAGATCTTTCTGCCTCGGTCGCAGAACAGCGACTGGCGGAGATTGCTGCCGAGCAAAAACTCCTCGCACGCTGCGAAATGGCCCGCGAAAATCAGCAGGTGAAATTCAATACTGTGCTCGTGGTTGGCGCCACCGTCACCGTGGTGACGGCGATGCTGTGCATCCGCCCGAAGCGTTCGCGCGATTAAGCAGCCGCTACTAGCTGCGGTTGAGTCGCCGCGCGGTGCGCGCCAGGGTGAGCTGCACCGCATCCGGGGTGCTGCGCGGGTCGAGGCCGGTGAGTCGGTAGATCTGCTCGATGCGATAGCGCACCGTATTGCGGTGGGTGCCGAGTTTTGCCGCAACCTCGTTGATCGCGCCCGAGTGGTTGAGTACGGCATCAAGGGTTTCGACCAGTTGCGAGCCGTGTTCGGCGTCGGCGCGCTCGAGCGGTTCGAGCACCGATGCCGCAAATTCGAGCACGGGAGCTTTCGCGGCCGCGAGCATAAGCGAGGCAATCGACAGTCTGCCCGCGGTTGAAATCACGTCGTCAGCATTGCGGTCGAGGGCATCGATCGCTTCAAACCAGCTCCATCGCAGTGGCGCTGCGGCGGGGTATGGGCCGCCGATGCCGATGCGCGCGCCGATACCGGCGGCGCGGGTTGCGGCCAGCAGCGCCTCGGCCGCTTTGCGCGGGGGATGCGCGGCCGGAACCGCGACGGCCAGCTTGTTTTCATGCATCCCGGCCGCCAGGCCATCGAGCGATGACGGCAGTGGCAGGGATGCGAGCGCATTGGGCCGCTTGCCATCATCGGCGACGACGATGAGCCGGTAGCTCGTTGTCGGGTCGAGGCCGATTGATTCGAGTCGGGGTGTGACACGTTCGTCTGGCAGCCGGCCTTCGATGAGGTCGCTGAGCACCTGCCCGTTTCGTTCGCGAAGTTTGCGCAGATCGCGCGTGACCTGCGCCAGGTGGAGGCCGATGAGCGAGCGCGCAGAAAGTAGCAGCGCGCGGTTGCTGTGGGGGAGTGATACGTGCAGGGTGGCTTGTGCGCGTGAGCCCACCGCGATGGGCATTGCCTCCCAGCCGGTGATGCGGTTGTCGTCCACTTCGAGGCTGCCCGAAACGATTTCGCCGTTGAAACTCAGTGCGATATGGGCGCTGGTATCGTGGCCGAGCCGGTCGAGCATTGCGCCAATGCCACCATCGCCCAGTAATGCTTCAACCAGTCGCTGTTGGCGCCGGTGCTGCGATTCGAGTCGGGCAAACTCTTGTGTGGCCTGTGCTGCGGCAACTTTGCGGGCGATTGCGGTGAATGAGAGTTTGGCTGGCACTTCGAGCACCGGTAGGTCGCGGCGACGAGCTTCGTCGAGCAGCACCTCGGGTATTTCGGCATGGGTGAACCCCACCCCGAAAGCGACCCCGCACGAACCCGCCTGCCGAACCGCCTCGAGGAAGATGCGGATCGAGCGGATCGAGCGCAGCCGCATCCCGGTGGTGCACACCAGCTCACCACCGGTGAGGAACTGTGAGGGATCGACGAGCTCGGTTGCGGCAGCCCATTCCACCGGCCGCTGCAGAAGTGTGCCGCCGCCGCTGCGCAGCTTCAAACCGAGTTGGGGGTCGGCGACGAGATCCGCAATCGTGATGGCCATAGTCCAAGTCTAGTTGGGTGTCGTGCGGATGCACGACAGACACCATGGATGTGGTGCACCTGCCCATCTGATGCTGTCAACGTTGCGGCGTACAGTTGTGCCAAACGTCGCAGAGTAGCGAAAGGAATAGGGACATGGAGTTCCGTCTAGAGCAGAAGCGCAGCATCGTTACCGAGCTGCCCGGCCCCAAGTCGAAGGAAATTGCAGCACGCCGCGAGCAGTACGTCAGCAACTCGATCGGCTCGTCGCTGCCGAGCTACATCGAGGCCGCGGACGGCGCCATCCTTCGCGACATCGATGGCAACCAGTTCGTTGATTTCGGTTCGGGTATAGGTGTGACCTCGGTTGGTAACTCGAACCCCAAGGTTGTTGCCGCTATCAAGGAAGCTGCCGACGCCGGTTCGCACTTCCAGATCAACACCGCTCCCTACGAGAGCTACATCGACCTCTGCCAGAAGCTCACCGAGCTCACCCCCGGCAGCTTCCCCAAGAAGGCCGCGCTGTTCAACTCGGGTGCTGAGGCGCTCGAAAACGCCGTGAAGATTGCCCGTAAGTACACCGGTCGCGATGCGATTGTCGTGTTCGACCACGCCTTCCACGGCCGCACCAACCTCACCATGGCAATGACTGCCAAGGCCGCCCCCTACAAGGACGGCTTCGGCCCGTTTGCCCCCGAGGTCTACCGCATGCCGGCCAGCTACCCCTACCGTGACGGTCTCACCGGTGAAGAGGCTGCCGCCCGCACCATCAGTGCCATCGAAAAGCAGATTGGTGCCAAGAACGTTGCCGCCATCATCATCGAGCCGCTGCAGGGCGAGGGTGGCTTCCTCGTTCCCGCCGAGGGCTTCCTGCCCGCACTCGTGAAGTTCGCCAACGAGAACGGCATCGTGTTCGTTTCGGACGAGGTGCAGGCTGGTATGTGCCGTACCGGTAAGTGGTTCTGCTCGGAGTGGGAGGGCATCGAGCCCGACCTGGTTACCAGCGCCAAGGGTATTGCCGGTGGTATGCCGCTGTCGGCCGTTATCGGTCGTGCCGAGATCATGGATGCACCGCAGCCCGGTGGCATCGGCGGTACCTACTCGGGTAACCCGATCGCGAACGCTGCCGCGCTCGCTACGCTCCAGGCCTACGCAGACGAGAACATGGCCGAGAGCGCGCAGCGCATCGAAGCCAAGATCCGTGAGGTTCTCGAGCCGCTGGTTGCCGAACTCGACACCGTCGGTGAAGTTCGTGGCCGTGGCGCCATGATGGCAATCGAACTCGTGAAGGGCGAGTGCAAGACCCCGAACGCCGACCTGGTGAAGACCGTTGTCGATGAGGCGCTCAAGCAGGGTGTCATGTTCCTCACCTGCGGTACCTACGGCAACGTCATCCGCTTCCTCCCGCCGCTGGTCATCACCGACGAGCTGCTCGAAGATGCGCTCGGCGTGCTCGTTGAGCTGCTGCGCAAGCACTCCTAAGCGCTAGCAAGCATAACGGCGAGGTGAGCCGGCTACCCTCGGGTAGCGGTTCACCCCGCCGTTCGTTTCAGTTGCTTTCAGCCGTGGCGGCTCTAGTCGACACCGAGACGTTTGGCAGTCGACTCGACGATGGCGTTAAAACCGATGTCGAACAGTTCGTCGTTGATATCGCGGAGGTTTCGACCACGCTGCGACGCCTCCACCGCCGCAACAAAGTTGGGGGCCACATCCCCCTCATCCCCGGGGTCAAAAATATCGGCCGGTGCGAGCTCATTGAACGCAGCCCCGTAGATAAACGACTCGAGCGCGGCAATGAACGGCAGGCAGGCCTCAAACGGGAAGCCCGCGCGGTGCAGGCCACTCACGACCTGCTCATACATGGCTACGGTGCGCGGTGAATCGGTGACTTCAATAGTTGCCACCGACGAGATCAGCTCGGCATGAGCGACCATTACATCGCGATAGCTTGCGGCCCAGGCTCGGGTTGCCTCGCGCCAGGGTTCGCTGTCGAATGCCGAAGCATCCACCTCGCCCATGATCGAGTCGACAATCCAGCGCAGAATCTCCTGCTTCGAGGTTGCGTGGTTGTAGAGGGCTGACGGGGTGACCGACAGCCGCTGGGCGAGTCGGGTCATGGTGAGCGCTGGCACGCCGTCACTCGTAATGATGCGTCGTGCCGCATCCGTGATCACCTCGCGATTAAGAATGCGCGTGCGCGGCCGCCCAGCGGGACGTCGGTTACCAACCATGTGTTGCCTCCTTGCCACTCAAGCTTAAGGCCAAGCGCGACATAGTGATGGCGCTCGAGCCACAGCAAAAATGGTCCATCTTCGCTACGATGATTGTGACAGCGCGTATTCGCAGCAGATTCACGCCTTTTCAGAGCGATCGCCAACTGTCGTGGCTGGCCCGCGACTCTGCCCGCCAGCATCCATCTGTGCTGAAAGGGGTACAGGCACGTGCCTGACACGAGTAACTACCGCACCATCACTCCCACCGGTACGGTGCAATCGAAGGGCCTCAGTGCTGGCAAGGTTGGTGTAATTGGTGGCGCGGTTATCGGCGTCTCGGTGGTCGCTCCCGCCTACACCCTCACCTCAGGGCTCGGGCCGACGGTGTCGGTTGCCGGGCTGCAAACGCCGGCAATTCTGCTGATCGGCTTTGTGCCGATGCTCATGGTGCTGTTCGGCTACCGCGAGCTCAACCGTGCGGTTCCCGACTCGGGCACCTCGTTCACCTGGGCCTCGCGCGCGTTCGGGCCCTGGATCGGCTGGATGAGCGGATGGGGGCTGATCGCAGCCACGGTGCTGGTGCTGTCGAACCTCGCCGCAGTTGCCACCGACTTCTTTTTCATCCTGCTGGGGCAAATCTTCCAGAATGATGCGCTGGCCGGCATCCCACAAGAAAACCTGCTGGTGAACATCCTCGTCACCACGGTATTTGTTGCCGCGGCAACGTATATCGGCTACCGCGGTGTTGAGGCCACGCAAAAAGTGCAGTGGGGGCTGGTCGTTTTCCAGCTGCTCGCCCTGATCTGGTTCTCGGTGGCAGCGATTGTTTCGGCGACGAACGGCAACGCCTACGACTACACGCAGCCTGACCTCTCCTGGTTCAACCCGCTGCAGATCGAGAGCCTGTCGATTGCGGTTGCCGGTGTATCGCTGTCGATCTTCATGTTCTGGGGTTGGGACACCGTCATCACCATGAACGAAGAGGCAAAAGACCCCGCCCGCACGCCGGCTCGCGCGTCAGTCGTGACCATCGTCACGATCATCGCCCTCTATCTGCTCATCACCGTCGGTACTCTCATGTGGGCAGGTATCGGCACCGGTGAACTCGGTGCCGGTAACCCCGAAAACCAAGAGTCGATCTTCGCGGTGCTCGCCCCGCACATCATGGGCCCATTCGCCATCCTGATGTCGATCGCCATTCTGACTTCGTCGCTCGCGTCGCTGCAGTCGACCATGGTTTCACCTGCTCGTACCCTGCTGGCAATGGGGCACTACGAGGCCTTGCCCAAGGGGTTCGCGCACGTGGATAAACGCTACAAGTCGCCCTCCACCGCCACCTTTTGGGCCGCCGGTGCATCGCTCGTGTTCTATGTGGCGATGCGTCTGGTGAGTGAAAACGCGCTGTGGGACACGATCACTGCGCTCGGCATGATGGTTTGCTTCTACTACGGTGCGACCGGTCTGGCTGCGGTGTGGTACTTCCGCAAGAGCTGGTTTAAGAGCGTCCGCAACTTCTTCATGCGCCTGCTGCTGCCGCTGCTCGGTGGCCTCACGCTCGTGTGGATGTTCGTGCAGACGATCGTTGATTCGATGGACCCCGACTACGGCTCAGGATCGTCGATCGGCGGCCTCGGGCTGGTGTTCATCCTCGGTGTGACCGTGATGGTGCTGGGCGTGGTGCTGATGGTGATCATGCGCTTTGTCAACCCGTCATATTTCAAGGGTGAGACACTGCCGGTTTCCGAACACGAGTATGACAAGCAGGTCGGTGTGGAGGTGCTCGGCGAGTAGTCGAGCCCAATACCAATACTGCTGGGACGGGGCCGGATGCGCTGCATCGCGGCCCCGTTTTGCATCCCGGATCACGGTCGGGGAGCGCGGATCACGTTCTGGGGAGCAACCGGCAGGCGGATGCGGTTAGACTCGGCGCATGAAAATCGCGCGCTACGAACACCAGGGAAAACTTGCCTACGGCATCCTCGACGAAACGGCCGATGAACTGGTCGAACTGCACGGCGACCCAATTCTTGGCACGATCGACCCGAGTGACAATCGAGTCGCACTGAAAGATGTGCGGCTACTTGCCCCGGTGATTCCCCGCTCAAAAGTGGTGGCATTCGGGCGCAACTATGCCGAACACGCTCGCGAACACGACAGTGAAGTTCCGGTCGAGCCGATGATGTTTTTGAAACCGAACACGGCAATTATCGGCCCCGACTATCCGATCGTGCTGCCGCCGCAGTCGCAGCAGGTGGAGCACGAAGTCGAGCTGGCAGTGGTGATCGGCCAGGTTGCGCGCAATGTGCCAGCAGCCGACGCACACCAGGTGATTTTCGGTTACACGATCGCGAATGATGTCACGGCTCGTGACCTGCAGCGCTCAGACGGACAGTGGGGTCGAGCCAAGGGTTTTGACACTTTTTGCCCGCTCGGCCCGTACATCGAAACCGAACTCAACACCGAAGAGGCGGTGGTCGGATGCAAGGTGAACGGCGAGACCCGTCAACTCGGTAATCTCAACCAGATGGAACGCACGGTGGCGACCCTGGTTGAGTTTGCCTCGAGCGTGTTCACGCTGCTTCCCGGCGACGTGCTACTCACCGGCACCCCGGCTGGAGTTGGCCCGCTGGTTGACGGCGACGAAGTGGTTTGTGCGATTGAAGGTATCGGGGCGCTACGCAACCCGGTTACGTCCGCAGCTCACTAGCTATTGTCATCCGCATCTTCACGGGCGGGGCGCTGCGCCGACGGTGCCTCGCCCGTTTGTGCTGCCAATAGGAGCTGCCGAATTTCGCCGAGCTCTTCGCGCATCTCTGCGATTTCGTGACTCACCGTAAATGCTGAGCCGCTCACGGGTCGTTCGCCTGCCTGCACCGGTTCGGGGTCGGAAACTGTGCCCTCGGTTGTGGCGCCAAGATTCGACATGGTGTCAATAATGACCGCGACGAACAGGTTGAGCATCACGAATGCCGAAACCAGGATGAACGGCACAAAAAACATCCAGGCCTCGGGGTACACCTCCATAACCGGGCGGACAATCCCCATCGACCAGCTCTCGAGCGTCATGATCTGAAACAGCGAGTAGAGCGATTGAAAAACCGAACCGAACCACTCAGGGAAGCGTTCGGCGAACAGCGCGGTAGCCATGACGGCCGCGACGTAGAAGACGAGCCCCATGAGCCCGGCGATGGCGCCGATGCCGGGGATCGCGCGGATGATGGCGGTGGCAATGCGGCGCAGCTGCGGCATGCGGTTGGCTAGGCGCAGCACCCGCAAAACGCGCAGCGAGCGCAGCACCGATAGCGGGCCGACAGCAGGTATCAGTGAGATGGCGACCACGAAGAGGTCGAAAATATTCCAGCCGTCGACAAAAAATCGCCGGCCGAGCGCGGTGATTTTTAAGACGATTTCCACCACAAATACGCTGAGGCAGAACACATCAATGATGTGCAGCACAGTGTCGAAGTGGGCCATTGCTGCCGGCGAGGTCTGCAACCCGAGCACGACCGCATTAACGATGATGAGCACCAGGACGACTGTCTGGACGGTCGAAGACAACACAAATTCGCCGATCTTGCGGCGCCATCCGTGAACGCTGTCAGGGAGTGAATCGGCTGTCAGGCTGGGGTCGATACTGGGGGATTGTCGGTTCACATCGGCAGTTTACGAAGCGTTAGGAAACCGTCAGTAGCACCCAGCTAATGATTTGGGATGCGACAAAAGTTGCGTCTGAACGGCTCAGCGGATGAGCCTAACCGGAGCTGACTGGAGTGCGCGACCCCTTTCCCAATCTGCCGCGGCCTAGACTGGAGTCATCATGACTGCAGTTTCACTCGCGCCCGTGACCGAGGCCGCCGGCGCAGATACTCGTGTTCGTTTCTGCCCATCCCCGACCGGCACACCGCACGTCGGGCTGATCCGTACCGCCCTGTTTAACTGGGCCTACGCCAAGCACACCGGCGGAACGCTCGTGTTCCGCATCGAAGACACCGATGCCGAACGCGACTCGGAAGAAAGCTACGAGATGATTCTCGAGGCGCTTCGCTGGCTGGGGCTCGACTGGGATGAGGGCATCGATGCTGCCGGTGAGCACGGCCCCTACCGGCAGTCGCAGCGCGGCGAAATCTATGCCGAGGTCATCGAAAAGCTCAAGGGCGCCGGCTACCTCTACGAGTCGTTCGCAACGGCCGAAGAAATTGAGGCCCGCAATATTGCCAACGGTCGTGACCCACGTCAGGGCTACGACAACTTTGAGCGTGACCTCACCGAAGAGCAGCGGGCCGCCTATCGGGCCGAGGGTCGGCAGCCGAGCCTGCGGTTGCGCGTACCCGACACCGATCTGTCATTTGACGACCTGGTGCGTGGCGAAATCACTTTTAAGGCCGGTTCGTTCCCCGACTTCGTGGTCGTGCGGCCCAATGGTAAGCCGCTCTACACCCTCGTAAACCCCGTCGATGATGCGCTCATGGGCATCACCCACGTGCTGCGCGGTGAAGACCTGCTCTCGTCGACTCCGCGACAGATCGCCCTCTATCACGCGCTCTATCAGGTTGGTGTTGCCGAATTCATCCCGCGCTTCGGCCACCTGCCGTACGTGATGGGCGAGGGGAACAAAAAACTTTCAAAGCGCGACCCCGAATCGAACCTCTTCCACCACCGCGACCGTGGCTTCGTGCCCGAGGGCCTGCTCAACTATCTGGCGCTGCTGGGCTGGTCGATCGCGCCCGACCGCGATGTGTTCACGATGGACGAGATGTGCGCGGCCTTCGACGTGCACGACGTCAACCCGAACCCGGCACGTTTTGACCTCAAGAAGGCCGAAGCAATTAATGGTGAACACGTGCGTCGCCTCAAACTTGCCGATTTCGCGCAGCGCCTTGAGCCGTACCTGGTTGCAAGCGGTGTGGTGAGCGATCCGATTACCGATGACCAGCGCGCCACGGTGCTCGCGGTCGCGCCGCTCGTGCAAGAACGGATGCAGCTGCTGCGCGAAGCCCCCGAGCTGATTGCCTTCCTGTTTGAGACGACCGAAGACCTCGAATACCGCGAGGATGCGCTCAAGACGCTGAAGGATGGCGCTGCTGACACACTGCGCGCCACCAGCGAGGCGCTCGAGCAGTTGGCCGATTGGAACACTGAGGCGATCGAGGCGGCAATGCGGGCCAAGCTGATTGACGAGCTGGGGTTGAAACCGCGGCTTGCATTCGGCCCGGCACGTGTGGCGATCTCGGGGCGCCGGATTTCGCCGCCGCTGTTTGAGTCGATGGAGCTGCTCGGCCGTGAGGCCACGCTCGCCCGCCTCGCCAAGCTCACGGAACAGCTCGGCTAATTTTTCGCGCTGCCTGCAGCATCCCGCTATGTCACCGATAGGAGTCTGACGTGACCGACGCAACCGAGTTCGCCGCCGACGACCGCTACGAAGTCGTCATAATTGGTGGCGGTCCCGCGGGGCTGCAGGCAGCGCTATTGCTTGCGCGGCAGCTGCGCCGGGTGCTGGTGCTCGATAGCAACCGACCGCGCCACTCGGCAACGCTCGAAGCGCACGGCTTTTTGTCACGTGACAATATCCCGCCGAACGAGCTGCGGGCTGCCGGGCGAGCTTCGGTGGAGGAGTACGAGACGGCCGAGATTCAGTTTGCAAATGTCACGCGGGTGAGCCGCAGCGGTGATGGTTTTGAGATTGCCGCATCCGGTGTACGCGGCACCCGGAACCGTCACGTGTGGGCCGAACGAGTCATCTTGGCGACCGGCCTGCGCGAGGTCCATCCGCAATTGCCATCGCTGCGCGCCTATTACGGCACCCACATTCACTCGTGCGTGGTGTGCGACGCCTGGAACCGTAAGGGCGCGCGCATCGCGGTGTTTGGTGTTCCGGAGGCAAAAACGCTTGCCTATCGCGCCGGTCAGCTCGCGCGCATCGGTTCGCATGTGGTGCTGTTCGCATCCGAACAGCAGGTGAGTGAGGCGGATGCGCAGCTCTTGCGCGAGCGCGGGGTGATCGTTGACCGTCGCGAAATTGAGGATGTGGTGGGCGAGCGGGCTGATCTCACCGGGATTCGCACGGTTGACGGTGAAATCACACCGGTGGATGCGGCCTTTGTGCTGAACGGGTTCGTCGCGAACCTCGGCTTCCTCGACGAAGAGCTGCGTCCGCCGCTGACCGAGGACGGGTTCGTGGCGGCCGATAATTTTGGTCGCACGGCCGTGCCCAACCTCTATGCCACCGGAGAGCTCACCGCACCCGGGCCCGAAGTGCTGATTATTTCGGCGGGCAAGGGGGCGCGCACCGCGATTGCCGCGCATCGGGATGCGATCGGGTTTTAGCGGGCGGTAGACGCAACTTCCGGCGCGGTCGGCACGGGCTGCCTGGCGCATGTGGTGGCGGTTATTTGTGCCGAGTGGTGGCTGCTGGTGATTTGTCTGCGCGACAAGTTGCCATATGCGGCTCTGGTGGGATAAGCTCGTCTGGTGCGCCCGAGAGGGTGGCAGCCCTTGGGGTATGGTGTAATTGGCAACACGGCTGATTCTGGTTCAGTTGTTCTTGGTTCGAGTCCAGGTACCCCAGCAAATGACTTCCGGCCCTTCGGTCGGAAGTTTCTTGTTTTCCAGCGAGCATCCGTGGCGTCACGATCGTGCGCCGCATCCGCTCCGCGCTCACCGCTCACCGTCTCCGCGCTGCCGCGCGTTCGCCGCATCCGCTCCGCGCGCCGCATCCGCGCCGCTCACCGCCTTGTGTGTGGGTTCGCGTCAAATGTGTGTGTTCTGCCACATACATTTGACGCGAACCCACACAAAACCCGCTCAGAGCATCGTGAAATGCGCGGATGTGGACGTGGTGGGGCGCGTGGTGGGTGTGGTGAGTGTGAAGCGCGCTCGGGGCGTCGTGAAGCGCGCGAGCGTGAGCGCAGCTCGGGATCCGAGCTCCGCACGCATCCCAAGATTTGGTTAACCCGGCAACGTAGTGTGCTGCGCATGAGCATCGTGTTGACCGCCTTCGCGACTGTTGCGCATCCCGTGCCGTTCTCCGGCAATGCTGCCCCGGGTGAGACCGGTTCGGCACCGACCTCGTTCTACTCGCTCGCAACCATGGAAAGCATGGAAGACGCGCACGCTTTCATCCTGAACCTGAGCGGTTTGGAAAACTACGTGGCCGAGCGCGGCTGGGAGGCTTTCGGCGGGATGACGCCGCAGCTGTACGCCCTCATCCAGCACATCCGCGCCGTCAAAATCGAGTACCGCTTTGAACGGCCCGATAACTATTCCGCTGCCGACCTGCGCGAGTTCGCCGATTGGGCGGCCCAGGCCAACGCCATTTTTGTGCTGCCAGACGGCAGCGTTCGGGATGCGCAGGGTCGCGACCTCCTCGACCCGGACGCAGGCGGCGTGGTCCCGCGTACCGGTGCATCCCTCCACCGCCGCGACCAGGTTCGCAGTCAGCTCGCCGAACGCGGCGTGATCGTCCCCGGTCACCTCCCGCCCGTGCGCTCCGAGGTCGAACTCACCCCGGCCGACCCGGCCGAGGTTCTGAACCGTGCGGTGGTGCTCGCGGTAGTCGCTGGTCTGAGCGAAGAAATCTACCGCGGCGACAGCATTGATCTGGATGATGTGGTCGATCTGCAGAGCAGCGGGGAGGTCACCGAAACCGAGGCGGAGTTCCTCGAACAGCTGCTTGCCGAAGCTCGCGGCGGCGGCAAATGGTCGGACGATTTGCGATCGAAGGCGCTCAATCACTCGTGGGGATTCGTGGCCGCCCACACGCTCGCCGGGGCGCTCGGGCTCGTGCCGATGGATCCGTATGAGCTGCAGCCCGCCGATGTGTCCGCACTCAAGGACGCGTTGGAGACTGCCGTGGCCACCAATCAGCCCCAGCTTCGCGAGCTGGGCGAGCTGTGCGATGCGTGGGAAATCACCTATTCATGCCGCTGGTATGCCGTTGACCAGGAGTACCGTCAGGGGCAGCCGGGAGACCGGTTCGAGTTTGACGGCATGCAGAAGTCAGTGCTTATCGAGCGGCAGCGGGCATTCGCCTGGCTGCTGCTGCAGGATGCACCCTACGACCAGGTTTCGCTCGACACCTAGCCGTCAGCTAACACCGAGCCGCCGCCAACTAACACCGAGCCGCCTACTAACACCGAGCACCTGCCGCCGGCCGGTCAAATGCGGCTACGCGATCTGCACGACGCGGCAGCGCGCGCACAGCGGGTAGCTGTCCAGGAACGGCTGGATGCGCTCGCGCATCTCCTCAAAGCTCTGGCCGTACATGTAGAGCACGGTCTCCTCAGGGAGTTCCAGGTGGGAATTAATCCGGCCGATGCCCTGGATGAGACGCGTGCACTCGTCGTAAACCTCCCCGGCACTGGTGGATGCATACACCTCTTCGGGCAGGTCGGTGTCGTTGAGGTAGAGGGCCAGTCCCTCCATGGTGCCGAACGGCTTTGGATCGTCCTCGTCGCCGAGACTCCAGGTTGAACCTTTGGGTGCGAGCATCGCACCCAACACCTCGAGAACCTCCGGTACCAGATGCGCGCTTTCAACTTGCAGCTCGATGTCGGCGGCCTCGACTTCACCGGCTTGCTTGTTGAATACGGTGCCGCCGCCAACCACAGCGACGCCCCATCCCTGTTCTTGACAAAACTCAACGAGGGCATCCTCAAGCTCATGTCGGTGAACCGGCTGGAGCCGGGCAGTCAAACGAACATGCAGCTCAACGGTGCGCGGCTTCCGGAACCGGTCGAACATCGACGTTCGCCTACTTCATGTCAAGCTGCAGCGCGGTGA